>JBKBOI010000001.1:0-84640 GCA_046294935.1 Rhodocyclaceae bacterium
GGGTATTCGCGGCAACGAGCAGCGTCGCCGCCCAGCCGGCGAGGATCATCAGGCCATAGGCCGAATTGCTGCGTCCGCCGACAACTTGCTTGGCGCCCGCCCCGACCCAGGCGCCGGCAAGCGCGCCCAGAGAGGCTGGCCAAGAGAGCGCCATGCCGGCCAAGGCCCCGGCGGCCGCCAGATGCGCCAGACCCAAGGTGGCGAGCCATTCGTCGCGCAGACGCAGCAGATTGCCGACGAGCGGCAGTAGCGATGCCAGCAGCAAGCCAGCGAAAAAGGGGATGACGAACAGGCTGCTCATGTCGCCCCCAGGGCGACGATGCGCGTACACACCGTGGCGAGAAAGCCGCGGTCGTGACTGACTGACCACCAATGTGGCGCGATGAGGCCGCGCCGCGTCGATCTCATCGATGGCCGTCTGGATATGGCCGGCATCGAGATTGTTGGTCGGCTCGTCGAGCAAGACCAGTTCCGCCTCACCGGCGAGCGCCGTCCAAAGCATCAAAAGCTGATACTCGCCTCCGGAGAGGCGGTCGATACGCCGCGAGAGCTTTTCGGCCAGGCGCGCCGGCGGCGTCATATGCCGGGCGCCTGACACGGCCAACAACTCGTGGCCCGCGACTGGCATCTCGGCCAGACGCACTGGTTGCTGCGGCAAATAGGCCAGACGCGCGCCCGGCAAACGTTCGATACGCCCCGCGAACAGGTGGGCGCTGCCTAGCGCGGCTTTGAGCAGTGTCGATTTGCCAATGCCGTTGGGGCCAGTCAGCCCCACGACCTCGCCACGGGCGACCGAGAAAGTCGCCGGCGGCGAGACGGGACGGGCATAACCGGCCACGGCCTCGACGAACGCCAGCATCACCTTGCCGTCGCCAAGGCATCGACCCAGCGGTCGATGAGTGCGAAATAGCCCTGCGCATCACTGCCGGCCGGTGGATCGATCGGCAGTGTGACCACCGGCCAACCGATCAGCTGGGCGAGCTTTTCGGCACCCGCCGGCGGTTGATAGGGCGTAATGGCGATCACCCCTTTCTTGCCTTTGAGCTTGCCGGCCAGGGCATCGAGGTGCGCAGCCGTCGGCGCCACACCTGGTATCGGCTCCAGCGTGCCATGGAAAGGCACCTCCAGGAAGGCCATCAGGTAGATGGCGTCCTTGTGAAAGGTCACCACCCCGCCGCTCCCCGCAGCCTTTTGCTTCCAGGCAGACGTCCTGCCCTCGACCGCGGTGGCGAAATCCCGCGCACGCTGCCGGTAGCCGGCCGCATTGGCCGCATCGAGCTGCGCGAGCCGTTCCGCGAGCGCCAGGCCGATCGTCGCCATACGCGCCGGATCGAGATTGACGTGCGGATTGCCGGCCGGATGCACATCGCCCTGCGCGCGATCGGCCGCTTTGCCGGCATCGAGCAGCGGCACCTGCGCCGCAGCCTCGAAGTAGCCGGGCCGGCCGGGCAGGATGGCGCCATTGGCCGCACCGTCGAGCGCCGCCGGCAGCCAGCCGATCTCCAGTTCGGCACCGACGGCGACGACCAGCGCGGCATCGCGCAACGCGCGCATCATCGAAGGACGCGCCTGCAGCATGTGCGCATCGCGGTCGGGGGGCGCAAGTTCCGTCACCTTGACAGCCGGCCCGCCGACCGTGCGCGCCAGCATGCCCATGCTGGAGGTCGTCGCAACGACCTCCAATGCCCAGGCCGGCAAGGCCACCAGCAAAGCCAGGATGAACCCGAGTCGTTTCATCGCCGCTCTCCTCAGAAGCTGTGCGCGCCATGAGCGCCCAGGCTGTGCTGATACTGCAAAAAGACCTGATTGACGTTTTCCTTCGCGCCGTCGATCGCCAGCCTGGCGCGCGAGACTTGCAGGCGCAGCAGCGAGAAATGGTCGATGTGGCGCGTCAGTGCGAAGGTCCAGCGGTCGGATTTATCCCAATCGCGCAGCTTGCCGGCCGGGCCATCGACCTTGTTGGTCAACCCGGTCACGTCATAGCGCACGCCGGCCTGCCAATGCGGCAAAAAGCCATACGTGCCCTGCACCACGAAGCCGTCTTGCGAGAACTCGCGCTTCTGGCCAACCCAGGCGCCGATTTCGTGGAAGGCAATCTTGAGATCCTTGTTCAGGCGCAGGTACTCACCGACCAGCTTGAAGCTGCCCTCTCCGCCATAGCGACCGGCATCGTATTTGTAGACCGCATCGAGCCCCTAGGCGCGGCCCTTGCCTTCGAGCGCGTGCACAAAGGCTGTCGGGTCTTCCAGCGTGTGGTCATGGACTTCCTGATGCTGGCTCGACCGGGCCAGCCAGCCGCCAAATTGCAGTGCGTGGTTGGCCCCGAGATCGGGGCCGAACTTGGCAAACAGGGTCGTGAGCCTGGGGCCTGCCTTGGCCGCCGACAATGCGCCGGCCGCCGTGGGTGCCAGGGGCGCACCGTCCGCGCGCCCGGTCGGGGTTTCCTCGCCGGCAGTCGCGAAGGTTTGCTCCTTGCCTTGCAGGAATTCGACGCCGAGCAAGGAATACCAATTGCCCGTCTTGGGCAGCCAGGAAAGGCGTAAACCGGTGTCGCCGACGCCATGGTCGCCGAGCAGGGTGCGGTAGGGCAGGTTCTGATCGACGAAATCCCATTGATGCGGATGCTGGCCGTTCAGATAACCGATGCCGGAGAGGAACTTGCCGCCGCGCACCTTCAAGCCGTAAGGCAGGCTGCGCGTGTCGAAATAGGCTTCCTCGAGCGAGACATCGCCATGCTCGCTCACCGTCATCGTCGCCCAGGCATCGAAATGCGGGCTCACCGTGGCCGAGAAGACGAGTTCGGTTTCACGCAGGTTGAAGCCGCGTTCGAGCCCGCCGTGGGCATGCCCCTGATGCGTGTGGCCATGATTGATGCCATCGATGCCGTCCAAAAGCGTAGCTCCGGCGCCCTGCCGGTTGTCACGGTAATACACGCCATCGAGGATCAACGAGATCTGCGGATTGAAGGCGCTGCCGGCGCCGACCTGGCCAGACGGAGCGGCTGCGGGGGCGGGAGCGGGTTTCTTTTCCGCTTCTTTCAGACGGGCTTCCAGCGCGGCGATGCGCTGTTCGTAGGCGCGCTTCATCTGCGCGATTTCCTCGCGCAGGGCTTTCAGCTCGTCGTCGGCCGCGCCAGCGGACGACGCGCTCAAAACGCCGGCAGCAGCCAGCGTCCACAATGGGATGCGGTTCATCTCGATACTCCAAAGCAGCTGAAAAAAGAGGGCTTTCGATCAGGCGCTTTGGAGCGAAGGCGGGGCGCGGCTATGAAAAGGGATCGCCCGCGCAAAAGTCGGCGCTGGCAAGACGGCACGGGTAGTTCTCGACTGGGCCGCCAGCGGCGCACACAGACGGGGCGGCATCGCCGGCAAGGCGGCAAAGCCTGGCATGACGAGGCATTCGAGGCAAGCCTCGTCGTGCTCATGCAATGCATGATCGATGGCGTGCGCGGCAAGGGCGCACTGCGCCCAGACGAGCATGAAACCCAGCAGCAAGGCGCGCAGGCCGCGCATCATGCCTTGCGGCGCGCACATTGCGCGCAGGTGCCGCGTAGATCGAATTCGGCTTCGGCAAGACGAAACCCGCGCGGCAGCTTCGGTGGTGGCGGTGGCGAGGCTTCGAGGCAGAACACGCCGCCGCAGCCGGTGCAGCGGAAATGCACGTGGCTACGGTGTTCGCGTTGCGCAGCGCTGGCGGAGAAACGAAATACCCCGCGCGCATCGGCGGCTTTCAAGGCCAGACCACGATCGACCAACGCATCGAGCACGCGATACAGCGTGACCCGATCGGCATCGGGCAGCAATGCCTCGAGATCGGCATGGGAAAACGGCTGTTTGGCCGTCAGCAGCGCGTCGAGCACCCGCACGCGGCTCGATGTGGCCTTGAGGCCGGCGGCACGGAGTAAGGCAGCGCTTCGCGTCATGGCTACATCTAACCATAGCGCGGCAGTAATTGCAACAATGTTGCATCTGCAACTTCGTTGTGTTTGAATGCGGCTTCATGACTACCTTGCCCGTGCTCGTCCAAATCACGCTGGCCTGCCTGGCCGGCGGGCTGCTCGCCGTGCTGGCCGCCGCGCTGGTGATGTTCGGCCTGCCGCGTCGCGCACTCGCGCACAGCGTCAGCTTTTCGACCGGCATCCTGCTGGCCACCGCCTTGCTGCATCTGTTGCCCGAAGTGCTCGAATCGGGCCCGACGCCCCACGAAGTCTTTCCCTTGCTGCTCGCCGGCATCCTCGGCTTTTTCGCCCTGGAGAAATATGCCCTCTGGCGCCATGCCCACGGCAATGACACGCACCCCGATACCGCGACCTGCGAAGACCACACCCACCATCACCACCATCTGCAGTTCGACGACGGCACGCTGTCGATCCTGATCGGCGATGGTTTTCACAACTTCACCGACGGCCTGTTGATCGCCGCCGCGTTCCTCGCCGACCCAGCGCTGGGGTGGATGACGGCACTGGCCGTCATCGCGCACGAGGTGCCGCAGGAAGCCGGCGACTTCGCGATCCTGCTGGCCGCCGGTTGGAGCCGTGGCCGCGCTTTGTTCTGGAATGGCATCTCCAGTTTGACTTCCCTCTTCGGCGGCCTCATCGGCTATTTCGCGCTCGAGCAGGCGCTCGACTGGGTGCCCCACATCCTGACCATCGCCGCGGCCAGCTTCCTCTACATCGCGGTGGCCGACCTGATGCCGCGCCTCAAACGCGAGCAGTCGGCGATCGGCTGGCACGCGCTGCTGCTCGCCGCCGGCATCCTCGTCGTCTTGTTTGGCAACGATCACGTGCATTGACAGGAGGTTTCACGATGAAGCATCGTCTCTTGCCACTCGTTTTGGCCTGCACCACGAGCCTTGCCTTGGCGCAGCACAAACACGTGCATGGCGAGGGCCAGCTCGATGTGGCGATCGACGCCGGCAGGATCGAGCTCATCCTCGAACTGCCGCTCGACGCCGCCGTCGGTTTCGAGCGGCCACCGAGGAATGAGAAGGAAAAGACGGCGCTCGCAGCGGCGGCTGCCGCCCTCGACGCCGTCCCCTTCCTGCCGGCGGCCGCCGCACGATGCGCGCTGGAAACCAAGCATGTGCATGTGCCCTTCCTGGGCGGCGACGATCGACGTGATCGGCATGCTCACGAAGGTGAAACCCATCATGCCGATATCGAAGCGCATTACGGTTTCCGCTGTGCCCAGCCGGCGGCGCTGAAATCGGTCGAGACGACCCTGTTCCAATCCTTCAAGCGCCTCTATCGGCTCGAGGTGCAGCGCAACGGCCCGGCCGGCCAGGGCAAGCACCGGCTCACGCCGAAGGTGCCCGTGCTGAGCTGGTAAGCTGTGCGCACATGAGCGCACTCGTCCTGACCGATCTCACTCATCGCTGGCCGCGTCAGAGCACTCCCTGCCTCGACATTCCGCATTTCGAAGTCGCGGCCGGTGAGCGCGTCTTCCTCTTCGGACCTTCCGGCAGCGGCAAGAGCACCTTGCTGGGCATACTCGGCGGTGTCGCGCTGCCGGCCACGGGCACGGTCGGCGTGCTCGGCCAGCGACTGGAAACCCTCTCACGCCGGGCACGCGACCGTTTCCGCGCCGATCACATCGGTTTCATCTTCCAGCAGTTCAATCTGCTGCCCTGGCTTTCGGCGCTCGACAACGTGCTGCTGCCTTGCACTTTCTCTTCACGCCGCCGGCAACGCGCCGGCAACCCACGCCAGGCCGCCGAGCGTCTGCTCGATCATCTCGATCTGGCGCCCACGCTGTGGTCGAAACCCGCGGCGGAACTCTCGGTCGGCCAGCAGCAGCGCACGGCCTGTGCGCGCGCATTGATCGGCCGGCCGGAGCTCGTGCTCGCCGACGAACCGACTTCCGCGCTCGATGCGCCGCGCCAGCAGCGTTTCATCGATCTCTTGCTGGCCGAAACGCAGGCGGCAGGCGCAACACTGCTCTTCGTCAGCCACGACGTGCGGCTCGCGGCGCATTTCGACCGACGGCTGTCGCTGGCCGAGATCAATCGCGCCGCAATGGAGAGCGACGCATGAAAGCCATCCTGCTCCTCGCCCTGAAAAGCGCCTGGGCGCGGCGGCTTTCGCTCTCCATCCTGCTGGCCGCCATCGCGCTCTCCAGCGCCATGCTGCTCGCCGTCGAACGCGTGCGCCACGATGCGCGGCAGAGCTTTTCGCAAGCCATCTCCGGCGTCGATCTGGTCGTCGGCGCGCGCACCGGCGCCGTGCAACTGATGCTCTATGCCGTGTTCCATTCCGGCAGCGCGACGCAGAACATGCGCTGGGACAGCTTCAAGGCTTTCGCCAGCCATCCGGCAGTCGATTGGGCGGTACCATTGTCGCTGGGCGACGGCCATCGCGGCTTCCCGGTGCTGGGCACGACACCCGCCTATTTCGAGCATTTCCGCCATGCGCAGCAACGATCGCTCGTCTTCGGCGCCGGCCGCACGTTCGGCGGCACGCTGGACACGGTCTTCGAGGCCGTGATCGGCAGCGACGTGGCGCGCGAACTGGGCTACCGGCTGGGCGAGCGCATCACGCTGACGCATGGCATGGAGACACTCGGGCCGGAACATGCCGACAAGCCCTTCACCATCGTCGGCATCCTCGCGCCGACCGGCACGCCAGTCGATCGCACCGTCCATGTGAGCCTCGAAGCGATCTCCGCGATCCATCTCGACTGGGCGGGCGGCGCCCCCTTGCCCGGCTTGTCGATCCCCGCCGAAATGGTACGCAAGTTCGATCTGGCGCCGAAAGAGATCACCGCGATGCTGATCGGCCTCAAGAACCGCAGCGACGTCTTTCGCCTGCAACGCACGATCAACGGCTATCGCGGCGAGGCGCTGATGGCGGTGATGCCCGGCGTCGCGCTCGACGAGCTGTGGCAGACGATCGGCACGGTCGAGAAAATCCTATTGGCGGTCTCCAGCCTCGTCGTGCTCGTCGGTCTCTCTGGTCTCGTCACGACGATGCTTGCGAGCCTGAACGAGCGCCGCCGCGAACTGGCGATCTTGAGAAGCCTCGGCGCCGGACCGGGCGAGATCTTCCTGATGCTGGTCACCGAAGGTCTCGTCATCACCACGCTGGGCGTCGCGCTCGGCGTGCTCCTCGTGTCGGCCGGCATCGTTCTCTTCGCGCCATTCGCGCTGACGCACTTCAGTATCCATTTGCCATTGCGGCCGCCCACGGCGAACGAAATCGCGCTCATGCTCTCCATCATCGTCACCGGTCTCGCCGCCAGTCTGGTGCCGGGCTGGCGCGCCTTGCGCATGTCGCTCGCCGACGGCCTCACTCCGCGCATCTGACCATGAAAAGCCTACTGTTCGCTCTTGCCCTGCTGTTCGCCACCTCCATCTTCGCCGCCGAACCCTGGCCGGAACTGAAATGGGAAGCGCTGGTGCCCAAGGGCTGGGATCCCGCCGCCCAGTTCAAGGGGCTCGATTTCTCGAAATTGCAGGATTCCGATCCCCGCGCGATCGAGGCGCTCGACCGGCTGAAAAAGGAATGGGACGACGCGCCCGCCGAACCTGCGCTCGATGGCAAGAAGATCCGCATCGCCGGCTTCGCGTTGCCGCTGGAGCGGACGGGCGACAAGGTCACTGAATTTCTCCTCGTCCCTTATTTCGGCGCCTGCATCCACACGCCACCGCCGCCGGCGAACCAGATCATCCATGCCAAGTCGGCCAGGCCGCTTGCCGGGGTGAAGATGATGGCGCCGATCTGGGCCTACGGCACGCTCGCCGTGCAGCGGGGCGAGACGCAATGGGGCGTGGCCGGTTACCGGCTCTACGTCGACAAGATCGCGCCCTACGAGGAACCGAGGCGGTGATCGTGCCGTCCTACCAGCGCCGACTTTCCGAAGCGGGTCGGCGCCCGGCGGGACGCGCCACATTTCCGCCAGCGCCGACTTTTCAATCGACCTGGATGAGCAACCCCTTCAGATATTCGCCCTCGGGAAACGCGAGATCGACCGGGTGATCCGCCGCGCCTTGCAGCCGTTTGACGATGCGCGCGGTGCGCCCGCTGTCACTGGCCGCCCCGGCGACGATCTTCTGGAAGAGTTCGACGCCGATGCCGCCCGAACAGGAGTAGGTCATCATGAGGCCGCCCGGCGCCAGCAGCTTGAAGCCGAGCAGATTGATGTCCTTGTAGGCGCGGGCTGCGCGCTCGGCGTGCGCCGCCGAGGGCGCGAATTTCGGCGGATCGAGTACGATCAGGTCGAAGGTTTCGCCTCCCCCCTTCAGCTTCCTCAACTCGTCGAAGACATTCGCGCAGCGCCATTCGGCGCGTGAAGCGTCCAGATGCGGGTTCAATGCGAGGTTCGCCGCAGCCTGGTCGAGCGCCGGCTGCGAGCTGTCGATCGACAGCACGGAAGTCGCGCCGCCGGCCAGCGCCTGCAGCGAGAAGCCGCCGGTGTAGCAGAAGCAGTTGAGCAGCCGCTTGTCCCTTGAGAGTTCGGCGAGCAGCCGGCGGTTGTCGCGCTGGTCGAGGTAGAAGCCAGTCTTGTGGCCGCTGACGATATCGACAGCCATCTTTACGCCATGCTCCTCGATGACGATCTCGCCGGCGGGCGCCTCGCCATGAAGCCAACCCGTTTTCGGTTCCAGCCCTTCCAGACCGCGCACCTCGGAATCCGAGCGCTCGTAGATGCGGGCACAGCCCGTGGCCTTGACCAGTCCATCGACGATCGCCCCGCGCCACTTTTCCGCTCCGGCGCTGGTCAGTTGCACGACCACCGTGTCGCCATAGCGGTCGGCGATCACCCCTGGCAGGCCATCCGATTCGGCATGAATCAGCCGCAGGCCCTGCTGCCCGACGAGTTCAGGCAATGCCGCGCGACGCGCGACCGCGGCCGCGATGCAGCGCTTGAAGAACGCGTGATCGATCGGCGCTTGCGGATCGAAGCTCCAGACCCGCGCGCGGATTTTCGAGCGCGGACTGTAGGCAGCCCTCGCCCACGCCTTGCCATGGCTGTCGGCGACGAGGACGGTATCCCCGGCGCGCGCATGGCCATCGATCCGCGCCACCGAGGTATCGAAAATCCACGGGTGGCGGCGCAGCAAGGAACGTTCCTTGCCGGGATGAAGGATCAGCGTCGCGGTCATTTTTCGTGGGCGCGCGGATGCGCGGCGTCATAAACCTTCGCGAGGTGCTGGAAATCCAGATGGGCGTAGATCTGCGTCGTGGCGATGCTTTTGTGGCCGAGCAGCTCCTGCACCGCGCGCAGGTCGCCGGAAGATTGCAGCAGGTGGCTGGCGAACGAATGGCGCAGCATGTGCGGATGCACGTGCTGGCCCAAGCCGCTTTTCTTCGCCCAGAGCGCGAGGCGCTGCTCGACGGCGCGAGGAGTGAGCCGGCTGCCGCGCCGGCTGACGAACAAGGCGGATTCGCCCTCCGCCGCGATGCGGCCACGCCATCTCAGCCAGGCAGAGAGCGCCTCGCGGGCCTTGCGGCCCACCGGCACGGTGCGCGTCTTGCCGCGCTTGCCGGTCACCGTCACCGTGCCGTCCGCCAGATCGAGCCCGCCGGCGACGTCGAGCGAGACGAGTTCGGAAAGCCGCAGCCCCGACGAGTAGAACAGCTCGAACATCGCGCGGTCGCGGCATGTGAGCGCATCGTCATCGACGGCGGCATCGAGCAGTGCGGCCGCCTGCTCCGGCCGCAAGGCTTTCGGCAGCGCGCGCGGCCGCTTGGGCGCTTTGAGGCCCAGACAAGGGTCGAGGGCGAGCGCCCCGTGCCGCGCCAGCCAGCGGTAGAACGCGCGCCAAGCCGACAGCGTGCGCGCCACGGAACGCGGCGATAGGCCCCGGCCATGCAAACGCATCGCCAGGCGCCTCAAATCGTGAGCCTGCAGGGTTTCGAGGGCTCTTCCCTCGCTGCCTGCGGCGAGCATGGCGAGATCGCGCCGATAAGCAGCCAGCGTGTGTGGACTCAAGCCGCGCTGGTGGGCGAGCTCGGCGAGGAAGCGTTCGGCCGTCGTCTGGCTCATCCCGCCAGCGTGCGCATCAGCGCGGCGGCAGCCATCTCGCCGATGCGTTCGAGATAGAGCGTGCCCATCTCGGCATAGAAGCGCTCAGCCTCCTCGCTGCCGAGCGCGATCAGGCCGAAGGTATTTTCCTCGTCGCGCAAGGGGACGATGGCGATGGAGCGGATCTCACTACCTTCGTCGCCGAACCAGTCGAGGATCTCACCGCCGTTGCTGGCACCACAGTAGGGACGCTTCAGATTCCGCACATAGTCTTTCACCTCCGCACTGACCGGTTGGAATTCAAGCGATTGCGGATCTCCGGGCACGTCCCACAGGCGCACCGCGACATGGGGGATCGCGAAGGTTCCACCCAGATGGGCATAGAGCACCAGAAAGACACTCGCACCATCCTCGGCGCGGGCCAGCGCGACCGCCAGACGATGCGTCTTCGCCGACAGGACGTCGTTCTCCTCGCCGAAGCGCAGCAGTTCGGCCAGCTTGCTTTCGAGCCTTTTCACCTGGTCGCGCAAGGCGCCGATCTGCCGTTCGGTGATCGACACCGCGCGTCCGCCGTGCGGATCGGGAATGCGCATCTGCGCGAGCAGCTCGGCGTACTGGTTGAAAAAGTCCGGATGGTCTTTCAGGTACTGGGCGACATCCCTGGCAACGAGGCTCATGCAAGCTCCTTTGGTATTTCGAGTTCGCCGGTGAATACCGTGACGGCGGGGCCGGTCATCCACACCGGCTCTCCCATGCCGCCCCAGGCGATGGTCAGTTCGCCGCCGCGCGTCGACACGCGCACCGGCGAATCGAGAAGATTGCGCCGGATGCCGACCACCACGGCGGCGCAGGCGCCAGTGCCACAGGCGAGCGTCTCGCCGGCGCCGCGCTCGAACACGCGCAGACGGATGTGGTGACGGTCGACGACTTCCATGAAGCCGACATTGACGCGCTTGGGAAAGCGCGGATGCGCCTCGATCAGCGGGCCATCGCGCGCCACCGGGGCGGAATCGACGTCGTCGACGACCTGCACGGCATGTGGATTGCCCATCGAGACGGCGGTGATTTGCACGCTGCGGCCAGCGAATTCGAGGGTCTGCACCAGATCGTCGCTGTCGGTGAGAAAAGGGATTTCGGCCGGCTGCCAGCGCGGCACGCCCATCTCCACCGTCACTTCGCCATCGTCCTCCAGTCGTGGCGTGATGATGCCGGCCAGAGTTTCGACACGGATTTCACGCTTGTCGGTAAGCCCTTGCTCATGGACGAAGCGCACGAAGCAGCGCGCGCCATTGCCGCATTGTTCGACTTCGTTGCCGTCGGCGTTGAAGATGCGGTAGCGGAAGTCGGCATTCTCCGTCTGCGGCGGCTCGACGACGAGGATCTGGTCGCAGCCGACGCCGAAGTGACGATCGGCGAGCCAGCGGGCCTGTTCGGGCGTCGGCACGAAGTTCTGGCGCACGGCATCGAGCACGACGAAGTCGTTGCCCAGCCCATGCATCTTGGTGAAACGGATCTTCATCGGGCAAGCATACGCCGTCCCGCCTTCGCCGGCAGCGGGCAATAGCGGCTCAATACGGCCGTTTTTCCCCGGGCGGGCGCGTCTTGAAGCGTTTGTGCAGCCAGTAATACTGCTCCGGCATCTCCAGCACGCAGGCTTCGATGAAGGCATTCATGCGCCGCGTATCTTCCTCGATGCTCGCGCCGGGGAAATCCCGCCACGGCGCGCCGATTTCGATCCGATAGCCGTCTTCGGTCATGCGGGCGATGACGGGCACGACCGTCGCGCCCGTCAGCCGCGCCAGCCGCGACAAGCCGGTGATGGTCGCCGCCGGCACGCCGAAGAAGGGCACGAAGATCGCATCGCGCGGGCCATAGTCGAGATCGGGCAGGTAGAAGAATGGATAGCCGGACTCGATCGCCTTGACGCCGCGGCGCACCCCGTCCTGACGCGAGAGCATCAGCGACTTGCCGAAACGCGCCCGCCCCTTGTAGAGCAGTTCGTTGAACACCGGATTTTTCTGGTTGGCGTAGATGCCGGACATGTCGTATTCCATCGACAGGCGCGTCCAGGCGGCGTCGAGGCCGAGAAAGTGGGGCACCAAGAGGATCACCGGCTTGCCCTTCAACGCATCGAGACGTTCCCGCCCTTCGAGTTCCACCCGGCGGCGGATGCGCTCGGGATGAGCCCACCACAACAGCCCGCGCTCGAGGAAACTGCGGCCGAACAGCGCGAAGTGCCGTCTCGCCAGCGCCGATTTTTCGCGCTCGGACAGCGTCGGAAAGCACAGGCCGAGATTGGTCAGCGCAACTCGCCGCCGCTCGCGTCCCAGGACGTAGAGCAGCCGTCCGAGACCGCGCCCGCACGCCGCCAACAGCGGAAATGGCAGCCAGGCGAGAAGCCGCATCAGGAGCGCGAGCAGCCGGGTCATGGCTTCGGCACCCCGCGCGGTGTCTTGTAACGGTTGTAGCCCCACAGATATTGGGCAGGGCATTGCCTGACGAGACGCTCGATCTCGCGATTGACGGCGGCCGGCGTGGCGATGTCACCTTCCGGCAATGACAGATGCAAGTGATAGCCTGCGCCCCGCGGCAAGCGTTCGGCCCAGGCGAGGATCACCGTGACGCCGCGGCGGGCCAGCCGCGCCGCCAGCGTCATCGTCCACGCCGGCCGGCCGAAGAAGGGCGCCCACTCGCCTTCGCCCACACCCGGCACCTGGTCGGGCAGCATGCCGACGGCCTCGCCGGCCTTGAGCGCCTCGATCAGCTTGCGTACCCCTGAAAGATCGGCCGGCGCCAGCTTCAGATGGGCGCCGCGTCCACGCTCGATCAGCGGCGCCAGCCAATCCTGCTTCGGCCGCCGATAGAGCACCGTGATCGGCCGGAAGCTCGCGTAATACTGCGCGGTGATCTCGAAGCAGCCCAGGTGGGGCGTGAGAAACAGGATGCCGCGTCCTGCAGCCCACGCCTGTTCGACCAGTTCCCAGCCCATGACGCGGACGACGCGGGCGACCACCTCGGCCTGCGGACGCAACCAAATTTTCGGCAACTCGAGCAGCGTCTTGCCGGCTTCGGCCACCGCCGTGCCCAGCGCATCGGTGCAACCGGCTTGACCGATGTTCTCGCGCAGATGGCGTCGATAGGTCGGCGAAAGCCGATAGACCAGCCAGCCCAGTCCGGCACCGAGCAGATGCAGCAGCGGCAGGGGCAGGTGGGCGAGCAGACGGAAGAGGAGACCCATGTCGGGCGTCGGTGTGCGCAAAACCAAAAGTGCGCTATTATCGCGCCCCATCGCCGAGTTAAGTGCCGTGTTTCGCGGCCGTGACAACTTGCAGGGCGATTCAAAAATTCTGCTAAAGCGTCGCCAGCTCCGCTTCCCCCCGGGCCGGTCCGACGGACCATCGAGCGGGGAGATGACAACAGGAGCCTTCATGAGCAAGTCTTATCTATTCACCTCGGAATCCGTTTCCGAAGGGCACCCGGACAAGGTCGCCGACCAGATTTCCGACGCCATCCTCGACGCGATCATCGCCCAGGATGCGCATTCCCGCGTCGCCGCCGAGACGCTATGCACCACTGGCCTGGTGCTGCTGGCCGGCGAGATCACGACCAGCGCGAACGTGGACTATCAGAAGGTGGCGCGCGACACCCTCAAGCGCATCGGCTACGACGATTCCGAATACGGCATCGACTACAAGGGCTGCGCGGTGCTGGTCTCCTACGACAAGCAATCGCCCGACATCGCCCGCGGCGTGAATGCCGCCTATGACGACAACCTCGACCAGGGCGCCGGCGACCAGGGCTTGATGTTCGGCTACGCCTGCGACGAGACCCCGACCCTGATGCCCTTGCCGATCTACCTATCGCACCGCCTCGTCGAGCGCCAGGCGATGTTGAGAAAGGACGGCCGCCTGCCCTGGCTGCGGCCCGACGCGAAGAGCCAGGTCACCGTGCGCTATGTCGATGGCCGGCCCGATGCGATCGACACCGTCGTGCTCTCCACCCAGCATGCGCCCGAGATGCCGCTGGAAGCGATCCGCGAGGCAGTGATCGAGGAAATCATCAAGCCGGTACTGCCGAAGGAACTGGTCAAGGGGGAGATCAAATATCTCGTCAATCCGACCGGCCGCTTCGTCATCGGCGGCCCGCAAGGCGATACCGGGCTCACCGGCCGCAAGATCATCGTCGACACCTACGGCGGTGCATGCCCGCATGGCGGCGGCGCGTTTTCCGGCAAGGACCCGTCGAAGGTGGACCGCTCGGCCGCCTATGCCGGCCGTTATGTAGCGAAGAACATCGTCGCCGCGGGACTCGCTACGCGCTGTATGGTGCAGGTCTCTTACGCGATCGGCGTCGCGCATCCGACCTCGGTCTGGGTCACCACTTTCGGCACCGGAAAGGTGGCCGACGAGACCATTGCCGAACTGGTGAAAAAGCACTTCGATCTGCGGCCGAAGGCCATCGTCAACATGCTGAACCTGTTGCGGCCGATTTACGAAAAGACTGCCGCCTATGGCCACTTCGGCCGTGAAGAACCGGAATTCACCTGGGAGGCCACGGACAAGGCCCTGGCACTGAAGTCCGACGCCGGGCTGTAAAATGTCACGACCTCGCGGCGAGGGGCGCTGCAGCGATCGATCCAGGTCGTCAGGCTCGCCGCGGAAAACCCGTCCATGGTAACGGCGCCCCTTCATCTCGACGAATGGAGAACGCCATGAACGACTATGTGATTGCCGACATCGCGCTGGCCGACTGGGGCCGCAAGGAAATCAAGATCGCCGAGACCGAAATGCCGGGACTGATGGCGATCCGCGAGGAATATGCCGCCAGCCAGCCCTTGAAGGGCGCGCGCATTTCCGGCAGCTTGCACATGACGATCCAGACCGCGGTGCTGATCGAGACGCTCACCGCGCTCGGCGCCGAGGTGCGCTGGGCTTCCTGCAACATCTTCTCGACCCAGGATCACGCTGCCGCGGCGATCGCCCAGGACGGTATTGCCGTCTTTGCCAAGAAGGGTGAATCGCTCGAAGAGTATTGGGAATTCACCCATCGCATCTTCGAATGGCCCGACGGCGGCTTCTCCAACATGATCCTCGACGACGGCGGCGATGCCACGCTGCTCCTGCATCTCGGCGCCAAGGCGGAAAAG
The DNA here is from genome assembly GCA_046294935.1 of Rhodocyclaceae bacterium. GTDB lineage: Bacteria > Pseudomonadota > Gammaproteobacteria > Burkholderiales > Rhodocyclaceae > Sulfuricystis. The sequence goes on from JBKBOI010000001.1 coordinate 15,109, forward strand.
GATCCTGCCGTGCTCTCGGCGCCGACTTCCGAAGAGGAACGCATTCTCTTCGCCGCGATCGAGGCGAGGCTCGCCCGCGATCCGACCTGGTATTCGACGCGGCTATCGCATATCAAGGGCATCACCGAGGAGACCACCACCGGCGTGCACCGTCTCTACCAGATGCACGCGAAGGGCGAACTCAAGGTGCCGGCGATCAATGTCAATGACTCGGTGACCAAGTCGAAATTCGACAACCTCTATGGCTGCCGCGAATCGCTGGTCGATGGCATCAAGCGCGCCACCGACGTGATGATCGCCGGCAAGATCGCCGTCGTCTGCGGCTATGGCGACGTCGGCAAGGGCTCGGCGCAGGCGCTACGGGCGCTCTCCGCCCAGGTCTGGGTGACCGAGATCGACCCGATCTGCGCGCTGCAGGCGGCGATGGAAGGCTACCGCGTCGTGACGATGGACTACGCCTGCGACAAGGCCGACATCTTCGTCACCGCCACCGGCAACTGGCATGTGATCACCCATGAGCACATGGTGAAGATGAAGGATCAGGCGATCGTCTGCAACATCGGCCACTTCGACAACGAGATCGACGTCGCCAGCCTGGAAAAATATCGCTGGGAAGAAATCAAGCCGCAAGTCGATCACGTCATCTTCCCCGATGGGCACCGCATCATCCTGCTCGCCAAAGGGCGGCTCGTGAACCTCGGCTGCGCCACCGGCCACCCCAGCTATGTGATGTCATCCTCGTTCGCCAACCAGACACTGGCACAGATCGAGTTGTTCACCAAAGCCGGGCAGTATCCGGTCGGGGTCTATCGACTGCCCAAACATCTGGACGAGAAGGTCGCCCGCTTGCAATTGAAGCGCCTGAACGCCGAACTCACCACGCTCACCCCCGAGCAGGCGGCCTACATCGGCGTGCCGGTCGAGGGGCCCTACAAGGCGGAGCATTATCGCTACTGAGCCGCTCAGATGAGCATGAACTCGTTTCATGCCCGCGCGGCGCGGCCGAAGAAGACCGTCGCGCGCAAGCCGCGCGTCGATACGGAAGGCGTGCGCGTCGATCAACTGCTCGTCGAACGGGGCCTAGCGCCCTCGCGAACGGCCGCGCGACGGCTGATCGACACCGATCGCGTCCGTTTCGAACTGTGGGGAACGCAGGAACTCGTGCCGGTGCATAAAGCCTCCGACCGCTTCGCCCCCACCGCCAGACTCCACGTCTTGCCTGGAGAAGGTCCGGAATACGTCTCGCGCGGCGGCTTCAAGCTCGCCGGCGCCTTGCGGCATACCGGCATCCCCGTCGCCGGCAAGACCTGCCTCGACATCGGCCAATCGACTGGCGGCTTCACCGACTGTCTGCTCCAGCATGGCGCAGCGAAGGTGGTCGGCGTCGACGTCGGCCACCGGCAGTTGCATCCGCGGCTTGCCGCCGATGGGCGCGTCGAAGCCTTCGAGGGCGTCAATGCGCGTGAATTGCAAAATTCGGCGCTGGCGAGGCGGCACGGTGAGCGATGCTTCGAGCTGATCGTCGCCGACGTCTCCTTCATCTCGCTCACCCTGATCATTCCGCAACTTCCTCGCTTCCTCGCCAGCCACGGCGATCTGCTGCTGCTTATCAAGCCGCAGTTCGAGGTTGGCCCGGAACACATCGGCAAGGGTGGCATCGTCACGGACGAAACGCTCTATCCGGCCGTGCGCGACAAACTCGCCGCCTGCTGCGCCACGAATCACCTCACCACGCTCGACTGGTTCGAAAGCCCGATCAGTGGCGGCGACGGCAACCGCGAATTCTTTCTCCATGCCCGCCATGAAACCTGAAATCTCCTTCGAATTCTTCCCGCCGCAAACAGCGGAAGGCCTGGAAAAACTGCGCGCCACTCGCGCCCAGCTCGCCGCGGTCTCGCCGGCCTTCTTTTCCGTCACCTATGGCGCCGGCGGCTCGACGCGCGAACGCACCTTCGACATCGTGCTGGAAATCGCCGCCGCGGGCCATGCCGTGGCCCCGCACCTTTCCTGCATCGGCTCGAGCCGCGAGAGCATACGCAAGATCCTGCATGACTATCGAAGTCACGGTATTACCCGCATCGTCGCGCTGCGTGGCGATCTACCCTCGGGCATGGCCGACGTGGGCGAATTCCGCTATGCCAACGAACTGGTCGAATTCATTCGCGCGCAGACCGGAAACTGGTTCCACATCGAGGTGGCCGCCTATCCGGAATGGCACCCGCAGGCGAAGAGTCCACGCGACGATCTCATGAACTTCAAGCGCAAGGTCGAGGCCGGCGCCAATTCGGCGATCACCCAGTTCTTCTACAACGCCGACGCCTTCGCCCATTTCGTCGCCGAGGCGCGCGCGCTGGGCATCACGATCCCGATCGTGCCCGGCATCATGCCGATCGGCAGCTTTTCCAGGCTGGCACGTTTCGCCGACGGTAGTGGCGCCGAGATTCCGCGCTGGATGCGCAAGAAATTCGAAAGCTTCGGCGACGATGCCGACTCGATCCGCGCCTTCGGTCTTGACGTGGTGACCGAGCTCTGCCAGCGCCTGCTCGACCTGGGCGCGCCGGGGCTGCATTTCTACACGCTCAACCAGGCCACGCTGTCGCTGGAAATCCTGCGCCGGCTGGGTCTGGCCTGACGTTCATGCCGCGGGGCTGCGCCCCGTTGCAAGAAAAGCCCGCCTCCCTTCGCCTCGCGCCTTGCCCTGCGCCGCGATGAACGCACACGCAACGCCCCAACTGCGGTTTCCAGGTTCAACGTCGCTTGCTGCCGCCGAGCAGGGAGCCGAGCACGCCACGCACCAGCTCACGCCCGACCTGGCTGGCGATGGTGCGCGTCACACTCTTCGCCGCCGCCTGCACCAGGCCGTCGGTCTGGCCGCCACGCGGGCCGGTACGACCAAACAGGATTTCGCTCAGGAAACTGCTGCCGTCGCCGCCCGACGCGGGCTGAGGTGCCGCCCCGCCAGCGCCGATTTTCGCCGCCGCCGTGCCGCCAGCCTCTGCTGCGCCGACGCGGGATTGCAGCATCTCATAAGCCGACTCGCGATCCACCATCTTTTCATAATGACCATGCAGGAGCGATGAACGGATCGCCTGCCGCCGCTCTTCGTCCGCAAGCGGGCCGATGCGCGAGGCGGGCGGCAAGATCCACGCACGCTCGACCATGCTCGGCGTGCCTTTCTCGTCGAGGAAGGAGACCAGCGCCTCACCGACCCCCAGTTCGGTAATCGCCCGTTCGGCGCTGAATTTCGGGTTCTGGCGCAACGTCTGGGCTGCGGTCTGCACTGCCTTCTGGTCGCGCGGGGTGAAGGCTCTGAGCGCGTGCTGCACACGGTTGCCGAGCTGACCGAGCACTTTGGCGGGAATGTCGAGCGGATTCTGCGTGACGAAATAGACGCCCACGCCCTTGGAGCGGATCAGCCGCACCACCTGCTCGACCTTGTCGACGAGCGCCGGCGGCGCTTCGTCGAACAAAAGATGCGCCTCGTCGAAGAAGAAGACGAGCCTGGGCTTGTCGAGATCGCCGACCTCCGGCAGCTGCTCGAACAGTTCCGCCAGCAGCCAGAGCAGGAAGGTGGCATAGACCTTCGGCGCATTCATCAGCCGATCGGCGGCGAGAATGTTGACCACGCCGCGCCCGTCCTGCGTCTGCATCAGATCCAGGATGTCGAGCATCGGCTCGCCAAAGAACTTGTCGCCGCCTTGCGCTTCGAGGCCGAGCAGACCACGCTGGATGGCGCCGATCGAGGCCGCCGAGATGTTGCCGTATTGCGTCTTGAATCGTGCCGCGTTGTCGCCGACGAACTGCACCATCGCGCGCAGATCCTTGAGATCGAGCAAGCCGAGGCCATTGTCGTCGGCGATGCGGAAGACGATCTGCAAGACCCCTTCCTGAGTTTCGTTCAGACCGAGCAGACGGGAGAGCAGCAACGGCCCCATGTCGGAAACGGTCGCCCGCACCGGATGGCCGGCTGCGCCGAACACATCCCAGAAACAGACCGGAAACGCCTGCGGCCGCCAATCGTCGATGCCAAGCATCGCCAGACGCTTCTGCAATTTTTCGGAAAGCGTTCCCGCTGCTCCCAGACCCGACAGATCGCCTTTCACGTCGGCGAGAAAGACCGGCACGCCGATCGCGGAAAAACGTTCGGTCATCACTTGCAGGGTAACCGTCTTGCCGGTGCCGGTGGCACCCGTGATCAGGCCATGACGGTTGGCGAGCGCGGGCAGGAGTTCGAGAACGGTCTGGCCGTGTCTCGCGATGTGCAGAGGCTGGATCATGACGGCGCTCCTATGACATGGTGTGTAGAATTCCCGCCATTTTACGCAGCGACAGAGAGGTAACCCACATGGCCGGACACTCCAAATGGGCCAACATCCAGCACCGCAAGGGCCGCCAGGACGAAAAGCGCGGCGCCGCCTTCTCGCGCGTCGCCAGGGAAATCACCGTCGCCGCCAAGCTGGGCGGCGGCGATCCATCTTTCAATCCGCGCCTGCGCCTGGCCATCGAGAAGGCCAAGAGCGTCAACATGCCGAAGGACAAGATCGAGAACGCGATCAAGAAGGGTACCGGCGAACTCGAAGGCGTCGATTACACCGAAGTGCGCTACGAAGGCTATGGGCCGGGCGGCGTCGCCGTGATGGTCGACTGCATGACCGACAACAAGACGCGCACCGTGGCCGCCGTGCGCCATGCGTTTGCCAAACACGGCGGCAACATGGGCACGGATGGCTGCGTGGCCTTCATGTTCAAGCACTGCGGCCAGCTGGTGTTCGCGCCGGGCACCGATGAGACGAGGCTGATGGAGGCCGCGATCGAGGCCGGCGCCGAGGACGTGCTGACCAACGACGACGGCTCGATCGAGGTGATCACTTCGCCCGGCGATTTCCTTGCCGTCAAGGAAGCGCTCGGAGCCGCAGGCTTTACGGCCGAATTCGCCGAGGTGACGATGAAGCCGATCAATGAAACCGAACTCACCGGCGAGGACGCCGTGAAGATGCGCAAGCTCCTCGATGCGCTCGAGGAGCTCGACGATGTGCAGGAGGTTTACACCACTGCCGTGATGGACGAGTGAGGTGGTCGCTCCACTACGCATCCTCGGCATCGACCCGGGCTTACGCATCACCGGGTTTGGCGTCATCGACAAGGCTGGCCAGAACCTCGCCTACGTCGCCAGCGGCTGTATCAAGAGCGTCGAAACCGATCCGCTTCCTTTGCGGCTCAAGGCGCTGCTCGATGGCCTCGGCGAGGTGATCGCGACCTACCGGCCCCTCGAGGCTGCAATCGAGAAAGTGTTCGTCAATGTCAATCCGCAATCGACGTTGCGGCTCGGCGAGGCGCGCGGCGCGGCGATCGCCGCCTTGGTGGCGGCCAACCTGCCAGTCGCCGAATACACCGCCTTGCAGATCAAGCAGGCCGTCGTGGGCCACGGCAAGGCGGCGAAGGAACAGGTCGGTCACATGGTGACCCGGCTACTCGCGCTGCCCGGCGAACCGTCACGCGACGCCGCCGATGCGCTCGCCTGCGCGATCTGCCATGCCCACGGCGGCCTAGGGCTGGGTAACATCGCTACGCGCGGTTTTCGTGTCAGGAAGGGGCGACTCGTATGATCGGCAGAATCGCCGGCACGCTGCTGGAAAAGAATCCGCCGCAGATCGTCGTCGATGTCGGCGGCATCGGCTACGAGCTCGACGTGCCGATGAGTACCTTCTACAACCTGCCAAACCAGGGTGAGAAAGTCGCGCTCGTCACCCACCTCGTCGTGCGCGAGGATGCCCACCTGCTGTTCGGCTTCCTCACCGAGGCCGAGCGCGCGACCTTCCGGCAACTGATGAAGATCTCCGGCATCGGCGCGCGCATCGCGTTGGCGGTGCTCTCCGGCCTGTCGGTCGAAGAGCTCGCCCAGGCGGTGGCGCGGCAGGAGACCGGCCGCATCGTGAGGATTCCCGGCATCGGCAAGAAAACCGCCGAACGGCTGCTGCTCGAACTCAAGGGCAAGCTGCCGGCGATCGGCGGTGGCGCGAAAATCGGCGCTGGCGAGGCGGCACCCATCGTCTGCCACGACGCGGCAAGCGACATCTTGAACGCGCTGATCGCGCTGGGTTACAACGAACGCGAGGCAGCGGGCGCGATGAAGAATCTTCCCGCCGACATCGGCGTCGCCGAAGGCATTCGCGCCGCGTTGAAGTTGCTCGCCAAAGGGTGATCCACGCGGGGAGTAGAATCGGCGCATGACTGAAAGCACCCGCGCCCATGCCCGGATCGCCTTGACCGCATCGATCATCGTCGGCGCGCTTTGGGTGCTGGCGCCGTTTCTTGCCGCGCTCTCGTTCGCCGCGATCCTGTGCCTGACCACCTGGCCGATGTTTACCTGGTTCGAACGCCGGCTCAAGGGTCGCACCACGCTGGCGGCGCTGCTGGCCACCACGCTCCTCGCCGCCGCCGTGTTGTTGCCGATGTCCTATCTCGCCGCGACCATCGCCGACGCGGTCCAGCAGTTGATCGGCGTCTTGCGGCCATGGTTCGAAGCCGGCGAATACGCACCGCCTTCCTGGCTTTCCCGCCTGCCGCTGGTCGGCGAACCGCTCGATGGCTACTGGCGCAAACTTGCCGCCAGCCAGTCGGAGCTCGCCCAGCTCGGCAAGCAGTTGTTCGAGCCGACGCGCAAATTCCTCACCGCAGCAGCGACCTTGATCGGCCAGGGCCTGCTCGAACTGACACTGGTCGTGTTGATCGCCTTCTTCTTCTACCGCGACGGCCATGCGCTCGGCAGCCGCCTTTCCCAATTCGCTCACAAGATCGGTGGCGATCTCGGCACGCGCATGTTGCAGCTCGCGCGCACCACGATCATGGGAGTGATGGTCGGCATCATCGGCACCGCGGCTGCCCAGGCGCTGGTGGCCTTGATCGGTTTCCTCATCGCCGGCGTGCCGGCGGCACTGCTGCTCGCTGCGGCGACTTTCTTCCTGTCGATGATTCCGGTCGGCCCGCCGTTGATCTGGGGTGGCGCGGCCTGGTGGCTCTATGACCAGAATGAAACCGGCTGGGCGATCTTCATGATCATCTGGGGCCTGGCCGTGATCAGTAGCGTCGACAACTTCATCAAGCCGATCCTGATCAGCCGCACCGCCAGCCTGCCGATCTTGCTCGTCGCGCTCGGCGTGTTCGGCGGCGTGATGAGTTTCGGTTTCGTCGGCATCTTCCTCGGCCCGGTGATCCTGGCGCTTGCCGTGATGCTCTTGGAAAGCTGGCTGGCGCCGACAACGCAGACACCGGCAACGCAGACGCCATGATCGAGACCGACACCCTCAGCCAACGCCTGATCGCTCCGGCCAGCGCATCGCCGCAGGAAGAGGCCATCGAGCGCGCGCTGCGGCCGAAGCGCCTGGCCGAATACGTCGGCCAGGCGAAGATCCGCGAGCAGCTCGAAATCTTCATCGGCGCGGCGAAAAAGCGCAGGGAAGCGCTCGACCACGTGCTGCTGTTCGGCCCGCCGGGCCTGGGCAAGACCACGCTCGCGCACATCATCAGTCACGAGCTGGGCGTGGGGCTGCGCCAGACTTCTGGACCCGTGCTGGAACGCCCCGGCGACCTGGCAGCGATCCTCACCAACCTCGAACCGCACGACGTGCTGTTCATCGACGAGATCCACCGCCTCTCGCCGGTGGTCGAGGAAATCCTCTATCCGGCACTGGAAGACTTCCAGATCGACATCATGATCGGCGAAGGGCCGGCGGCGCGCTCGGTGAAGCTCGACCTGCCGCCCTTCACGCTGGTCGGCGCGACCACGCGCGCCGGCATGCTGACCAATCCCCTGCGCGACCGCTTCGGCATCGTCGCCCGGCTGGAGTTCTATACGCCCGAGGAGCTCTCCCTGATCGTGCGGCGCTCGGCGCAGCTCCTCGATTGCCGCATCGCCGAGGAAGGCGCGCTGGAAATCGCGCGCCGCTCGCGCGGCACGCCGCGCATCGCCAACCGGCTGCTGCGGCGCGTGCGCGACTTCGCAGAAGTCAAGCACGACGGCGCGATCACCCGCGAGATCGCCGATGCGGCGCTGACCATGCTCGACGTCGATCACCTCGGCCTCGATGTGATGGACAGAAAGCTGCTCGCCGCGGTGCTGGAAAAATTCGGCGGTGGCCCGGTCGGGCTGGACAACCTCGCCGCCGCCATTGGCGAGGCGCGCGACACGATCGAGGACGTGCTGGAACCCTACCTGATCCAGCAGGGTTATCTCGCGCGCACGCCACGCGGGCGTGTGGCGACGCCTTGCATCTGGCGCCACTTCGGCCTCACGGCGCCCGGCAGCGGCAACCGCGAACTCTGGGACGATCGATGATCGGCCATCTGTCCGTGCGTGTCTATTACGAAGACACCGACGCCGGCGGCGTGGTGTATTACGCCAACTACCTCAAGTATCTCGAACGCGGCCGCACCGAATTCATCCGCGCGCTGGGCATCGCGCAGCGCGCCCTGGCACGGGAAGAGGGGATCGCCTTCGCGGTGCGCTCGCTGACGGTCGAATACCTCAAGCCCGCCGTGCTCGACGATGAGCTGGACGTCACCACGGCAGTCGAAACGCTGGGCCGCGCCCAGGTCGGCTTTGCGCAGACGATCCGGCGTGGCGAAGAAACCCTGCTCACCGCGAAGGTGCGCGTCGCCTGCCTCGATCTCGCCAAGGGGCGCGCCATTGCGCTGCCTGCAGCACTGCATGAATGCATCAGACGGACGCAGACATCATGAACGTCACCCAGGATCTCGCCATCGTCGAATTGATCACCCACGCCAGTCTGATCGTCAAGCTGGTGATGGCAGTGCTCGTCTATGTTTCCGTCATGTCCTGGTACTGGATCTTCAGGAAGTGGTTCCAGCTGCGCGATGCGCGCAAGAAGACCGACGCCTTCGAGCGCGATTTCTGGAGCGGCGGTGACTTGAACACCCTCTATCAGGACGCGATCGCCAATGCGCAGCACAGCGGTGCGATGGAGCGCATCTTCGCTGCCGGCTTGCGCGAATTCACCAAGCTGCGCGGGCAGAGGAATCTCGATGCCGCCAGCGTCATCGACGGCGTGCGCCGCGCGATGCGCGCCACCTATCAACGCGAGGTCGACGACCTCGAAGCGCATCTGGCCTTCCTCGCTTCGGCCGGCTCGGTCAGTCCTTACGTCGGCCTGTTCGGCACGGTGTGGGGCATCATGCATTCGTTCAGGGGACTTTCCAGCATGCAGACGGCCACCCTCGCCGCCGTCGCCCCCGGCATCGCCGAGGCGCTGGTGGCCACCGCGATCGGCCTGTTCGCCGCGATTCCCGCCGTGGTCGCCTACAACCGCTTCGCGCACGACACCGACCGCCTCGCGGTGCGCTTCGAGAGTTTCATCGAAGAGTTCTCGAACATCCTGCAAAGGCAGATGAAATGATGCGGCAAAGACGGCTCAAACACGAGATCAACGTCGTGCCCTACATCGACGTGATGCTGGTGCTCTTGATCATCTTCATGGTCACCGCGCCGATGATCCAGCCGGCGGCGATCGAACTGCCAAACGTTGGCAAGGCCGCGGCGCCGCCGGTCGAGCCACTGGAAATCATCGTCAAGGCCGATGGCGCGATGGAAATGCGCGACAAGGCGCTGGGCGGCGCATTGGTCGGCGTCGGCCGCATGGAGCTGGCGCAGCGCATCAAGGAAGCGCAGGAAAGACATCCCGATCAGCCCGTGCTGATCGCCGGCGACAAGAATGTCCGCTACCAGGCCGTGCTCGACGTGATGGACGAGCTGCAACGCGCCAACGTGGCGAAGATCGGCCTGCTCGTGCAGCGAAAGGGGAAATAGCGGGATGGTCGAACCGCCCGTCAAGCCGCGTCCCGCGCCCGGAAAACGCATTTCCTTCCTGCTCGCGGTGCTGATCCATCTGGTGCTCGCCTTGCTGATCGTCTATGGCATCCACTGGCAGACGAAAAAATCCGACGTAATCGCGGTCGATCTGGTGCGTGCCGATTTGCCAGCGCCGACCGCCGTGCCCGAGCCCAAATCCGAACCCAAACCCGAAGCGAAGCCGGAACCCAAGCCACAGCCGAAGCCGGAACCCAAGCCACAGCCGAAGCCGGAACCCAAGCCCGCGCCGGTGAGGCCATCGGTAAAACCGGACATCGCCCAGAAGGAAAAGCCCAAGCCGCCGATGCCTGAACCCAAATCCGAGCCGCCCAAGGATCCGTTCAAGGAACAATTGGAGCGCGAACTGAAGGAAGCCGAGAAGCGCAAGGCCGCCGAGGTCGCCGCGCAAGAAGCCGCCAAGGAGCTCGCAGCGCTCGAGGCCCAGCAAGCGAGCCAGGCACGGTCGAACGCGATGGCCGACTACATCGCCCGCATCCGCGGCAAGGTGCGCGGCAACATCGTGCTGCCGGCCGACGTGAAAGGCAATCCCGAGGCGGTCTTCGAGGTCACCCAACTGCCCAGCGGTGAGGTGCTCGACGTGCGGCTGAAGAAATCCTCCGGCAATTCGGCCTGGGATGCGGCCACCGAGCGCGCGATCCGCAAATCCAGCCCACTGCCCACGCCAGCCCAGAAGGAGCTTTTCAGCCGCACGCTGGAGCTGCGCTTCAGGCCGTTGGAAGAATGACCCTCTGCGCCGCGCGTATAATCATGAGCCTATGAAACAGCTCATTTCCCGACTGGTGGCTGGCGCGCTGCTCGCCGGCGCCACGCTGCTGGCCCAAGCGCAGCTTTCCATCGAGATCACCGGGGTGGGCGCGCAACGCCTGCCGATCGCGATTGCCGATTTCGCTGGCGAACGCGTTCCGGCCGCGGCTTTGACTTCGGTGATTCGCGCCGATCTCGAAAGAAGCGGCCGTTTCCAGCTCGTCAATGCCGCCAGCCCGCTCCTCGACGAAAACACCTCACCTGATTTTCTGGACTGGAAGAATCGCGGCGCCGATGCGCTCGCCGCCGGCAGCATGACGGCCTCGGCCGATGGCCGATATGAGACGCGCTTCCGCCTCTATGACGTGCAAAAGCAGGCCGCGATCGGCGGACTGGCGTTGACGCACACTTCGGCCCAGATCCGCGCCACCGCCCACCGCATCGCCGACACGATCTACGAGAAGCTCACCGGCGAGCGCGGCATCTTCTCCACACGCATCGCCTATGTGGTGAAGAGCGCCGGCCGTTACGAGCTACGGATCGCCGATGCCGACGGCAACAACCCGCAGCCGGCGCTCGCCTCGCGCGAGCCGATCATCTCGCCGGCCTGGTCGCCGGATGGCAGCAGGCTCGCCTACGTCTCCTTCGAGCAGAAAAAACCGGTCATCTACGTGCATGATCTGGCCACCGGCAAGCGTCACGTCGCCGCGAACTTCAAAGGCTCCAATTCGGCGCCCGCCTGGTCGCCGGATGGCAGGAAGCTCGCCATCGTGCTGACCAAGGATGGCAACTCGCAGCTCTATCTCGTCAATGCCGATGGCAGCGGCGTCACGCGGCTGTCGACTTCGTCCGGCATCGACACCGAGCCACAGTTCTCGCCCGATGGCGAATTCATCTACTTCACCTCCGATCGCGGTGGCAGCCCGCAGATCTATCGCCAACCGCTCGCCGGCGGTGCGGCGCAACGCATCACCTTCGATGGAAGCTACAACGTCACGCCGCGCATCTCGCCCGACGGCAAGACGCTGGCCTTCATCACGCGCCACGAGGGCCGCTTCCGCGTCGCGGTGATGGATCTCGCCAGCCGGCAGGTGCAGGTGCTCACCGACACCGCGAAGGACGAATCACCGAGCTTCGCTCCCAATGGCCGCATGATCCTGTTCGCCACCGAAGTGGCGGGACGCGGCGTGCTCGCCGCGGTCTCGGTCGACGGCCGCGTTAAACAACGCCTCTCGATACAGGCCGCGGATATCCGCGAACCCGCCTGGGGCCCGTTCATCAACAAGTAGCTTTCATAAGGAAACCACCATGCGCACCTCATCGTTTGCTGCCCCCCTCTTCATTCTGGCCTTGCTCGCCGGCTGTGGCAGCCAGCCGCCCGCCCCGGAACAGGAAGGCGCTGGCGTCGAAAGCCGCACGCCGAGCGCCGTCACGACGCCGGATGTGGCGCCGGTGACGGCTGCCAAGCCGGACGCCTATGACCTCGCCGCGCTGAAAGATCCCAGGAGCCCATTGTCCAAGCGCAGCATCTATTTCGACTTCGACAGCTACATCGTCAAGGAAGAGTATCAGACGCTGCTCGGTCATCATGCGCGGTTCCTGATCAAGAACCCGCAGATGAAGATGCTGATCCAGGGCAACGCCGACGAGCGCGGCAGCCGCGAATACAACCTGGCGCTCGGCCAAAAGCGCGCCGAGGCGATCAAGAAGGCGCTGATGCTACTCGGCGTCAAGGAGGCACAGCTCGAATCGGTCAGCCTCGGCGAGGAAAAACCGGTCTGCGCCGAAGCCAGCGAATCCTGCTGGGCGCAGAATCGTCGCGGCGACATGCTTTATTCCGGCGAGTTCTGAACGATGAAGCGCGCAGCCTGGCTGTTCTGTCTCGCGCTCACGCTGCCGCCACCGGCAGCAGGAGGGATGTTCGACGACGACGAGGCGCGCCGCCAGATCCGCGAGCTGCGCGCCGAGACGATGCAATCGCTCGACTCCTTGCGTCAGCGCGTCGAAGCGCTGGCGAAGAACCAGCTCGATTTCGCCAATCAGATCGAGGCCCTGCGCGCCGACGTCGCGCGTCTCACCGGCCAGGTCGAGGTGCTGACCAACAGCCTCGAGGCCGCCCACAAGCGCCAGCAGGATTTTTATGTCGATCTCGATGCCCGCCTGCGCAAGCTCGAAAGCGCCGCCGCTTCCGCTGCAGCGTCGCCGCAGGAAGCATCGGCCGTGGCAGCCGCGCCCAAAGCCGATTTGCAGGCCGAGATGCGCGACTACGAGGCAGCCTTGACCCTGTTCCGTGGCAGCAAATACAAGGAAGCGCAAACGGCATTCGAAGGCTTCATCGCGGCCTATCCGAAATCCTCGCTGTTGCCGAATGCCACCTACTGGCTCGGCTCCAGCCTTTATCAGCAGCGGCAGTTCGACAAGGCGGCCGAGCTCTATGGCAAGGTAGCCGCTTCCTGGCCGGACGATCCAAAAGCGCCGGATGCGCTGCTTGCGCGCGCGAATGCCCAGGTCGAGGCCAAAGACGTCAAGGGCGCGATCCAGACGCTAGAGCACCTGATCCAGAAATATCCGACGAGCCCCGCCGCCGAGAACGGACGCACGCGCCTGAAGACCCTCGCGCCAAAGAAACGGTGAGCGCCCCCATCCTGCGCGTCAGCGAGATTTTCCATTCCCTGCAAGGCGAATCGACACGCGTGGGTCTGCCCACCGTGTTCGTCCGCCTGACGGGCTGCCCGCTGCGCTGCCGCTGGTGTGATACGACCTATGCGTTTTCCGGTGGGCAGACGCTTTCGCTCGACGCCATCCTCGCACGCGTCGCGGCCTTCGACTGCAAGACCGTCTGCGTCACCGGCGGCGAGCCGCTCGCCCAGGCGGCGTGTCCCGCTTTGCTCACGGCCTTGTGCGATGCCGGTTATTCGGTCTCGCTGGAAACCTCGGGCGCGCTCGACATCTCGGTGGTCGATGCACGCGTCTTTCGCATCGTCGATGTCAAGGCGCCGGGATCGGGCGAAGCGGAGAAGAATCGCTGGGAGAATCTCGCCTACCTGCAGCCGACCGACGAGCTGAAATTCGTCCTTGCCTCACGCGCCGATTACGACTGGGCAAAGTCGGCGCTGGCAGAACGGCACCTGGCCGAAATTTGCCCGGTGCTGTTCTCGCCGGTGGCCGATCGGCTGGCGCCGGCCGAACTGGCCGAATGGATCCTCGCCGACCGGCTGCCCGTGCGTTTCCAACTCCAATTGCACAAGATGCTCTGGGGAAGCGAGCGTGGGCGATAAACAAGCCGTCGTCTTGCTTTCCGGCGGCCTCGATTCCGCGACCTGTCTCGCCATCGCGAGAAGCGAAGGCTACGCCTGTCACTGTCTCTCGGTCGATTATGGCCAACGTCATGCCGCCGAGCTCGACGCGGCGCAGCGCATCGCCGCCGCGCTCGGCGCGAGCGAGCATCGCGTCGTGCATCTCGACATCGGCCAATTCGGTGGTTCGGCGCTCACCGACCCATCGATCGCGGTGCCGACCGAAGGGGTCGAGCCGGGCATTCCGGTCACCTATGTGCCGGCGCGCAACACCATCATGCTTTCACTCGCGCTCGGCTGGGCCGAAATCCTCGGCGCGCAGGACATCTTCGTCGGCGTGAATGCAGTGGACTACTCCGGCTATCCGGATTGCCGCGCAGCATTCATCGCAGCCTTCGAGCGCATGGCCAATCTCGCCACCAAGGCGGCCGTCGAAGGTCGCCCGGTCAGAATCCACGCCCCGTTGATCGAGCTGTCGAAAGCCGAGATCATTCGGCGTGGCATGGCGCTCGGCGTCGATTACGCGATGACGGTGTCTTGCTATCAGGCCGACGCGGCGGGCCGTGCCTGTGGCGTCTGCGATGCCTGCCGCCTGCGACGGGCGGGCTTCGCCGCCGCCGGACTGACCGATCCTACAAAATATCGGTAAATATTAATATATTGATATTGCATTAGATGAAATTTTTTGTGGCATACTCAAACGAAAGCATCTCGAAAAAAACCGTCACGAGCGGGTGAAGGGCAAGGCGTTTGGTGCGCGCCGCGAGACTGGGGCATCAGGCGAGCGCCAAAGCCAAGCCAACACCGCGCGACGCGAGCCTCGTTCGCGCAGCGGATCCATCGAGGTGCCCAAAAATGAGCACACCCAAAGCGCATGAAAATTGGAGGAGGTTCGATCGATGCCTGAAGAATTGCAGGGCGTTGCCAGCGCCGTCGTCTGGTGGGGGTTCGGGCTCGGCCTGATCTTCGGTTTTTTCGCCAACAAGACCAATTTCTGCACCATGGGGGCCGTCTCCGATGTCGTCAACATGGGCGATTGGGGACGCATGCGGGCGTGGCTGCTGACCATCGCCATCGCCATCCTCGGCACCCACTGGCTTGCTTTCAGCGGCAAGATCAACCTCGCCAATACCATCTACACCGGCCAGAGTCTGCCCTGGCTGGCGCACATCGTCGGTGGCTTCCTCTTTGGCATCGGCATGACGCTCGCCTCCGGCTGCGGCAACAAGACACTGGTGCGCGTCGGTGGCGGCAATCTGAAGGCCGTCGTGGTCTTCATCTACATGGCCTACGCCGCCAACGTCACGCTGCGGGGCATCCTCGCCGTGCCGCGCGTGGAGTGGCTGCAGCATCCCGCCGTGACGATCCATCTGCCGACCCATCAAACCCTCCCTCATCTGCTGCATAGCCGCCTCGGTATGGAGCTCGCGACGGCCGAACTGGTGATCGCGCTGCTCATCGCCGGCCTGTTGCTGGCATTCGTCTTTTTCAGCAAGTCATTCTGGGAGAACAAGGACAATCTCATTGCCGGGCTGGTGCTCGGCGCGGTGGTCACCGCTGGCTGGTATGTCACTGGCAAGATCGGCTGGGTGGAGAATCCCGAGACGCTGACGGAAATGGCCGTCGGCACGAATTCGAAGCTGATGGAATCGATGTCCTTCATCGCGCCGTCCGGCTATACGCTGGAGCTCTGGTCGCTATGGACCGACAAGGGTACCGTCGTCACCTGGGGCATCGCCACCGTCTTCGGCGTCGGCATCGGCTCCTTTCTCTACGCGGTGGCGACGAAATCCTTCCGCTGGGAACATTTCGTTTCGGCGCAGGACATGTTGCGCCACATCATCGGCGGCGTGCTGATGGGCTTTGGCGGCGTCACCGCCATGGGCTGCACGATCGGCCAGGGCATCACCGGATTCTCGACGCTGTCGGTCGGCTCGATCATCACCTTCTTTGCCATCGTCGCCGGCGCCGCAGCAACCATGAAGTTCGAGTACTGGCGCATGATGAAAGGCGCCTGAGCCTGAGACCACGACCACGATTTTTCGCTAGCCGCACCCCATCCGCAAGCCGGCAACGCATCGGCCTTGCATCCACCCGAAAAAGGTCGCCCGACTGGGTGCCGTATCGCCAGCGCCGACTTTTTTCACCGATTCAACGAGCACATTGGAGGAGATGAAAATGCAATTCAAGAAGACCCTGCTGACCGCGGCCATCGTCACCCTGATGCAGGCGCCGATCGCCATGGCGCAAGCCCCCCAGATGCCCGCCATGGATGGCTGGACCAAGGGCATGGGTGACTGGATGACGGCGATGACCAATCCGGAGATGATGAAATCGATGACGGCGATGATGGATCCGAAGCTCATCGAACCCTGGATGAAGGCGATGACCGATCCGAAGATGCTGTCCTCGATGATGCAGATGGCCGATCCCAAAGTCTGGCAGCCGTGGATCGACGCGATGACCGATCCGAAGATGATGAACAGCATGATGGCGATGGCCGACCCGAAGCTGTGGACGCCGTGGCTCCAGGCCATGACCGATCCGAAGTTCATCAACTCGATGATCGCGATGGGCGATCCGAAGCTGTGGACGCCGTTCGTCACCGCGATGACCGATCCGAAGATGATCAATTCGATGATGTCCGTCGTCGATCCGAAGGTGTGGACGCCGTGGCTGACCACGATGACCGATCCGAAGTTCATCAACTCGATGATGGGCTTCGTCGATCCGAAGGTGTGGACGCCCTGGATCACCGCGATGAGCGATCCGAAGCTGATGAACGGCATGATCGCCATGGCGGATCCCAAGATCTGGACGCCGTTCATCACCGCGATGACCGATCCGAAGATGATCGACGGCATGATGAAGATGGCCGACCCGAATCTATGGACGCCATGGATCAACGCCATGACCGATCCGAAGACGATGGAAGCCATGATGAAAATGGGCGACCCCGCCATCTGGACGCCTTGGATGAACGCGATGACCGATCCCAAGCTGATGAACAGCATGATGGCGATGGTCGATCCGAAGGTGTGGATGCCGTGGATGACGGCGATGACCGATCCGAAGCTGATCAATGGCATGATGCAGTTCATGTCGCCCGAAGTGATGAATCAGTGGGTCGGGGCGATGACCAGCCCGCAGATGATGGATGCGATGATGAAGATGATGAATCCCGCCATCATGGTGCAGATGATGAATGCGATGGCAATCGCCATGCAGCAGATGCCCAAGATGGCGGAAGACATGAACAAATCGATGGCTGGCGCGGCGCGAACGGGCGCGAAAGCCGGCGCCAAGGCGGCAACATCCGCCGTCGGATCCGGCGCCCAAGCCGCGACCCATGGGGCCAAGGCAGCCACAGGCGCAGCGAAAGTCGCCGCCGATGCAGCCAGGAAATGAAAATGCCAGGCGGGGCGGACGACGTCTCCGCCCCGCAGCTCCATCCCGACGGAGGACCCTTTCGATGTTGCGAGATCTCTCTGAAAAGATTGCCGTCGTCGCTTTGAGCGCGGGCATTGGACTTTCTCCTGCAGCGTTGGGCGCCGACGCCTCGAAACCAGCCACTCCCCCGGCGGCGCTGCCTTTCAACATCCAACTGCCGCCGACGCGACCGAAGGAAGATCACGTGCCCAACACGATGCGCGAATCGATCAGCCCCGAGGCGCGCGCCAATTTCATCAGCAGCCTGATGGCGATCAATCCGTTCTCGATGCAGGAGATGATCGCGATGATGGCCGTCAAATATCAGGCCAAGGAAGGCCTGAGTTTCGACGATGTCGTCGAGGCGATGAAAATGAAGGCCAACGAACTCAACTTCAAGTTCGTTGGCCACAACCCGATGTGGAAGGACGTCATCGCCATTTCGGGCGTCAAGGAAACGCCGCGCGTCGAATTCTTCAGCTTTTGCGATGCGATGGTGGCGCGCGAGCTGCTCGACATTTCACTGGAGTTTGCCATCTTCCTGCCCTGCCGCATCGCCGTGGTCGAAGATGCCTACAAAAAAATCTGGCTGGTGACTCTCGACTGGGACGTGCGCTGGCTCGACACCAGCAAGAATCCCAACCAGATCTCGAACAAGCTGCGCGAAGGGGCGCTACGCATCCGGGATGCGATCGACAAGATCATGAAGGCCGGCGCTGCCGGCGAATTCTGAGACCACGGCGCTTGCGCAGGCTGGAAAACATCTCCAGAATCGCATTTCCATTCACCATTTCATTTCACGCAAGGAGACTCATCGATGGATCTGATCCGCAGAACGATACTGAAGGGAGCGGGGGCGGGCGGTGTGCTGGCCGGCCTGCTGGCCACCGGCATGCTCAAGCCGACGCTCGCCTATGCCAACGACTGGAACGCCGCCGCCTTCGGCGCCAAGGACTTCGACGCCGCCTTGAAGAGCATCGGCGCCGAGGGCCCCGCCGCCAACACCGCGCTGGTCATGAAGGCCCCGGAAATCGCCGAGAACGGCGCCGTCGTCCCCGTCGATGTCGTCAGCCAAATCCCCAACACCACCTCGATCGCCATCCTGGTCAAGAAAAACCCCTTCCCCTTGGCCGCCCTGTTCGAATTCTCCAATGGCGCCTTGCCCGAAGTCTCGATCCGCCTCAAGGTCGCCGAAACCTGCCCCATCGTCGCCATCGCCAAGGCCGACGGCAAGGTCTATAGCACCCAGAAGGAAGTCAAGGTCACCGTCGGCGGCTGCGGCGGCTGAATCATCACGAATCGGAAAAGGAATCCCATCATGGCTGATCCAATGAAAATCCGCGCCCAGATGAAGGGCGACGTCTGCGAAATCCGCGTCCTCATGTCCCACCCGATGGAAACCGGCCAGCGCAAGGACAACGACGGCAAAACCATCCCCGCCCATTTCATCCAGCACGTCTCCATCGCCGTCAATGGCAAACCCGTCGTCACCGGCCAGCTCAATACCTCCGTCTCCAGAAACCCCGTCCTCGGCTTCAAGGTCAAAGGCGCCAAAGCCGGCGACAAAATCACCGTCTCCTGGAAAGACAACAAAGGCGATTCCAGAACCGACGAGGCGACGGTGGCCTGACAGGCAGGATACCGGTCGGTGGGGGAGTCTGATGACTCCCCCATTTTTTGTCCGCGGGAATAAACCAGACGACCCCCACGTCTTTACCTGCACATCACCTTGTTGAGAGATACCCGCAATGAGTCTATTCGACTTCATCGGCCGCTCACGTCAGTTCGAAGCCAGGCTCGGCGCCAGCCGCTGCCGCTTGTTGCGGTTGGCTCATTCCTGGTGCCATAACCGTAGCCTGGCCGAAGACTTGGTGCAGGAAGCGCTCGCCAAGGCGCTCGCCCGCCATGACCAGCTACGGGAACCGGAAGCGATGCACGCTTGGCTGTGCAGCATTCTGGTCAATTGCTGGCATGACTACCTGCGCCAACGCAAAGAGACCCTCGACATCGACGGCATCGAAGAGCAGGATCTGCCCAGCGCCTGCTGCCCTGAAGAAGATTGTCTGAAAAACGAAGTGGTGCGCCGGGTGCGCCAGGCCGTCGGCAAACTGCCCCCCGGCCAGCGCGAAGTGGTCACCCTCGTCGATCTCGAAGAATTTTCCTATGCCGAAGTCGCTGCGATCCTGCAAATCCCGATCGGCACGGTGATGAGCCGTCTGTCGCGCGCCCGCGCCAGCCTGCGGGAAGCCTTGCGCGAGCCGCGGATGAACGCGACCGGCGCAAGCGGCGTGGTGCTCAAGTTGCGAGGCTAGGATGGACATCTCCGACGAAATCCTCGGCGCCTATATCGACAACGAGCTCGATGCCGCCGAGCGGGCCGCGATCCAGGAGCACATCACCACCGACGACGCCTTGCGCGCGCGGGCCTGCGAACTCTGGCAGCTCAAGCAGATGATGCGTGGCGCCTACCCGTTACCGCGCCATGTCGGGGAAAAGACGCAGCAAGCCAGGAAGCCCCCAGGGAAAGGGGGATGGCCCCATGCGCTGGCGGCCTCCCTGTTCATTGCGGTCGGGATGATCTCTGGCTGGCTCGCCAATGATCGTTTCGATGCCGACCGGCAGCTTGACCGCCAGATCGAAGCAATCCGCAACGACGGCGGGCGGGTCGTGCTCCATCTGTTTTCCGATGAGCCGGCGCGCATGCAGGCAGCCTTGCGCATGGCCGAGCAGCTCGCCTCCGCGCGCGATGCGCAAGGCCGCCCCTTCCGTGTCGAATTCCTCGCCAACGGCCCCGGGCTACACTTGTTGCGCGTCGGCGGTTCCCCTTATGCCGAACGGATCGAGACGCTGCGCCGCCAGTATCGGAACCTGCGCCTCGTTGCATGCCACCAGGCCATCACCCGCATGCAAGAACGCGGGCTCGAAGTCACCCTGCTGCCGGGCGTCGAAGTGGCCGTCTCGGCCGAAAGCGAACTCTCCACCCGCCTGACTCAAGGCTGGCGTTATCTGCAATCCTGATTTTCACCACCCAAAGAGGAGACTCATCGATGGATCTGATCCGCAGAACGATACTGAAGGGAGCGGGGGCGGGCGGTGTGCTGGCCGGCCTGCTGGCCACCGGCATGCTCAAGCCGACGCTCGCCTATGCCAACGACTGGAACGCCGCCGCCTTCGGCGCCAAGGACTTCGACGCCGCCTTGAAGAGCATCGGCGCCGAGGGCCCCGCCGCCAACACCGCGCTGGTCATGAAGGCCCCGGAAATCGCCGAGAACGGCGCCGTCGTCCCCGTCGATGTCGTCAGCCAAATCCCCAACACCACCTCGATCGCCATCCTGGTCAAGAAAAACCCCTTCCCCTTGGCCGCCCTGTTCGAATTCTCCAATGGCGCCTTGCCCGAAGTCTCGATCCGCCTCAAGGTCGCCGAAACCTGCCCCATCGTCGCCATCGCCAAGGCCGACGGCAAGGTCTATAGCACCCAGAAGGAAGTCAAGGTCACCGTCGGCGGCTGCGGCGGCTGAATCATCACGAATCGGAAAAGGAATCCCATCATGGCTGATCCAATGAAAATCCGCGCCCAGATGAAGGGCGACGTCTGCGAAATCCGCGTCCTCATGTCCCACCCGATGGAAACCGGCCAGCGCAAGGACAACGACGGCAAAACCATCCCCGCCCATTTCATCCAGCACGTCTCCATCGCCGTCAATGGCAAACCCGTCGTCACCGGCCAGCTCAATACCTCCGTCTCCAGAAACCCCGTCCTCGGCTTCAAGGTCAAAGGCGCCAAAGCCGGCGACAAAATCACCGTCTCCTGGAAAGACAACAAAGGCGATTCCAGAACCGACGAGGCGACCGTCGCATAAACAAATCGACCCAAGGAGGAAACAATGAAAAAAATGCGCATCCTCGGTACGCTCTGTACCCTCGCAGCAAGCGGCAGTCTGCTCGCCCAGACGGCAGAGACCATCGACCATGCCAAGGCAGCCGCGGAATTCGAGAAATTCCGCGCCGAGATGGAGGACAGCAACCCGTCCGAACTCTTCGAAATGAAGGGCGAGGAGCTCTGGAAGGCCAAGCGCGGCCCGAAGAACGTCTCACTCGCCGAAAGCTGCGATCTGGGCTTGGGCGTCGGCAAGGTTGCGGGCGCCTATGTGCAGATGCCCCGTTACTTCGAGGATGCCGGCGCGGTGATGGATGCCGAGCGCCGCATCGTCTGGTGCATGGTCGAAAAACAGGGCTTCAAGTTCGAGGACATCGCCAAGAAGCCCTTCGCTTCCGAAAACTACACTCCGGACGCGACCAATCTGGTCACCTATGTCGCCGGCCAGTCGCGCAACATGAAGATTGCCGTGCCACTCGATCACCCCAAGGTCAAGGAAGCTTATGAGATCGGCAAGGAAATGGCCGCCTACCGCGCCGGTCCTTATGATTTTTCGTGCAATACCTGTCACGGCGTCGATGGCAAGCGCATCCGCATGCAGAATCTGCCCAACATCAATACACCGGAAGGCGCGATCAAGGGCGTGCAGGGTTGGCCGGGCTACCGGATGACGGGTGGCGTCCAGCTCACCCACCAGTGGCGGATGACCGACTGCTTCCGTCAGCAGCGCTTTCCGGCACCGAAATACGCCTCGGATGCGATCAGCTATCTGCTGACCTACATGACCGGCAATGCCAACGGCCAGATCTACAAAGGCCCCGGTATCAAGCGCTGAAAATAGGGAGAGAGCAATGAAAAAAACCGTCGTTTTCACCACCATGACCGCTCTGCTCGCCATGGTCTCCATGCCTGCTTTCGCCGATGCCGACGCGCGCGCCAAGGCAATCGCCGTCTTCAAGAAAGACTTCGAGCCGCGCGGCCAGGCCGACATGGACCGCCTCGCCGAGGACGGCGTGCAGGCGATCTGCAACCGCACCGGCAACAAACCGCCCGAGGCGATCGCCAAAGTTCTCGAAGCCGACCAGGCGGCCAGCGTGCGATGGCCAGCCGATGGCAAGCTGATGGGCGACTGGAAGAAAGGCGAAAAGCTGGCGCAAAGCGGCAGAGGCTTCACCTGGAGCGACAAGCCGGGGCTGCCGGTCGGCGGCAACTGCTATAACTGCCACCAGATCAGCCCGAAAGAGCTGGCCTACGGCACGATCGGCCCGAGCCTTCTGCACTTCGGCAAGTTGCGCGGCAATACGCCGGAAATGCAGAAATACGTCTATTCGAAGATCTACAACGCGAAGGCCTACAACCTGTGCTCGGAGATGCCGCGCTTCGGCCGCGTCGGGGCGCTCAAGCCCGAGCAGATCAAGGATCTGGTCGCATTGCTGCTCGACCCCGAATCGCCGGTCAATCAATAGCCGTCCGGAAAGGCCCGGCTGGGCCTTTCCCGTCCCAAAGGAGAAACCATGTCCATGAACCGTCGTGAGTTCATGCAGATTCTTGCGTCCGCTGCCGCGGCAGGCTTCATGCTGGATTCGCGCTCGTTGCTCGCCGCGCAAGATGGTGAAAAGTTCTACGACTTGCCGCGCTTCGGCAATGTGCACTTCCTGCATTTCACCGACTGCCACGCGCAACTGCTGCCGATCTGGTTCCGCGAGCCTAACGTCAATCTCGGCGTTGGCAGTATGCAGGGCAAGACGCCGCATCTCGTCGGCGAGAAACTGCTCAAGGCCTATGGCATTGCGTCCGGCACGCGCGACGCGCATGCCTTCACCTATCTCGATTTCGTCGAGGCCGCGAAGATCTACGGCAGGGTCGGCGGCTTCGCGCATCTGGCCACACTGGTCAAACGATTGAAGGCAAGCCGCCCCGGCGCGTTGCTGCTCGATGGTGGCGATACCTGGCAGGGCTCGGCCACCGCGCTGTGGACCAAGGGACAGGACATGGTCGATGCCTGCAAGCTGCTCGGCGTCGATGTGATGACCGGTCACTGGGAATACACCTATGGTGATGCGCGCGTCAAGGAAATCGTCGAGAAGGATTTCGCCGGCAAGATCGATTTCGTCGCCCAGAACGTCAAGACCGCGGACTTCAATGACCCGGTGTTCAAGCCCTATACATTGCGCGAAATGAACGGCGTGAAAGTGGCGGTGATCGGTCAGTCCTTTCCCTATACGCCGATCGCCAACCCGCGTTACATGGTGCCCGAGTGGACCTTCGGCATCCAGGACGAAGAGATGCAGAAGGTCGTCGATGAAGCGCGTGGCGCCGGCGCCCAGGTCGTCGTCGTCATCTCGCACAACGGCATGGATGTCGACCTCAAGATGGCTTCGCGCGTGACCGGCATCGATGCGATCTTCGGTGGCCACACCCATGACGGCGTGCCGCAGCCGGTCAAGGTGAAGAATGCCGGCGGCGTCACGCTGGTCACCAACGCAGGATCGAACGGCAAGTTCCTCGGCGTGCTGGATTTCGACGTCAAGGGTGGCAAGGTGGCCGACTTCCGTTACAAGCTGCTGCCGGTGTTCGCCAACCTCCTGCCGGCCGATGCACAGATGACGGCCCTGATCGAGAAGATCCGCGCACCCTACAAAGACAAGCTGGAAGAGAAGCTCGCCGTCACGGAGGGGCTGCTCTACCGGCGCGGCAACTTCAATGGCTCGTGGGACCAACTGATCCTCGACGCGCTGATGGCGGTCAAAGGCGCCGATCTCGCCTTCTCTCCGGGCTTCCGCTGGGGCACGACGCTCCTGCCCGGTGAGACCATCACCTTCGAGCGCCTGATGGACCAGACCGCGATCACCTATCCGTATTCGACGCTCACCGAGATGACCGGCGTGCAGATCAAGGACATCCTCGAAGACGTCTGCGACAATCTGTTCAACCCCGATCCCTACAAGCAGCAGGGCGGCGACATGGTCAGAGTCGGCGGGCTCTCCTACGCCTGCGCGCCGAACGAGAAGATGGGACGCCGCATCCAGGACATGCGCTTGAACGGCCAGCCGCTCGATCCGAACAGGAAATACAAGGTCGCCGGCTGGGCACCGGTCAATGAAGGCGCGACCGGCGAGCCGATCTGGGAAGTCGTCGCCCGCTGGCTGCGCGAGGAAAAGACCGTGACACCGCGGAAACTCGATTCGCCGCGGCTGATCGGCGTGGCAGGCAATCCCGGTCTGGCATAGCCTGTTCCCCTGGCGCGGCTTTCGCATTCGCCGCGCTCGATAGACGGGTAAGATGCCGTCCTACCAGAACCGACTTTCAGACACCATGGAATTCCAACTGCTCGACTACCGCAACGGCATCTACGCCTTCGATGCCGGCTATGTCCGCCATCAGCTTGCCGCGGTGCATCTCGTCACTGATCATGGCCGCGCCGCCTTCATCGACAACGGTTCCAACGCCTCACTGCCGCGCGCGCAACGTGCATTGCAGGAGTTGGGTCTTGCGCCCGAGGCGGTCGATTACGTGATCGTCACGCACATCCATCTCGATCATGCTGGCGGCTCAGGCGCCTACATGCAGACCTTTCCGAACGCGAAATTCGTCGTCCATCCACGCGGCGCGCGGCACATGATCGACCCGACGAAGCTGATGGCTGCCACCGAGGAGGTCTATGGCAAGGAAAATGCGCAGCGACTCTATGGCACGCTGATCCCCGTGCCGGCGGATCGCGTGCTCGAAACCTCGGATGGCATGGTGCTCACCTTGGGCCAACGAGAGTTGGCGTTCTACGATTCCCCCGGCCATGCGAAACACCACGTCTTCATCCACGACCGCGCCGCCAATGGCATCTTCACCGGCGATACCTTCGGCATCGTCTACCGCGAGATGGATGCGCCCGATGGCCGGCATTTCGTCTTCCCCTGCCCGACGCCCTCGCAGTTCGATCCAGTCGACTGGCGCGATTCGGTCGAACGCATGATCGCCCTTGCACCCGAGGCGATGTATCTCACCCACTTCAGCCGCGTCGCGCCGCCGCGCCCGCTGGCCGAGCAACTTTTGCGACGCATCGACGACTGCGTGCGGTTGACGAAAGAAACGCTGCGCGAGGGGGATGACGGCGAAGCCCATGCGCGGTTGAAGCGCAAACTCGGCGAATATCTGCTCGCCGAGGCGCGCAGGCATGGCACGCCGCTTCCCGACGGCGAAATCCTCGAACTCTGGGAAACGGATCTCGACCTCGACGCGCAGGGACTCCTCATCTGGGCGCGGGCGTAGAATTCGGGGCGATGTCCGCGCCCTCTTCTTCTCCTCGCTTCGTCCACCTCCGCCTCCACAGCGAATACTCGATCACCGACGGCCTGATCCGGCTCGACGATGCGGTCAAGCGCGCCGTGGCGGATGGCATGCCGGCACTGGCGCTCACCGATCTGGCCAACCTCTTTGGCATGATCAAGTTCTATACGGCGGCACGCAATGCCGGAATCAAGCCGATCATCGGCTGCGACGTCTGGATCGGCGAGGAACGAGGCGCTCTGGCCGATCCGATGCAAACGTCGGGCACGCGGCTGTTGCTGCTGGCAAAGAACCGCGCCGGCTATCTGCGCCTGTGCGAGTTGCTCACCGCCGCCTATCTGCGGCCGCGCCGTCAGGGCCGCGCCGAGATTCCGCGCCGACTCTTCGACGGCGACAACTCGGGGTTGATCGCGCTCTCCGGCGCGCAGTCTGGCGAAATCGGCCTATGGCTCATCGCCGGCAAGCCGGACAAGGCAGCGGCCTGCGCGCGCCACTGGGCTGCGCTGTTTCCGGATTCCTTTTACCTCGAAATCCAGCGTCCCGATGGCAGCCGCGACGATTCTGCGCAGGAAAGCCTGATCGCCGCAACGCTGCAGCTCGGCGCGCAGCTCGATCTACCGGTGGTGGCGACGCATCCGGTGCAGTTTCTCGATCCCAGCGACTTTCGTGCCCACGAGGCGCGCGTGTGCATCGCCGAGGGTTATGCGATGGGCGACAAACGCCGGCCGCGGCTCTTCCATCCAGCCCAGTATTTCAAGACGCAGGACGAAATGGCGCAGTTATTCGCCGACCTGCCCGAAGCACTGGAAAACAGCGTCGCGATCGCAAGCCGCTGCAACCTCAGCGTGCCGCTCGGCAAGAGCTTCCTGCCAAAGTTTCCGACGCCCAACGGCGAATCCGTCGAAGACTATCTCGCCCGGGCCGCCCGCGCCGGTCTGGAAAAGCGTCTCGAACGGCTCTATCCCGATCCGCACGAGCGCGAAACCCGCCGCCCGCAATACGACAGCCGGCTCGAATTCGAAATCCAGACCATCATCCAGATGGGCTTTTCCGGCTATTTCCTGATCGTCGCCGACTTCATCAACTGGGGCAAGAACAATGGCGTGCCGGTAGGGCCCGGACGCGGTTCCGGCGCCGGCTCCTTGGTAGCCTATGCGCTGGGCATCACCGACCTCGACCCCTTGCGCTACGAGCTCCTCTTCGAACGCTTCCTCAATCCCGAGCGCGTCTCGATGCCAGACTTCGACATCGACTTCTGCCAGGAAGGCCGCGACCGGGTGATCGACTATGTGCGCAGCAAATACGGCCAGCATGCGGTCTCGCAAATCGCCACCTTCGGCACGATGGCGGCCAAGGCGGTGATCCGCGACGTCGGTCGCGTGCTCGATCTGCCCTTCAATTTCGTCGACCAGTTCGCGAAACTCATTCCAAACGAGCTGGGTATCACGCTAAAAGAAGCGCGCGAGAAGGAACCGCAGATCGACGAGCGTCTCGCCCAGGAAGAGGAGCTCGCCGAGCTCTGGCAGCTTGCCGAAAAGCTCGAGGGACTCACACGCAACGTCGGCATGCACGCCGGCGGCGTGCTGATCGCGCCGGGCAAGCTCACCGATTTCTGTCCGCTCTACTCGGCCGACGGCGGCGCCGAACACATCGTCACCGTCAGCCAGTTCGACAAGGACGACGTCGAGAAGGCAGGCCTGGTCAAGTTCGACTTTTTGGGCTTACGCACGCTGACGATCCTCGCCGAGGCCGTGCGCTTCGTCAAAGACGTGGAAGGCATCGAGTTGCGGCTAGATGCCTTGCCGCTCGACGACAAGGAAACCTTTGATCGGATCTTCAAGACCGCGAACACCACCGCGGTGTTCCAGTTCGAATCGCGCGGCATGAAAGAGACGCTCTTGCAAGCGAAACCCGATTGCCTCGAAGACCTGATCGCCTTGAATGCGCTCTACCGTCCCGGGCCGATGGACTTCATCCCGAACTTCATCAACCGCAAGCATGGCCGCGAAAGGGTGGTCTATCCGCACCCGCTGCTCGAAAAGGTGTTGAAGCCCACCTACGGCATCATGGTCTATCAGGAACAGGTCATGCAGACCGCCCGGGTGATCGCCAATTACACCCTGGGCGGCGCCGACCTGCTGCGCCGTGCGATGGGCAAGAAAAAGCCCGAGGAGATGGCCAAGCAGCGCGCGATCTTCGTCGCAGGCGCAGCCAAGAACGGCATCGACGAAGAAAAGGCGAATGAGATCTTCGACACGATGGAAAAGTTCGCCGGTTACGGCTTCAACAAGTCGCACGCCGCCGCCTACTCGCTTCTCGCCTACCAGACCGCCTGGCTCAAGTGCCATCACCCGGCCGCCTTCATGGCGGCGACGCTGTCGTCGGAAATGGCCGATACCGACAAGGTGCAGTTCTTCTTGAGCGATGCGCGGGCAAACGGCATCGATTTTTTGCCGCCGGACATCAACGAGGGACTCGTGCGCTTCACACCCATCGACGCCCGGACCATCCGCTATGGGCTGGGCGCGATCAAAGGCACCGGCGAAGCCGCGCTCGCCGCGATCCTCGAGGCGCGCAAGGCCGGCCCATTCGTCGATCTGTTCGATTTCTGCCGCCGCATCGACCGGCGCACGGTCAATCGTCGCGTCATCGAGGCCTTGATCCGCGCCGGCGCATTCGACAGCCTCGACGATCACCGCGCGAAACTGCTCGCCTCGGTGGGCCGGGCGCTCGAAGCCGCCGACCAGGCCGAGAAGAACGCCCACCAGGGCGGCCTGTTCGATTCTCCCGACGGCAGCGCAGCCACGGAAACCCATTACCTCGACGTGCCGCGCTGGACGGAGCGCGAACGGCTGCTGAACGAGAAACAGGCGCTGGGCTTTTTCTTTTCCGGCCACCCGTTCGATGCCCATGCCAGCGAGATCGCCGCCTTCGCGCCGCGGCGGCTGGCCGATCTGCAGCCGGCACGCGAGGCGCAGCTGATCGCCGGCATCGTGCTGGGCGTGCGCACGCAGATGTCCCGACGCGGCAAGATGGCCTTCGTGCTGCTCGACGACGCCAGCGCGCAGCTCGAAGTCTCGGTGTTCAACGAGCTTTGGGAGTGCGTGCGCGCCAAGATCGAGGAAGACGAGCTGCTGATCGTCGCAGGCAAAGTGAGCCGCGACGATTTCAGCGGGGGCTTACGCGTGGTGGCCGATGAAGTGCTCACGCTCGCCGAAGCGCGCGGGCGCTTCGCGCACCTGCTCAGGCTGTCGTTCGATGGCCAGTCGCTCGCCGGCGGCGCCGAGCGTCTGCGCAGCTTGCTCGCCCCCTACCGCGCCCAGGAAACCGCATGCCCGGTGCGCATCCGTTACCGCAACCGGGAAGCCGAAGCCGAACTGGTCCTCCCGACCACCTGGCGCGTGCGGCTCGACGATCGTCTGCTGGCGGAACTCGGCGACTGGCTGATGCCCGAAAACGTCCACGTGGTCTATCGGTAGCCACCGGCCGGCGTCGTCCCGCCGGTGCCGTCCCGCCAGCGCCGACTTTCACAGTGATGCACGCCGCTCGAAGCCGGAGAACTCGCCCTCGCCCAGCTCGACCGCGACATGATCGACGCGTGCCGCCGGCGGCCCGCGCCGAGCCCAGTTCATGATCGCCGCGACTTGCTCCGGGGCGCCGCAAACCATTGCCTCGACGCTGCCGTCAGAACGATTCCTCACCCAGCCGGTGACGCCAAGCCGCCGCGCCTCATGGCACATGGTCTCGCGGAACCCCACACCCTGCACGCGGCCGGTGATGATCAGATGCCGGACTTCCTTCATTTGACCTGCATGCCGGGCTGCGCGCCGGAATCGGGAGATAGCAGGAACAGGCCGGGATGCTGGCCGGTCGGATCGGAAGCGGCGAGCACCATGCCCTCGCTGATGCCGAATTTCATCTTGCGCGGCGCGAGGTTGGCGACCATCACGGTGAGCCGTCCGACGAGTGCTTTCGGATCGTAGGCGGACTTGATACCGGCGAACACCTGGCGCGTGCCGAGAGGGCCGACATCGAGCGTGAGCTCGATGAGCTTTTCCGCTCCCTCGACATGGGATGCATCGACAATGCGCGCGATGCGCAGATCGATCCTGGCGAAATCGTCGATCGTGATCTGGGCCACGCCGGCCGGCTTTTCCCCAGCCTGGTGCTGGGCGTGGCGTTGCGGTGAATGCGCCTCGGCCGTGGCTGCCAGCGTCTCGCGGTTTGCAGCCAGCAGCGCATCGATCTGTTTTTTCTCGATGCGGCCCATCAGATGCTCATAAGGATTGATCGCATGCCCCGGCGGCAGCAGATGCGTCGCATCGCTCCAATGCAGTGGAGCGACGTTCATGAATTCCTCGGCACGCTGCGCGAGTTTCGGCAATACCGGCTTGAGATAGAGCGTCAGCAGCCGGAAGGCATTGATCAGCATCGTGCACACCACATGCAGTTCGCGCTCGCGGCCGCCTTGTCTGGCTAGCTTCCAGGGCTGGTGACGATCGACGTATTGATTCACCTGGTCGGCGAGCGCCATGATGCGGCGGATCGCGCGGGCGAAATCACGCTGTTCGTAATGGCAGGCGATTTCCTCCGCAGCGAGCATCAGCTCGGGCAGGCTGCCCATGAAGCGCTCGTGGAAAGGTTCGTCGAGCAGCTTGCCCTCGAACTGCTTGGTGATGAAGCCGGCGGCACGGCTGGCGATGTTGATGAACTTGCCGATGAGGTCGCTATTGACGCGGGAAACGAAGTCTTCGAGGTTGAGGTCGATGTCCTCCATCGTGCCATTCAGTTTCGCCGCGAAGTAGTAGCGCAGCCACTCGGGGTTCAGCCCTTGCGCCAGATACGATTCCGCGGTGATGAAGGTGCCCCGCGACTTCGACATCTTCGCGCCATCGACGGTCAAAAAGCCGTGGGCGAAGACGTTGGTTGGCGTACGGTAGCCGGCGAACTCGAGCTCGGCCGGCCAGAACAGCGCATGGAAGTAGAGAATGTCCTTGCCGATGAAATGATAAAGCTCGGCCTTGGAATCCGGCTTCCAGTAGGCGTCGAAGTCGATGCCTTTCTTGGCGCACAGATTCTTGAACGAGCCCATGTAGCCGATCGGCGCGTCGAGCCAGACATAGAAATACTTTCCTAGCGCATCCGGAATCTCGAAGCCGAAATAGGGCGCATCACGCGAAATGTCCCAGTCGGTGAGTCTGTTCTCGCCCTCCTCGCCGAGCCACTCGGTGAGCTTGTTGGCGGCCTCGGGCTGTAGGCTGCCCTTGCGTGTCCACTCGCGCAGGAATTGTTGACAGCGTGGATCGGAGAGCTTGAAGAAATAATGGTCGGACGATTTGAGCTCCGGCTTCGCACCGGAGACCGCGGAATAAGGGTTGATCAAGTCGGTCGGCGCATAGGCGGCGCCGCAGGCTTCACAGGAATCGCCATACTGGTCTTTCGCGCCACATTTCGGGCATTCGCCCTTGATGAAGCGGTCGGGCAGGAACATTTCCTTCACCGGATCGTAATACTGCTCGATCGCGCGCACCTCGATCAACCCAGCCGCTTTCAACTTCCTGTAGATGTCTTCCGAATAGAAGCGCGTCTCCTCGGAGTGCGTGGTGTAGTAATTGTCGAAGGCGATGAGAAAACCAGTGAAATCACGCAAGTGCTCGCCATGCACGCGACTGATGAGCTGTTCTGGCGAAACACCTTCCTTCTCGGCGCGCAGCATGATCGGCGTGCCGTGCGTGTCGTCGGCGCAGACATACCAGCATTCATGGCCGCGCATCTTTTGGAAGCGCACCCAGATATCGGTCTGGATGTATTCGACCAGATGGCCGAGGTGGATGGCGCCGTTGGCGTAAGGCAGCGCGGAGGTGACGAGAATCTGGCGGGAAGTCATGGCGTCGGATTTCTTGGAAAAGGACTGGAAATTCTAGCAAACGCCCTCACATGCCCGCTGCCTGCGATAATGTTGGATTAACCTGATCAGGGCGCCTCGAAAAACCGTCGCGAGCGGGTGGAGGGCAAGGCGATTGGTGCGCAGCGACCGAGACATATCAAATAGATAGGCGAGGGAGCGAGCACCGCGCAACGCGAGCCTCGCCCGCGCAGCAGGTTTAGCGAGTGCCCATCAATCATTCGGAGCCCCCCATGTCTTTAAACGAACAAACCATCCAGGAAGCCCTCAAGTCGGTCATCGACCCCAACACCGGCAAGGATCTCGTCAGCACCCGGAGCGCCAAGAACATCAAGATCGACGGTAACGACGTCGCCCTCGATGTCGAACTCGGCTATCCGGCGAAGAGCCAGATCGACCCGATCCGCAAGATTGTCATCGATGCGATCAAGGCCATTCCCGAGGTGGGCAACGTCTCGGCGAACGTCTATCAAAAGATCGTCTCGCATGCAGTGCAAAAAGGCGTGAAGCTGATTCCCGGCGTGAAGAACATCATCGCCGTCGCATCGGGCAAGGGCGGCGTCGGCAAGTCGACCACCGCCGTCAATCTCGCCTTGGCGCTCGCCGCCGAAGGCGCCAATGTCGGCCTGCTCGACGCCGACATCTACGGTCCCTCGCAGCCCCAGATGCTGGGCATCCCGGACAGCCAGCCCGAATCGACCGATGGTCGCAAGCTCGAACCGATGGTCGCGCATGGCATTCAGGCGATGTCGATCGGCTTTTTGATCGACCCGGAAACGCCGATGGTCTGGCGCGGACCGATGGTCACCCAGGCGCTCAATCAGCTCCTGGGCGACACCAACTGGAAAGACCTCGACTATCTGGTCGTCGATCTGCCACCGGGCACCGGCGACATCCAGCTCACGCTGGCGCAACAAGTGCCCGTCACTGGCGCGGTGATCGTCACCACGCCGCAGGACATCGCGTTGCTCGATGCCAGAAAGGGCCTCAAGATGTTCGAGAAGGTCGGCATCCCGATCCTAGGGATAGTCGAGAACATGAGTATCCACATCTGCTCGAAGTGCGGCCATGAAGAACACATCTTCGGCGAAGGCGGTGGCAAGAAGATGTGCGAGGACTACGAAGTGGAATTCCTCGGCGCCCTGCCGCTCGACAAGAACATCCGCGAGCAGGTCGATTCCGGCCATCCCACAGTCGTCGCCGATCCCAACGGCCGCGTCGCCGAGATCTACCGCACCATCGCGCGGCGCATCGGCGTCAAGATCGCCGAGCAGGCTAAAGATCATTCGTCGAAGTTCCCGACCATCGTCGTGCAGAACACCTGAGCCCGCCCGGAATTGTGGTCTAATTCACGACGCCTCCGCCTGCCGGAGGCGTCGTCTTTTGGGAGACGCCCGCATGAGCATCAAATCGGACAAGTGGATTCGCCGCATGGCGCAGGAGTACGGCATGATCGAGCCGTTCTCTCCGGAACTGGTGCGCGAGGTCGATGGCCAGAAGATCGTCTCCTACGGCACCTCCAGCTACGGCTACGACATCCGCTGCGCGGACGAATTCCGGGTATTCACCAACATCAACCACACCATCGTCGACCCCAAGGCCTTCGACCCGGATTCCTTCGTCGAGGTCTCAGGCAAGGGCTACTGCGTCATCCCGCCGAACTCCTTCGCGCTGGCACGCACCGTCGAATACTTCCGCATCCCGCGCAGCGTGCTCACCATCTGCCTCGGCAAGAGCACCTATGCACGCTGCGGCATCATCGTCAACGTCACCCCTTTCGAGCCTGAATGGGAAGGCTATGTGACGCTCGAATTCTCGAATACCACCCCCCTGCCGGCGAAGATCTATGCCGGCGAGGGGTGCGCCCAGGTGATCTTCTTCGAATCCGACGAGATCTGCGAAACCTCATACCGCGACCGTGGCGGAAAATATCAAGGGCAAGTCGGCGTCACCCTTCCCAAGATCTGAGCCTAGCGCATACCCGTCTTCTCATTTCGTCGACCCGCCGCCGGCTGCCCGGGGCGGGTCTTTCCTTTTCAGGAGCGAATCCAGATGCGTTTCCATTTTCCGGTCATCATCATCGACGAGGACTTCCGTTCCGAGAACGCTTCGGGGCTGGGCATCCGCGTGCTCGCGGAAGCGATCGAGAAAGAGGGGCTCGACGTGCTCGGCGTCACCAGTTACGGTGATCTGGCCTCCTTCGCCCAGCAGCAAAGCCGCGCCTCGGCCTTCATCCTCTCGATCGACGACGAGGAGCTGGCCAACGATGCGGACAAAACCATTGCCGGGCTGCGCGCCTTCGTCTCCGAGATCCGCTTCCGCAATGCCGACATTCCGATCTTCCTCTATGGCGAGACGCGCACCTCGCGGCACATTCCAAACGACGTGCTGCGCGAGCTGCACGGCTTCATCCACATGTACGAGGACACGCCCGAGTTCATCGCCCGCTATGTGGTGCGCGAGGCCAAGGCCTACCTCGATGCCCTGCCGCCACCGTTCTTCCGCGCGCTGACCCATTACGCGGCCGACGGCTCCTATTCCTGGCATTGCCCGGGCCACTCGGGCGGCGTCGCCTTCCTGAAATCTCCGGTCGGCCAGATGTTTCACCAGTTCTTCGGCGAGAACATGCTGCGCGCCGACGTCTGCAATGCGGTGGAGGAGCTCGGCCAGCTGCTCGACCACACCGGCCCGGTGGCGGCCGCGGAACGCAACGCTGCACGCATCTTCAATGCCGACCATCTCTACTTCGTCACCAACGGCACCTCGACCTCGAACAAGATCGTCTGGCATTCGACCGTCGCGCCCGGCGACGTCGTGATCGTCGACCGCAACTGCCATAAGTCGGTCCTCCATGCGATCATCATGACCGGAGCGATCCCGGTGTTCCTGATGCCGACGCGCAACAACTACGGCATCATCGGGCCGATCCCGAAGAGCGAGTTCGAATGGCACAACATCCAGAAGAAGATCGCTGCCCATCCCTTTGCCGCGCAAGTGCAAGGCAAACCGCGGGTGCTGACCATCACCCAGAGCACCTATGACGGCATCCTTTACAACGTCGAGGAAATCAAGGAAATGCTCGACGGCAAGATCGACACGCTGCACTTCGACGAAGCCTGGCTACCACATGCCGCGTTCCACGAGTTCTATGGCGACTATCACGCGATTGGCGCCAACCGGCCGCGTTGCAAGGAGTCGATGGTGTTCTCGACACAATCGACGCACAAGCTGCTCGCCGGTTTGAGCCAGGCTTCGCAGATCCTGGTGCAGGATGCCGAAAACCACAAGCTCGACCGGGATATCTTCAACGAAGCCTATCTGATGCACACCTCGACTTCGCCGCAATACGCGATCATCGCCTCTTGCGACGTCGCCGCGGCGATGATGGAAGCGCCCGGGGGCACGGCGCTGGTCGAGGAATCGATCAAGGAAGCGCTCGATTTCCGCCGCGCGATGCGTAAAGTGGACAAGGAATTCGGTGCCGACTGGTGGTTCCAGGTGTGGGGCCCGAATGACCTTTCCGAGGAAGGCATCGAGGAACGCGAAGCCTGGATGCTCAAACCCGGCGAGCGTTGGCATGGCTTCGGCGAACTGGCCAAGGGCTTCAACCTGCTCGACCCGATCAAGGCCACGGTCATCACGCCGGGGCTGGATGTCGATGGTGACTTCGCCGATTGGGGCATCCCCGCGGCGATCGTCACCAAATACCTCGCCGAGCACGGCGTGATCGTCGAGAAATGCGGTCTTTACTCGTTCTTCATCATGTTCACGATCGGCATCACCAAGGGTCGCTGGAACACGATGGTGACCGAGCTGCAGCAGTTCAAGGACGACTACGACAAGAACCAGCCGCTGTGGAAGGTGCTGCCAGAGTTCGTCGCCAAATACCCACGCTACGAGCGCATCGGTCTCAAGGAGCTGTGCGCGCGGATCCACGGCGTGTATAAGGCCAACGACGTCGCACGGTTGACCACTGAAATGTACACCTCCGACATGGTGCCGGCGATGCGGCCGGCCGATGCCTTCGCGAAGATGGCGCACCGCGAGATCGAGCGCGTGCCGATCGACGCGCTCGAAGGGCGCATCACTGCCGTGCTGCTCACGCCCTATCCGCCGGGCATTCCGCTGTTGATCCCGGGCGAGCGCTTCAACGCGACGATCGTGCGCTATCTCAAGTTCGCACGCGAGTTCAATGCCAGCTTCCCCGGCTTCGAGACCGACATCCACGGCCTCGTCAAAGAGAATGGCAATGGCTACTATGTCGATTGCGTCAGGGGCTGAGGGCGGTCATGCCGCCCTATTTGCTCGCTCATAGGTGACGAAAGCGTAACGCAAGCCACCGGTGGCGACGCCAGGCTCGCGCCTTACTTCTCGCCATTGCCTGCGGTCGATGTCCGGAAAAAACGCATCGCCATCGAAAGCGGCGTCGATCTCGGTGATCTCGAGGCGGTCCGCCCACGGCAGCATCTGACGATAAAGCTCCGCGCCGCCGATGACGAACAGTGCCGTCTCGCCAGCGCCGATTTTTCGCACTTCTTCCAGAGAATGCAGCACGGTGGCCCCTGGCGCGACATGATGCGGATCGCGCGTCACGACATAGTTCTGCCGCTGCGGTAGCGGCCGAAACTTCGCCGGCAGCGATTCCCAGGTCTTCCGACCCATGACGACAGCATGACCCGTGGTGAGCGCCTTGAAATGCTTCAAGTCTTCCGACAGGCGCCAGGGCAATGTGTCGTTTTTGCCGATCACGCCGTTTCTCGCCACGGCGGCGACGATGACGATCATGCCGACCGCAGGAGGCGATAGAGTTCGAGATAGCGCTGCGCCGACCTCGTCCAGCCGTAATCGCCCGCCATGCCGTTGTTCTGCAACGCACGCCAGATAGGCTTGTCCTGCCAGCAGGCGGCGGCGCGGCGCACCGTCTCGATCAGCGCCTCGGGCGTCGCCGGCCCGCAGACGAAACCGTTCGCGCTGCCAGCGGCGAGCGTGTCGGGCGTGCAATCGACGACGGTATCGGCCAAGCCGCCAGTGGCGCGCACCACGGGCGGCGTGCCATAGGCGAGGCTGTACATCTGGTTCAGCCCGCAGGGTTCGAAGCGCGAAGGCATCAGGAAAGCATCCGCCCCTGCTTCGATGCGATGCGCCAGCCCTTCGTCGAAACCAATGCGCACCGCCACCTGGCCGGGATGACGAGCGGCGAGGGCGACGAGGGCATCCTCCAGCACCTTTTCGCCGCTACCCAGCACGGCGAGCTGCACCGGCAGGGCGACGAGAGCGTCCGCGATCGCGGCCACCAGATCGAGGCCCTTTTGATATGTCAGGCGGCTGACCACCCCGAACAAAGGACGATCGTCGCACTCGACGAGCCCGAGCTCTCGTTGCAAAGCATGCTTGCACAGTGCCTTGCCGGCGAGATGCTCGCGGTCGTAATGCGCTGGCAGGTGCGCATCGGTCGCCGGATTCCAGATCTCGGTATCGATGCCATTGAGGATGCCCGTCAGCCGGTCGGCGCGGCTGCGCAGGAGGCCAGCGAGTCCCATGCCCCCCGCCTCGGTCTGGATCTCGCGCGCATAGGTCGGGCTCACCGAGGTGATCCAGTCGGCATGGCGCAGGCCGGCCTTGAGGAAGGAGAGCTGGCCGTAATATTCGACGCCGTCGATGTGCCAGTCCCTGCCGGTCAGCCCCAGATCGTCGAGCAACTGAGGGGCGAACACGCCCTGGAAGGCGAGGTTGTGGATCGTCATCACCGAGGCGGCACCGCCCGGCTCGTAAAAGCGCAGATAGTAGGGGCCCAAGGCCGTCTGCCAGTCGTTGCAGTGGAGGATGTCGGGACGCCAATCGAGCAATGAAGCATTGCCGGCCAGATGGGCGGCGACGCGCGAGAGCAGCCCGAAGCGCAGGTGATTGTCGAGCCAGTCGCGGCCTTCGGGCCCCAGATAGGGATTGCCCGGACGATCGAACAGCATCGGACAATCGAGCAGGAGCAACGCCGGCCCCTGCGCTGGCTGGGCAAGAAACAGCCTGGCTTCCGGCAACTGGCCGCCCAACGCCGGCAAAAGGGCAAGAAAGCCAGCATCAGGAAATGCCTCGCGTAAAGCGCGATAGCGCGGCACCAGCACGCGCACTTCGCAGCCCATACGCTCCAGGGCAGGTGGCAAGGCCGCCGCGACATCACCCAGGCCGCCGGTCTTGACCCAAGGCGCGATCTCGGACGTGGCGAAGAGGACTTTCATGGCCGGCACGCAGCGATCAATCCGGCGGTGGAGCTGTCGACGCCTTCGAGCGGGGCCTT
This sequence comes from Rhodocyclaceae bacterium, assembly GCA_046294935.1. GTDB lineage: Bacteria > Pseudomonadota > Gammaproteobacteria > Burkholderiales > Rhodocyclaceae > Sulfuricystis. Next base: position 52,822 of record JBKBOI010000001.1, read on the forward strand.
ACCCTCGATCATCGGCAACAGGGAATTGGCGATCTGCTTGCCGTATTCGACGCCCCACTGGTCGAAGGCGTCGAGATGCCAGAGCACGCCCAGCGTGAAGACCTTGTGCTCGTACATCGCGATCAGCGCGCCCAGCGTGAAGGGATCGAGGCGCGGCAAGAGCAGTGTGGTCGAAGGCTGATTGCCGGGAAATATCTTGTACGGTGCCAAAAACTCAGGGACGGGGAAACCGGCGGCTTCCAATTCGGCGCGCGCCTCGGCTTCGGTCTTGCCCTTCATCAGCGCCGCGCTCTGCGCGAAGCAGTTGGCGAGCAGCTTTTCGTGATGGCCGGGCAGCGGAAAGTCGGGCGTGCGGCAGGCGATGAACTCGCAGGAAAGGGCCCGCCCGCCCTGATGCAGCAACTGGTAGAACGCATGCTGACCGTTGGTGCCGGGCTCGCCCCAAACGATCGGCAGCGTCGGACAGCCGACCGGCTTGCCGTCGCGATCGATCTGCTTGCCGAGGCTTTCCATCTCGAGCTGCTGCAAGTAGCGCGGCAACAAGGCCAGCGACTGGCTGTAGGGCAACAGGGCGCGCGTCTGCAAGCCGATGAAATCGGCATTCCACAACTCGATCAGCGCCAGCAGCGCCGGCAGGTTCTCGAGCGGTGGCGCGGTGAAGAAGTGTTCGTCCATCGCCCGTGCGCCGGCAAGCAGTTGCTCGAACTTGGGAAAACCGATTGCGAGCGCCAAGGGCAGGCCGATCGCTGACCAGAGCGAGAAACGTCCGCCGACCCAATCCCAGAAGGCAAACGTATTTTCCGGATCGATGCCGAAAGCGGCGACCTTGTCGAGCGCGGTCGACACGGCGACGAAATGGCGCTCCACCGCGGCGCCGCCCAGTGCGCCGGTCAGCCAGTGGCGTGCGGAGGTGGCGTTTTGCATCGTCTCCTGCGTCGTGAATGTCTTGCTGGCGACGATGAACAGCGTGGTGCGTGGATCGAGACCGGCGAGCGTCGTCGCCAGATCGGCGCCATCGAGGTTGGCGACGTAATGGACGGAGAGATGTGGTAGACGGAACGCTGCGAGCGCGTGGGTCGCCATGCGCGGGCCGAGATCGGAACCGCCGATGCCGATGTTGACGATGTCGGTGATCGGCTCGCCGGTCGCGCCGCGCCATTTGCCGGCATGGATGGCTTCGCAAAAGCCGCGCATCTTGTCGAGCACGGCCCTTACCTCGGGCATCACATCCTGGCCGGCGACATGGATCGGCTGGGCATCGGGGCCGAGGTTGCGCAACGCGATGTGGAGCACTGCACGGTGTTCGGTGTGGTTGATCGGCTCACCGGCGCGCATCCTGGCGATCCAGCCCGGCACATCGGCGGCCGTCCACAGCTCGGCCAGCAGTGGCAGTGTCTCGGGCGTGATGCGTTGCTTCGACAAATCGAGCAACCAGTCTCGCCAGCGCACCGACAGACGCGCAAAGCGCGCTGGATCATGGGCGAACATCTCGCGCAGATGCACGTCACGTAGCCCATGGGCATGACGCTCGAGGTGCTTCCAGACGGGAGTGTTGAGTAGCGGGGTCATAGCCAGAGCATCATGCCCATCTCGAAAGGATGGGTCAGCAGATCGTGATGGGGATAGACGCGCAGCCGATAATCGAGCTTGCCGCAGACATCGGGCGTGAAATCGAGCGCGAAAAGGCTCTCGCCCGGCTCGCCCGGCCCGCGATATTCGAGGCGCAGCTTACGCGGCGGTCGGGTGCGGATGTCCGCGCCCGGGCGTGTCAGCAACAATTCGACCGCCACGTCTTCCGGCGCCAGGCCATCCAGATGCACGGCCAGCTCGAAGCGCAGACTGGCGCCGTAGGAAATCCGTTTCACCGGTGTGTCGACACGCCGTAGCCGCACCTTCGGCCAGGCGTGGCGCACCTTCTGCTTCCAGGCCGCCAGGGTGCGCGCGGCAGCATGATCGTCGGCGCTCTTCCTGCGCCATTGTTGATCGGCGGGCGCATAGAACTTGTGCAGATACTCGCCGACCATGCGTTGTGAATTGAACCGCGGCGTGATCGTCGCGATCGAGCGCTTGGCCATCGCCACCCAACCAGGGGAATAGCCCATCGCGCCACGCGCGTAATACAGCGGAATCACCTTGTCTTGCAGGGTTTCATAGAGCGAACGGACTTCTTCCTGGTCGCGTCGTTCCTCGTCGAGGTGGCTGGCGGCCGGCTTGATCGCCCAGCCGTTGGCGCCATTGTCATCCTGATGGAATCCTTCGCCCCACCAGCCATCGAGCACCGAAAGGTTGATGACGCCGTTCATTGCCGCCTTCATGCCGGAGGTGCCGGAGGCTTCGAGCGGATAGATCGGATTGTTGAGCCAGACATCGACGCCCGAGACGAGCCGGCGTGCCAGACGCAGGTCATACCCTTCGACGAGCAGGATATGGCCTTCGAAATCGGGCATTTGCGACACTTCATGCACGCGCTTGAGCAACGCCTGACCGGGCAGGTCGGCCGGATGCGCCTTGCCGGCGAAGACGAACAGCACGGGTCGCTCGGGATTGCAGATCAGACGCCGTAGCAAGTCGAGGTCACGGAACAGCAGTGTCGCGCGCTTGTAGGTGGCGAAGCGCCGCGCGAAACCGATCGTCAAGACGTTGGGATTTTCCGGATCGGTCAGCCGCAGGATGCGATCGATATGCGCCTGCGAGCACTGGTTGCGCGTGTATTGCTCGGTGATGCGGTGGCGCACCAGGTAGAGCATCTCGGCCTTGATCGACTGGCGGATGCTCCAAAAGGTATGGTCGGGAATCGCATGCACCCGCGCCCAGGTGGCCGCATCGGTGAGCTGCTGACGCCAGGCCGGCCCCAGCACGCGATCGAAGGTATCGTGCCAATGATCGGACAGGAAGGTGGGCACATGCACGCCATTGGTGACATGGTCCATCGGGTTCTCGTCCGGCTCGATCTGTGGCCACAGCTTGCGGCAGATTTCGGCGGATACGCCTCCATGGATGCGCGAGACGCCGTTTTGGAAGCGCGAACCGCGGATCGCCAGCGCCGTCATGTTGAAATCCGGCGTGTCGTCGATGCGTCCCAATGCCAGCAGGCTGCCGGTATCGCATCCCATGTCGTGGCAGCATTCCTCGAAATACTTGCGGATCATCTCGTCGGCGAAATGATCATGGCCCGCCGGCACCGGCGTATGGGTGGTAAACACCGTGTTGCAGGCGACGGCTTCGAGCGCGGCGTCGAAATCGAGACCACCGCGGATCAGCTCGCGCATGCGTTCGAGGACCAGAAAGGCGGCGTGGCCTTCGTTGATGTGCCAGACGGTCGGCTTCAAGCCCAACGCCGCGAGCGCGCGCACGCCTCCCATGCCGAGCACGATTTCCTGCTCGATGCGCGTCGTGCGATCGCCGCCATAGAGCTGATGGGTGATGTCCCGGTCGTGCGGCGAGTTCTCTTCGAGGTCGGTATCGAGCAAATACAGCGTGACGCGGCCGACGCGTGCCGACCAGACCTTGACCTTCACGTCGCGTCCCGGCAGACGCACGGTGATTTTGAGATCACCATCATCGGGCCCGACCACGGGCGCGACGGGCAGGTCATCGAAGTCGGCATCGTTGTAGAGGGCATGCTGACGCCCCTCGCCATCGATGCTTTGCAAGAAATAGCCTTGGCGATAGAGCAAACCGACGCCGACGAAGGGCAGATTCATGTCGCTGGCCGTCTTGCAGTGGTCGCCGGCGAGAATGCCCAGGCCGCCCGAATAGATCGGCAGACTCTCGTGAAAGCCGAACTCGGCGCAGAAATAGGCGATCAGCGCCCCATCGGGCAGCTGCGACCCCTGCTCGGGGCGCAGATTGTCGTGATAGGTGTCGTAAGCGGACAGGACATGGGCGAGCGCGCCGAGAAAGACCGGATCCTCGGCCGCTTCATCGAGCCGGCGCTGATCGACGCGCTTGAGGAAAGCCTTCGGGCTGTGGCCGACCGCGCCCCAGAGCTTGCTGCCGAGGCGCGCGAACAAGGTGCGCGTGGGGCGATCCCAGCTATACCAGAGATTGTTGGCGAGCTCTTCGAGACGCGCGAGGCGCGCCGGGAGTTTTGGATTGATTTCGAGTTGGAACAGCGTACCAGCCATGTTCTCGTCCGTTTGGTTGGAGTAGTGATTTTACGGCTCTGCCACGGCAGCGCCGCAGCAGGGCAAAGCGGGCATTTGGCGGCGGAGGGTTTCAGCGGATGTAATGAATCTGCTGCCCGAGCATCTCGGGTGTGACCAGACAGATGCCCTTGGGCGTGACGTGGAAGCGCTTGCGGTCCTCTTCCGCGTCGTAACCGATCACCGTGCCAGGAGGCACCTTGCAGTTCTTGTCGATCACCGCGCGGCGGATCCGGCAATGGCGGCCGATCTCGACGTTCGGCAGGATCACCGCGTCCTCGACCTCGGCATAGCTGTGCACGAAGACACGCGAGAACAGCAAGGAGCGCCGCACCACGGCGCCGCTGATGATGTCGCCACCCGAGACCAGCGAGTCGATCGCCATGCCGCGTCGTTCGTCTTCGTCGAAGACGAACTTCGCCGGCGGCAACTGTTCCTGGTATGTCCAGATCGGCCAGCCCTCGTCATACATGTTGAGCTCGGGGGACACCTTGGTCAGCTCGATGTTGGCTTCCCAATAGGCGTCCACGGTGCCGACGTCGCGCCAGTAGGGCACGCCGTTTTCCGGAATGCCGACACAGCTCTCGACGAAGTCGTGGGCAAAGGCCCGGTAACGGCCGATGATGTGCGGGATGACGTTCTTACCGAAATCGTGGTCGGAATGCGGGTCGTCGGCATCGCGGATCAGCTGCTCGTAGAGGAAGGCCGCATTGAAGACATAGACACCCATATTCACGAGGGCGCGATCCGGCCGGCCGGGGATACAAGCCGGTGCCTTGGGTTTTTCGACGAAACTGGTGATGCGGCGCTCTTCATTCACGCCCATCACACCGAAGGCGCTCGCCTCCTCGATCGGCACGTCCATGCAGGCAATCGTCAGATCGGCCTCGGTCTGCGCGTGCTGCGCGAGCATGCGGCCGTAATCCATCTTGTAGATGTGGTCGCCAGAGAGGATCAGCACATACTTCGGATGATTGCGGCGTAGCAGATCGATGTTCTGGAATACCGCATCGGCCGTACCCTGGTACCAGTCCTCGCTGATCTGCTGCTGGGCGGGCAACAGATCGATGAACTCGTCGAAGCGGCCATCGAGGAAACTCCAGCCGCGTTGCAGGTGGCGAATCAGGCTCTGCGCCTTGTATTGCGTCGCCACACCGATGCGCCGGATGCCGGAATTGACGCAGTTCGACAGCGTGAAATCGATGATGCGGAATTTGCCGCCGAAGGGCACTGCCGGCTTCGAGCGCCAATCGGTCAGCTGCATGAGCCGGCTGCCCCGGCCGCCGGCGAGGATGATCGCATAGGTCGAACGCGTCAGGTGGCTGACGAAACGACCGTGCGGGGCGTGCGGGTCGTTGAGCGGCAGATCGTGTTGCATTGTTGACTCCCCTTGTCTTCACCCCGACGAACCCGCCGCTTCTGTCTCATTTTTTTCGCCGCTCTGGCGAACTCCCTCTGGCGGGCGGGAGCGGTTGCCGGGTGTGTTGCATATTATGGCTTGAGAATCCCCTCGCGAAGCAAACGATCGATTTCGGCCTCCGCCTGCACCCAGTCCTCCAATTCACTGCCGCCGACGAAACCACGACGCTCCGCGATGTAATAGGCCGCCACCTCGACATACAGGCGGCGCTGCTCGGGTGTCAGCTCCGGGACGGCCGGCTTCTGTTCCGGCGCAGACGCACCTGTCTGGGATTCCTTTTTTTTCACGGCCGGCGCCTTGGGTGTTGGGGGCGTTTTCGCGCTCGCGGCCTTCTTCGGTGCTGCTGACTTCTTCGCCGCCGACGCCTTTACCGCACCTTCAGGCTGCGCAGCAGACTTGGTCTTACTTTTGGCGCTGCCCGCCATCTTCTTCACCGGCTCGTCGGCTTTTTTCGTAATCGTTGCCATCGTGGCGTCTCCTCGTTGGTCATCTGTGAGCGGTATCACATATACACCCTGCATGTTACGGGATGTTGTTGACATCGGTCAACGGAATGCGCTGCGCGACAGGGCGATGGCCGCCCCGCGCAACCCGATGTCCGGGTCGGTAACCACCCACACCGGCATTCGGCGTGCCAGCCCGGCATGCTCGGCCTTGGCATTGAAGGCGGCGAGAAAGCCACTTTGCGGCAATTCGGACAGCAGATGTGCAGTCACGCCGCCGGCGAGAAACACTCCGCCGCGCGCGAGCGTCGCCAGCGCCATGTCGCCAGCAAAGGCGCCATAGGCGGAGAAAAACACTTCCAGCGAGCGTCGCGCAGCCGCGTCGTTCTGTCGCGCCCGGGCGACGACCTCCGCCGGGTCGAGCGCCTCGCCGGCGAGGATGCGGTGGATGTTCGCCAGCCCCGGCCCGGAAATCACGCTTTCCGCCGTGACGCGGCCGCGCTCGGTCTGCAGCGCTTGCCAAACCTGCCACTGCAGCGCGTCGGCCGGCGCGAAACCGACATGACCGCCTTCGCTGGGCAGGACGCAGTCGTCCAGCAGGATTCCCATGCCCAGCCCGGTGCCCGCGCCGAGCACCAGTCGCACGCCATGCTCGCAAGGCTCGCCCGCCTGCAGCTGGAGCATCTGCGCAGGATCAAGCCGGCTGACGCCATGAGCGACCGCGGCAAAGTCGTTGATCAACTGCAGGCGGCCGAGATCGAAGCGCGCCTCCAATGCGGCGCAATCGATCGTCCAGGGCAAATTGGTGACCTTCGCCGATCGCCCCTGGTCGGCCACTGGTCCGGCCACGGCGAGACAACCGCCCTCGACCGACGCGTCGATGCCGCGCAGATACGCGGCCAGCAGATCATCGAAACTCGCAAACTCGGCACTGGCCAGACGGCACTGCTGGCGGAACGCGCCGGCCTCATCGACGAGCGCGAGGAGCACCTTGGTGCCGCCGATGTCGCCGATCAGTTTCATGCCTCAGACCGCCACGGGCGCCGCGATATGGGGATACGGATCGTAGCCTTCGAGGGTGAAATCTTCGAAGCGGAAGGCGAAGATGTCCTGCACCTCTGGATTGAGACGCATCGTCGGTAAAGGGCGCGGCTCGCGGGTCAGTTGCAGCCGCGCCTGTTCGAGATGATTGCTGTAGAGGTGCGCATCGCCCAGGGTATGGATGAATTCGCCCGGCTGCAAACCCACCACCTGCGCGACCATCATCGTCAGGAGCGCGTAGGAGGCGATGTTGAACGGCACGCCGAGGAAGATGTCGGCGCTCCGCTGGTAGAGCTGGCAAGAAAGCTTCCCATCGGCGACGTAGAACTGAAAGAGCGCGTGGCAGGGGGGCAGCGCCATACGGTCGACATCTGCAGGGTTCCACGCCGTGACGATGTGCCGGCGCGAGTCCGGGTTTTTCTTCAAACCCTCGATCAGTTGCGCGATCTGGTCGATCTCGCCGCCATCGCGTGCCGGCCAGTGGCGCCACTGGTGGCCATAGACCGGGCCGAGATCACCGTTCGCATCGGCCCACTCGTCCCAGATCGTCACCTTGTGCTCGTTGAGCCAGCGGATGTTGGTATCACCACGCAGGAACCACAACAGCTCGATGATGATCGAGCGTAAATGCAGCTTCTTGGTGGTGAGCACCGGAAAGCCCTGCGCGAGGTCGAAGCGCATCTGCCAGCCGAACACCGAGCGCGTGCCGGTGCCGGTGCGGTCGGCCTTTTCGTGCCCGTGCTCCAGCACATGGCGCATCAGATCGAGATATTGACGCATAATCCTGGCGATTATAAGGGCCGCCCCATGAACAGACTGCCAAAACTCACCGTTGCCGCTTCCCCCAAGTCGAGCCACCGTCTGATCCTTTTTCCGGCCGGACAGTCGCTGCCGGCCGGGCTGCCGGAACGCGATTTCTGGCTGAGCGTACTCGATCGCAAGGGCATGAAGGCCGGGGAACTGGCCAAAACGCCACTCGCTGCCGACCTGCCCGATGGCACGCGCATCGCACTGGCGATGATCGATGCCGCGAAGCCACGCTTCGCGCGGCTCACGGCACTGCGCAAAGCCGTGATGCTGCTGCTGGAGGAATCGCCGAAGAAGCTCGACATCGTGCCGCAGGGCCTCGATGACGAGGCGCTCGCCGACGCGCTCTACGTCGCGCTCGTCAATAGCGTCCCGCTGCCGCAGCAAAAAAAGGAGAAGCCGAAGGCGCTGGCAGAGATCATCGTGCCGTGCCGTCCCGCCAGCGCCGACTTTTGCATCGCCCTCGCAAGCGCCAACCTGCTGGCGCGCGAACTCACCGCGCTGCCGCCCAACCGACTCGACCCGACACATTACCGCGAGCGCCTGCGCGCGCTGGCAAAAGAGAAGAAGTTCACCATCGAGGAATACGATTTCAAGAAGCTGAAGAAAATGGGCGCGGGCGCTTTCTGCGCCGTCGCGCAAGGCAGTGATGGCGACGGTGGCGGCGCGGCGATCGTGCATCTTTCCTGGCAGTCGAAACAGGCCGCGAAACAGGTCGCGCTGGTCGGCAAGGGCATCTGCTTCGATACCGGCGGGCACAATCTCAAGCCGGCGAAATACATGGCCGGCATGCACGAGGACATGGCCGGCTCGGCGGTGGCGCTGGCCCTCCTTTGCGCCGTTGCGGAACTGAAGCTGCCAATCGCGATCGACTGCTGGCTCGCCATCGCCCGCAACCACATCTCGCCGCTGGCCTATGCACAGGGCGACATCGTGAAAGCCCTCGATGGCACGACGATCGAGGTCGTCCACACCGACGCGGAAGGGCGCATGGTGCTCGCTGACACCCTGGCGCTGGCGGCGAAAGGCAAGCCGCAGCTCATCATCGATTTCGCAACATTGACCGGCAGCATGATCACCGCGCTCGGCACACGCTATTCGGGCGTCTTTGCCACCAGCGATGAGCTCGCGGCACAGGCCGTCGCGGCAGGACGCGCCAGCGGCGAGCGCATCTGCGTCTTCCCGCAAGACGAGGATTACGAGACGGCGCTGGAATCGAAGGTCGCCGACGTCAAGCAATGCGCGCTCGAAGGCGAGGCCGACCACATCCTCGCCGCGCGCTTCCTTTCCCGTTTCGTCGGCCCAACACCGTGGCTGCACGTCGACCTGTCGGCCGCAAGCTGCCAGGGAGGGCTGGGCGCGGTGGCCACCGACACCACCGGCTTCGGTGTCAGTTGGGGCTTGGTCTTGTTGCGCTCTTGGGCCGGAACGCCTTGACCACCGCCTCGTTCGTTTCGATATACGGCCCGCCGATCAAATCGATGCAATAAGGCACGGCAGCGAAGACGCCATCGAGTGTCTCCTTGATCGCCTTGGGCTGACCCGGCAGATTCAGGATCAGCGTCTTACCCCGAATGACGCCCACCTGTCGCGAGAGGATCGCGGTGGGTACATATTTCAAGCTCACCGCGCGCATCGCTTCGCCAAAGCCCGGCATCACCTTGTGCGCGACCGCCAGTGTCGCCTCAGGGGTGACATCGCGCGGCGCAGGTCCCGTGCCGCCGGTGGTCAGCACCAGATGGCAGCCCACCGTGTCGCATAGCTCGATGAGCGTGGCTTCGATCACCGGCTGCTCGTCGGGAATCAGCCGGCTCTCCATGCGCCAGGGCGAAGCGAGCGCAGCGGAGAACCATTCCTTGAGCGCCGGAATACCCTTGTCCTCATAGACACCGGCAGACGCCCGGTCGGAGATCGAGACCAGGCCGATCAGCAGTTCATTGTCCATCGAGATTTCTCAATACACGGAAGAGTTCGCGGAATGCGCGCGGCGGCTTGCCCGTCTGTTGCTCTTTCAGGGCATTCCTGCGCAGCTGGCGCAGCTGCTGGAGATCGGCCCCCGGATGCTCGGCGGCGATCTCGGCGATGACCGTTTCGTCGGCGAGAAAACGCGCGCGAAGTCGCTCGAGCGCATGCTGGCGGGCGTTGGCGGCGGCGGAGATGCCTTTGATGTCATCGAGCGCGGCGCGGATCGGCGCGGCATCGAGGCTGCGCATCAGCCGGCCGATGTATTGCAGCTGACGGCGGCGTGCCTCGTGTTGCGTGAAGCGCTGCGCGTCGCGCACCGCATCGCGCAGCTCATCGGGCAGATCGATCTTCTTCAGCTGATCGGCGGAGAGCGCGACCAGCTCCTCGCCCAGCGCCTGCAGCTCGTGCATCGCCCGCTTGACTGCGCTCTTGCTGGGTTTTTCGTTTGCTTCCACGGGTAAGATTATAGCTTTGCACTTTCCATCCCCATTCCATGTCCGAGTTCACATTCAGCCTCGATCGATTACGCGAGCTCGCAGCCGACGTGCTGCGCCACGCCCAGCGGCTCGGCGCCAGCGCCTGCGAAACCGATGTCTCCGAAGGCATCGGCCAATCCGTCACCGTCAGGAAAGGGGCGGTGGAGACCATCGAGTTCAACCGCGACAAGGGTGTCGGCGTGACGGTCTATCTCGGCAAACGGCGTGGACACGCCTCGACCTCGGATTTCTCGCCCGCCTCGCTCCAAGCGACGGTGGAAGCAGCGCTCTCGATCGCCCGCTTCACCGCCGAGGACGACGCAGCAGGTTTGCCGGAAGCCGAACTTCTGGCGACGGAAATGCCGGATCTCGATCTCTATCATCCTTGGGGACTTACGGTCGAGGAAGCGATCGCGCTCGCCCAGCGCTGCGAGGCCGCCGCTTTCGCGGTCAGCCCCTTGGTCAGCAACTCCGAAGGAGCGACCGTTTCGTCACATGCCGCGCAGTTCGTCTCTGCCAACAGCATGGGGTTCATGGGCGGCTACCCTTCGACACGCCATTTCATCTCCTGCGTGCCGATCGCGCAGCGGGGCGACGAAATGCAACGTGACGACTGGTACTCTGCCCATCGCGACCCGGCGGATCTCTCCTCCCCCGAGGCGATCGGCGACTATGCCGCGCGCCGCGCCCTCTCCCGTCTCGGCGCGCGCAAGCTCGAGACCCGCCAATGTCGGGTGATGTTCGAAGCACCGCTCGCCGCAATGCTGATCGCCAGTTTCGTCCATGCGGCTTCCGGTGGCAGCCTCTACCGCAAGGCGAGCTTCCTCGTCGATGCGCTGGGAAAGCGTATCTTTCCTGACTGGATGCGCATCGAGGAACGGCCACACCTTCCCAAAGGTCTCGCCTCCAGCCCTTTCGACGACGATGGCGTGGCAACCCACGACCGCACGGTGGTCGCGGACGGTATCCTGCAAGGCTATTTCCTGTCGACCTACACCGCTCGCAAGCTGGGGCTGCAAACCACTGGCAATGCCGGCGGCAGCCATAACCTGATCGTCTCACCCAGCCCCGACGCACCCGCCGATTTCGCCGGCTTGCTCGAAGCCTTCGGCACCGGCTTGCTGGTGACCGAGCTCTTGGGCCACGGCATCAATTACGTGACCGGTGATTACTCGCGCGGCGCGGCGGGCTTCTGGGTGGAAAACGGCGAAATCGCCTATCCGGTGCATGAGATCACCATCGCCGGCAACCTCAAAGAGATGTTCGCCGGCATCGAAGCCATCGGTCGCGACACCGTCACCCAGGGCGCACGCACGGTCGGCTCCATTGTGGTTAACCGCATGACGATCGCGGGGCGCTGAGGCTTTTTTGCTCTGTCTTTGGGTGTAGTATTTCGCGACCGTTTCGCGCTTCGCGCGCGCAACGATCCCCAATACACAAAGGAGAAGATGTATGGAACGTCGCAAGTTTCTGCAAAACGCCGGCCTGGCCGGCATCCTGGCCAGCGGCGTCGCGCCCGCGGTGCATGCCCAGCAGGCGATCCGCTGGCGTCTTGCTTCGAGCTTCCCGAAAGCCCTCGATACGATCTTCGGCGCCGCCGACGTGTTCGCGAAAAAAGTCAAGGAAATGTCGGGCGGCAAGTTCGAAATTTCCGTCCATGCCGGTGGCGAGCTGATGCCGCCGTTCGGCGTCGTCGATGGCGTCCAGCAGGGCACGGTCGAGTGCGCGCACACGGCGCCTTACTACTTCTTCGGCAAGGATCCGACGTTCGCCATGGACTGCGCGATCCCGTTCGGCCTCAACTCGCGTCAGATGACCGCCTGGATGTACGAAGGCAACGGCATGAAGCTGTTCCGCGAGTTCTACGCCCAATACAACATCGTCAATTTCCCGATGGGCAACACTGGCGCGCAGATGGGTGGCTGGTACCGCAAGGAGATCAAGTCGCTGGCCGACATCAAGGGGCTCAAGATGCGCATCGGCGGCTTCGGCGGCGAGATCCTCAAGGGCATCGGCGGCGTGCCGCAGAACATTCCCGGCGGCGAGATCTACCAGGCGCTCGAAAAGGGCACCATCGATGCGACCGAGTGGGTCGGCCCCATGACGACATGAAGCTCGGCTTTTACAAGGTTGCCAAGTTCTACGCCTACCCCGCCTGGTGGGAAGGTGGCCCGCAACTGGTCCTCTACGTCAACAGCAAGGCCTATGAAGCGCTCTCGGCCGAAAACAAGGCCATCATCGAGTGCGCGGCCGCCCTCGCCCACACCGACATGCAGGCCAAGTACGATGCCAAGAACCCGAAGGCGCTGAAAGAACTGGTCGCCGGCGGGACCAAGCTGTTCCGTCTGCCGAAGGAGGTAATGGATGCGGCCTTCCAATACGCAATGCAGTACTACAGCGATCTATCCGGCAAGAATGCGAACTGGAAGAAGATCTACGAAGATTATTCTGCTTTCCGCAAGGACCAGAATCTCTGGTTCAAGTTCGCCGAGATGGGCTTCGATAGTTACATGCAGGCGCAGAAGCTGTAACCTGCGCTTCCTCCAAACGAAAAAACCGCGGCCAGGGCCGCGGTTTTTTTGCGCGCAAAAATCGGCGCTGGCGAGACGGCACTCACTGGTTTTTCTTTTCCTTGGCCAACTCTTCGAGCAAGGCGGCGGCCGGATCTTCCTCTTGGCTCTTCGACTGGTCTCGTGGCCCGTCTTCTGTCTGTGACCGAGTCTCTCGTTCGTCTTGCGCTGGATTTTCCTCGGGCTGACCGTAATCGTTCGGCGCCACCTCGATCTGGATGGACTCGAGATCGACGGCCTGTTTCTTTTCCAACCCGCCCATCACCAGTTCGGGTTGAACGACGAGCAGGCCCACGATGACGAGCTGCAGCGCGATGAATGCCACCGCTCCCCGGTAGATCTCGGCCGTCGTCACGGCAGCGATCCGTTTGCCGGTCACCGTGTCGATGTAGTCGGTTTTTGCGGCGATCGAACGCAGATAGAACAGCGCAAAGCCAAAGGGCGGCGTCAAGAACGAAGTCTGGAGATTGAAGGCGAGAATGACGCCGAACCAGATCAGATCGATGCCCATTTTTTCGGCGACGGGCGCAAGGAGCGGCACGACGATGAAGGCGATCTCGAAGAAGTCGATGAACATGCCGAGCACGAACACCAGGAGGTTGACGATCAGCAGAAAGCCGAGCGCTCCGCCGGGAATGTTCTTGAACAACCCTTCGACAAACACGTGACCATCGGCGGCATTGAAGGTGAAGGAAAACACCGTCGCACCGATCAGGATGAACAGCACGAAGGTCGACAACCGCGCGGTGGCCTCGAGCGCTTCCTTGAGGAGTGGCAGCGTCATGCGACGGCGCGCCAGCGCCATGATCAAGGCCCCTATCGCACCCAGCGCGCCGCCCTCGGTGGGCGTTGCCAAGCCCAGGAAGATCGTGCCCAGCACGAGGAAGATCAGCACCAGCGGTGGAATCATCACGAACACCACCCGTTCGGCCAATCGCGACAGCAGGCCGAGCTTGAGCAGGCGATTGAGCGAGGCGAACAGAATCGACAGCAGCGCGCCGAAGGTCAGGGCAGCGACGATGCGTTCATCGAGCGGCGCATCGCCCTCACGGCCGAGCATCGGGTTCAGGATCGCGCCATGGAACTGGCCCCAGATGACCGCGCCAGCGACGCAAACCGTCAATAGCACGAGCAGCGAGCGGTGGCCGCTGGCGCCATCAGCCTCACGCAGGGTACGGGCTTCAGGAGGCAGCGCAGGGACCCACGTTGGCTTGACGAAGGCGATGACGATGACGAAGGCGGCATAAAGCAGGACCGTCAGGAACGCCGGCAGCAGGGCACCGGAATACATGTCACCGACCGAGCGTCCGAGCTGGTCGGCCATTACGATCAGCACCAACGAGGGCGGCACTGCCTGCGCCAGGGTTCCCGAAGCGACGATGACGCCGGTGGCGATGGGCCGATGGTAGTCATAGCGCAGCATGATCGGCAGGGAGATCAGCCCCATCGCCATCACCGATGCGGCCACCACACCGGTCGTGGCCGCCAGCAAGGCGCCGACGAAGACCACCGCCAGCGCCAGGCCGCCGCGCACCGGGCCAAACAGTTGGCCCACCGTTTCGAGCAGATCCTCGGCCATGCCAGAGCGTTCGAGGATGATGCCCATCAACGTGAAGAACGGTATCGCCAGCAGCGTATCGTTTTGCATGATGCCGAAGATGCGCAGCGGCAAGGCCTGGAAAAGCGTGGCCGGGAACAATCCAGCCTCCATGCCGAGATAGCCGAAGAAGAGGCCCGTGGCGGCCAGGCTGAAGGCCACCGGAAAGCCGGTGAGCAAGAACAGCAGCAGGCCGGCGAACAGCAACGGCACGAAATGGGCGGCGATGAATTCCATCATTTGCCTGCTCCGGGGGCTTTTTCGATCTCGGCAAGCTCTTCGGCCCACTCCTCGAGGGTCGAGGACGTGCCATGGCCATGACCGGTCGGATCAGGAATGAGGCCGCGCAGAAAGGCAGCGCGTTTGATCAGCTCGGAAAGCGCTTGCAGCCCCAGCAGGGCCATGCCCAGCGGCAGGAGTAGATAGACCGGCCAGCGGATCAGACCGCCGGCGTTTTGCGACATCTCGCCGGTCGTCCAGGCGTTGGCGAACAAGGTCCAGGAAAGGGTGAAGATCAAATAGCAAAATGGCAGCAGGAAGACGATGATGCCGATGATGTCGACCCAGGCGCGCAGACGTGGCGAGAAACGGCTGGCGACGAAATCGATGCGCACATGGGCGTTCTTGAGGAAGGCGTGGCCAGCGCCCAGCAGGAAAACGGCGGAGAACAAATACCACTGCGATTCGAGCAGCGCATTCGAACTCGTCTGGAACAGCTTGCGAACGATCGCATTGCCCCCCGAGATCAGCACGGCGGCCAGCACGAGCCAGAGGGTCATGGCGCCGATGCGCAAGGAAAGCGCATCGATCAGCTTCGAGACGCGCAACAGGAAATTCATCGGCCTCCCTCCTCGGAACATAGGCGATAATGACGGCATCCTTGCTCGTCACCCCCACTTTCTCATGCCCACTCTCTCATCATGCGAATGTTAACGGCTCGCCCCGCGCTTGGCCATCGAATTGTGGAAATCCGCAACGCGCGACGCGAAGTTTTTGCCCGATGACACGTCTTTGCCTGATTCGTCATGGCGAAACCGACTGGAACGCCGGCAAACGCATCCAGGGCCAGATCGACATCCCCCTCTCGAGCATCGGCCACGCGCAGGCGCGCGCCGTCGGCAATGCCCTCAAGGACGAAGGGCTCGCGGCAATCTACGCGAGCGATCTGACACGGACGCGCCAAACCGCGGAAGCGCTCGCCCACCTCGCCCGATTGCCACTCATCCTCGAGGCCGGCCTGCGCGAACGCCATTACGGCATTTTTCAGGGACTCACCTACGCCGAATGCGAAGCCCGCCATCCGGCGGCGTATGCGAGCCACAAAGCGCGCGATCCGCGTTTCGCCCCGGAAGGCGGCGAGAGCCTGCTCGAATTCGCCGGCCGACTGGCCCAGACTTTCGACGCGATCGTACGACGCCATCCCGGCGAGAACGTGGCGATATTCACGCATGGCGGCGTGCTCGACATCGCCTACCGGCAGGCCACCGGCATGGCGCTGACGGCACCACGGGATTTCGCCATCCCGAACTGCGGCATCAACTGGATCGAGGTCGAGGCCGGCTGCTGGACCCTGCTCTCCTGGGCCGAGCGCGCTCATCTCGAGCGCCCGCTCGATGAGCTTTGAGCAGGTAAAATTCCATTTTCCTCGACCACCCCGCCCGGAACCACATCATGTTCAGCAAACGAATCACCCTCGCCAAGACCGACCCCGAAATCTTCGCCGCGATCCAGAAGGAAAACCAGCGACAGGAGGATCACATCGAACTCATTGCCTCGGAAAACTATGTTTCCTGGGCCGTCTTGGAGGCGCAGGGCTCCCAGCTCACCAACAAGTATGCGGAAGGCTATCCCGGCAAGCGTTACTACGGCGGCTGCGAATATGTCGACATCGTCGAGCAGCTCGCCATCGACCGCGCCAAGGCGCTGTTCGGCGCCGAAGCGGCGAACGTGCAACCGAATTCCGGCTCGCAGGCCAATCAGGCAGTGTTCATGGCCTTCCTCAAGCCCGGCGACACCGTGATGGGCATGAGCCTCGCCGAAGGCGGCCATCTCACTCATGGCATGGCGCTGAACATGTCCGGCAAGTGGTTCAACGTCGTGCCCTATGGGCTGACCCCGGATGAAGCCATCGACTACGACCAGGTCGAGCGGCTCGCCCACGAGCACAAGCCGAAGCTGATCATCGCCGGCGCCTCGGCCTACGCGCTGCGGATCGATTTCGAGCGCTTTGCCAGGATCGCCAAGTCGGTCGGCGCGATTTTCATGGTCGACATGGCGCACTATGCCGGACTGGTGGCCGCCGGCTTCTATCCGAACCCGGTGCCGCATGCCGATGTCGTCACCTCGACCACACACAAGACCTTGCGCGGCCCTCGAGGCGGCCTGATCCTGATGAAGGCGGAGCACGAAAAAGCGATCAACTCGGCGATCTTCCCCGGCTTGCAGGGCGGCCCCCTGATGCACGTGATCGCCGCCAAGGCCGTCGCCTTCAAGGAAGCGATGAGCAAGGAGTTCCGCGATTACCAGGAACAGGTCATGGAAAACGCGATGGTGATGGCCAAGACGCTCAAGCAACGTGGGCTGCGGATCGTCTCGGGCCGCACCGAAAGCCATGTCTTCCTCGTCGATCTGCGCGCCAAGCACATCACCGGCAAGGAAGCCGAGGCCGCATTGGGCCGTGCGCACATCACCGTCAACAAGAACGCGATCCCCAACGATCCGCAAAAGCCCTTCGTCACTTCCGGCATCCGCATCGGCACCCCGGCGATGACTACCCGCGGCTTCACCGAGATCGAAGCCGAAGAGGTCGCCAACCTGATCGCCGACGTGCTCGATGCGCCGAATGATGAGGCGGTGATCGAGCGCGTGCGCAGCGAAGTGGCGGCGCTGTGCAGAAAATTCCCGGTCTACGGAGCTTGATCCATGAAATGTCCTTACTGTGGTGAGGACAACACACAGGTCGTCGACACGCGCGAGAACGAAGAAGGCGACACCGTTCGCCGCCGGCGGCGCTGCCTTGCCTGCGACAAACGTTTCACGACCTACGAGCGTGTCGAATTGCAACTGCCGCTCGTCGTCAAGAAGAACGGCAGTCGCGTCGATTACGACCGGGAAAAGCTGAAATCGAGCATGATGCTCGCGTTGAGGAAGCGCCCGGTGACGGCCGAAAGCGTCGCTTCCGCGCTCGACCGCATCGAGCAAAAGCTCGTGCAGCTCGGCGAGCGCGAGGTCGCCTCGGCACGCCTCGGCGAACTCGTGATGCGCGAGCTCAAGAAGCTCGACAAGGTCGCCTACATCCGCTTCGCCTCGGTGTATCGCAACTTCGAAGACGTCGACGAATTCTCCGAGGTGATCCGCGAAGTGAAAGCCCCACGTCGCCGCTCATCGCGCAAGTGAGCTTCTCGGCCCAGGATCATTTCCACATGGCCCGCGCGCTGCGGCTCGCGCAGCGGGGGCTTAACACCACCACGCCCAATCCGCGGGTCGGCTGCGTCATCGTGCGTGATGGTGCCATCCTCGGCGAAGGCTGGCACGAAAAGGCCGGCGAGCCTCATGCCGAGATCCATGCCCTGCAAAGAATCGGCGCTGGTGACACGGCACGGGGCGCCACGGCCTATGTCACGCTGGAGCCCTGCTCGCACCATGGCCGCACCCCGCCCTGCGCCGATGCGCTGATCGCGGCGGGCGTCACCCGCGTCGTCGTCGCGATGCAGGACCCGAATCCACTCGTCGCCGGCAGGGGCCTGGCCCGCCTCGCCGCCGCCGGCATCGCGGTCGATTGCGGCCTGCTCGAAGCCGAAGCGCGTGAACTCAACATCGGGTTCGTTTCGCGCATGACACGCGGCCGCCCTTGGCTGCGGCTGAAAGTCGCGATGAGTCTCGACGGCAAGACCGCGCTCGCCAACGGGCGATCGCAATGGATCACCGGCCCCGATGCACGCCGCCATGCGCATGGCTGGCGCGCACGTTCCTGTGCGCTGCTCACCGGCATCGGCACCGTACGTGAGGACGATCCCCGTCTTACGGTGCGTGATGTGGATACCCCCCGCCAGCCGCTGCGCGTCGTCGTCGATAGCAAGCTGGAAATCCCCCTCGATGCCGCGATCCTCGCAGGTGGCAACTGTCTGATCGCCTGCGCCGTCATCGATGCAGCGAAGACCGCGCAGCTTGAGGCGCTTGGCGCGGAAGTCCTCGTCCTCCCCAACCCGCGCGGCAAGGTCGATCTGCCAGCCCTGCTCAGCGAACTCGGCCGGCGCGGGATCAACGAGGTGATGGCCGAGGCCGGCCGCAAGCTCAACGGCTCGCTGCTGCGTGAAGGGCTGGTCGACGAGCTGCTGATCTATCAGGCGCCGATGTTGCTGGGCGACAGCGCCCGCGGGATGGCCGACTTCGGGGAGCTGACCGAGATGGCCGCGGCCCGACGCCTGTCGATCGCCGAACGCCGCTTTATCGGCGCCGACTTCTTCATCCGCGCTCACCTCGAGTAGCGCAGACCGCGCAGCCCGGATCGCGCGGCACGGCGATGCTGCGCCATTCCATGCTCAATCCGTCGAGCAGCAGGAGCCTGCCGGCGAGCGTCTCGCCGCAGCCGATCACGAGCTTCAGGGCCTCGGCCGCCTGAGTGGCGCCGATGATGCCGGTGATCGGCGCAAACACGCCCATCACCGCGCAGCGCACTTCCTCGACGTCCTCGGATTCTGGAAATAGGCAGTGATAGCACGGTGCTTCTTCCCGGCGGCTGTCGAACACCGCAATCTGACCATCGAAGCGCACCGCCGCGCCAGAGACGAGCGGTTTGCGGTACTTCACGCAGGCGCGATTGACGGCATGGCGTGTCAGAAAATTGTCGGAGCAGTCGAGCACCACGTCGGCGGCCGCGACTTCCTCTTCCAGCCGCATTCCGGTCAGCCGCTCCTGCAAGGGCACGACCTTGCAGCCCGGATTGATCTCGGCGAGCGTCGCCACACCCGAGAGCACTTTCGGCTGGCCGATCGACGCGGTGCGATGCAGGATCTGACGCTGCAGGTTGGTGAGATCCACGCTGTCGCCATCGGCCAGCGCCAGCGTGCCGATCCCGGCGGAGGCCAGATAGAGGGCGGCGGGCGAACCCAAGCCCCCCGCGCCGATCACCAGCGCGCGCGCATCGAGCAGCCGCTCCTGCCCCTCGATGCCGACCTGAGGGAGCAGGATGTGGCGTGAGTAACGCAGCAAGGCTGCGTCATCGAAACGATCGGTCACTTGTATTCGCGCAGTTCGGGCGGCGTATCGTCGTGATCGCCATGTGGATGGCGCTCCCAGGCCTTTGAGTAGACCTCGTGAGATTTCTTGATCAGGCGCTCCGGCTGGCCAAGATTGCGTCGCTGGGTTTCTTCGGAGAAATACACCAGCGCCCGGATCAACTTGCAATACAGTGAGTTGTCGAGATGGAACCCCTTGTCGACGAGCAGTTGCTCGAGCGCTTCCAGGCAATGGTCGGTGATCTCATACCAGACCGAGATGCCATTCGGCTGCGTGCCGGGCGCCACTTCGAGGCCGGGCAGGCTCTCGAGCAGCGCGAAGGCCTCGGGAATCTGCCAGTGTTTGACCTTGTTGAAGCGGATCTCGCGATGCTTGCGCGTGCCCGCCTGCGGCGCCAGCGGATGTGGCCGCTGGATGCCGCGCTCCTGGTCACGCAATTGGCGGGCGCGCTCGGGATTCATCATTTTCTGATCACATGCAAGGCTTTGAGCAGGTTGATCGCCTGAGTGAGCTGATAGTCATCTTTCGAGGCCAACTCGAAAGGCTTGGCATGCACATCTTCCTTGTCGGCCCCGCTCTTGCCGTTCTTGTCCGCCGGCTTGTCCTTCTTCGATCCAGCGGGCCTGTCGGCGTCTTTGCCTTCCTTGTCGTTGGCGAGATGGCGTTCGAGATCCGCTTCGCGCAGACGCTCGCGCGAGCCGCCATTCGGCGTTTCCTCGACGACGATGTCCGGCTCGATGCCTTTGGCCTGGATCGAGCGACCGTTTGGCGTGTAATAGCGCGCCGTCGTCAGCTTGATCGCCGTCTTGCCGGAAAGCGGCAACACCGTCTGCACCGAGCCCTTGCCGAAGGTCGGCGTGCCCATCACGATGGCGCGCTTGTGATCCTGCAAGGCACCGGCGACGATCTCGGAGGCAGAAGCCGAGCCGGCATTGACGAGCACGATCATCGGCACGCTCTTTACGCCTGCCGGCAGTTTCTTGAGCGGATCCTCACGGTTGCCGCGCAGATAGTCCTCGGCGCTGGCGGTGTATTTGCGCTTGGCATCCTCGACCCGGCCGTCGGTGCTGACGACCGCGCTACCGGAGGGCAAGAAAGCGGCGGAGACCCCGATCGCGCTGTGCAGCAGCCCGCCCGGATCGTTGCGCAAATCCAGCACCAAGCCCTTGAGGCCCGAACCTTTCGCTTCGGCGTCGGCTTTGTAGAGCTTGTCCAAATGCCTCACCAGATCGGCGACCGTCTCCTCCTGGAACTGGGTGACGCGCAAATAGCCATAGCCCGGCTCCAGCAGCTTGGACTTCACGCTTTGCACCTTGATGACGTCGCGCACGATGGTGATTTCGAGCGGCTTGGTTTCGCCCTGGCGCAGGATGGAGAGTCGGATCGACGTGTTCGGCTTGCCGCGCATCTTTTTCACGGCCTCGGCAAGCGTCATGCCTTTCACGGGCGTGTCGTCGAGCTTGAAGATCAGGTCGCCGGCCTTGATGCCGGCGCGGTAGGCGGGCGTGTCCTCGATCGGTGAAATCACCTTGACGAGACCGTCTTCCATACCGACTTCGATCCCCAGGCCACCGAACTCACCTTGGGTCGAAACCTGCAGCTCCTTGAAGGCTTCCTCGTCGAGATAGGCCGAATGCGGATCGAGGTTCGACAACATGCCGGAGATCGCATGCCGGATCAGCGTCTTGTCATCGACCGGCTCGACGTAACCCTGCTTGATCGCATTGAAGACATCGGCGAAGCTCTTCAACTCCTCGACCGGCAGCGGTGCATCGCCGCCTTTTTGCGCGATCGCGGAGAAATTGAGGCTCAAGGCGACGCCGGCGATCAGTCCGACGAGCACGAGGCCGAATTGTTGCAGCTTGCTACGCATGTGGAATAACCTCGAAGAAAAGGACGGCAGCCGCCGTGGCATCTCAAGGCCTGGCAAGCCATTTGCCTGGATCGAATGCCTGCCCCCTGTGCCTGAGCTCAAAGTATAAACCCGATTCCGGCAGGCCCCCACTAGTGCCGACGGTGGCCACTGGCTTGCCGGCCGTCACCCTTCGGCCCGTTTCGACCAGCAAAGTTTGGTTGTTGCCATAGATCGACAGAAAGCCGTCGTCATGGTCGATGATCAACAGGTTGCCATAGCCGCGCAACCAGTCGGAGAAAACGACCACGCCGTCGGCCACGGCGCGCACGTCTCTCCCCTCCGGGGCACGGATGAACATGCCTTTCCAGAGTAGCCCGCCTTCATCGCGGCGCGTGCCGAAACGCGCCGCGACAATCCCCTTGACCGGCCAGGGCAAGCGGCCGCGCAAGCGCGCGAAAGCGCCGCTGGCCGCAACCGGCTCGGCATCGCGCATTGCCGTCTGCGGCGCCGTGGCCGCGCCGGCAGACCCGCCCACAGGGGATGAGGAAGCCGAACGGGCCAGCGCAGCTTGCTTCTTTTTCGCCAGCGCCGCGAGCACATTCACCAGGCGCCGCTCATCCTGCTTCAAAGTCTCGATCGTGCGGCGCTGTGTCTGGATCTGGCTGGACAGCTTCGTCAGCAGTTCCTTGCGTTCCTGCTGCCGCTGGCGCAAGGTGGCTCGCTCCGCCTCTTCGTGGCGCGACAGCTCGGCGAGCCTGGCGCTGCGCTCCCGCACGAGCCCGGCCACCTGCCGGGTCTTCGCCGCATCGTCGCGCAACTGGCCGATCAGCTCGGCCTTGGCACGGGCGAGCTGGGCCAGGAAGTAGCGATCGCGAGCGACATCGTTCGGGTCGTCGCCCGAGAGCAGCATTGCCAAGGCATCGATCTCTTGGGGACGGAATTGGTAGCGCAAGAGCGCCGCGAGCTGATTCTCACGCGCCGTGGTCTGGGCTTCGAGCCGTTTCAGCTCGCGCTCGTGCCCGGCCAGCTCGGCCCGGACGGCGGCGCGTTCCTCACCCAGGGCGCGCAGCTTACGCACGCTGGCCGCGATCGCCTGTTCGATGGTCCGCAGTTCGTCGGCGGCGACAGCGCGTTTGGCCTCCGTCTCCCGCACCTGGCGCTCGAGCGCCGCGCGCTGCTCGCGCACAGCGTCGAGTTTTGCTTTTTCGCGCTCCCCCGCCGCCGACGCCAGCGCCGGCAGGAAACTGGCTGCAACGAGGATCGGGAGGAGCTTGGATCCGCTCAAGCCTTGGCTTTGCCCTGGTTCGCCACGGCGGCCTGGGCGGCGGCGATGGTTTCCGGGTCGCCCAGGTAGTAGCTGCGCAGTGGATGGAGCTCGGCGTCGAATTCGTACACCAGCGGCTGGCCGGTCGGGACATTGAGGCCGACGATGTCCTGATCGGAAATGTCGTCGAGATATTTGATCAGCGCGCGCAGGCTGTTGCCATGGGCAACGATGAGCACGCGCCTGCCGGACTTGATCGCCGGCGCAATGCCGTCGAACCAGATCGGCAGGAAACGCTCGACCGTATCCTTCAGGCATTCCGCCGCTGGGTAAAGGCCGGGCGCGAAGTTCGCATAGCGCGGATCATGCACGTCGTAGCGTGGGTCGTCCTTGTCCAGCGCCGGCGGGCGAACATCGTAGGAGCGGCGCCAGATCTTGACCTGTTCTTCGCCGTATTTGGCGGCCGTCTCGGCCTTGTTGAGGCCTTGCAGGGCACCATAGTGGCGCTCGTTGAGCCGCCAGGAATTGACTACCGGCAACCACATCCGGTCCATTTCCTCGAGCACGATCCAGAGCGTCTTGATCGCCCGCTTGAGCATCGAAGTGTAGGCGATGTCGAAATCGAACCCGTGGGCCTTCAAAAGCTGGCCGGCGGCCCTCGCCTCGGCGATGCCTTTTTCGGTGAGCCCCACATCGGTCCAGCCGGTGAAGCGGTTTTCCTGGTTCCAGGTGGATTCGCCGTGGCGCAGCAATACGAGTTTGTACATGATCGATAAGGAAAAATATGGTGGGGAGAGAATCGACAGGGGATTTTAATCGAAGTATGATCACGCCCTGTCTCAGGCCTCATTGAGCCAGACGACGCCTAGCTGCCGAAACGCCAACCGACCCATGAATCGTACTGCCATCACAGACCGCGCCGCCATCGCAGAGATGGCCGCCCGTCACGACCAAATCATGGTTGCCGCGCGGGCGCTGAAATCGATCTCGCATCCGTTGCGGCTAAAGATTCTCTGCGTCGTCGGTGACCGGGAAGTTTGCGTGCAGGATATCGTCGACGCCGTCGGCACCTCACAGAGCAACATTTCCCAACACCTCGCCATCCTGCGCGACAAGGGCATCCTCGCCACGCGCAAGGATGCCAACCGGGTCTATTACCGCGTCGCCGACCAGCGCACCCTGCAGCTCATTGGCATGATGCGCGAGGTGTTCTGCGGCGTCAGTCCGACGGCCTGAACGGCAGTCATCATTTCAGGAAAACAGAGAGCACATGGAGTTCATCCAACAGAATCTGATGTGGGTCGCTTTGGCCGCGGTGAGCGGCGGCATGTTGCTATGGCAGACGGTCAAGGGTGGCGGCGGCAAGAACATCTCGGTCTCTGAAGCCACCCTCTTGATCAACCGGCAGGATGCGCTCGTCGTCGATGTGCGCGAAACGGCCGAGTGGTCGGCCGGCCACATTCCCGCTGCGCGCCACCTGCCGCTCAGTCAGTTCGCCAAGCATCTCGTCGAGATCGACAAGTCCAAGGACAAACCCATCATCCTCGTCTGCGCCAGCGGCAACCGCTCCGGCACCGCCGCCCGGATGCTGCAGAAAGCAGGATTCCAGCAAGTCTTCAACCTGGCCGGCGGCATGCGTGCCTGGATCGACGCCGGATTGCCGGTCACCAAGAAATAGAGGTTACGCATGGCCAAGGTCGAAATGTATGCCACTGCGGTGTGTCCCTATTGCGTGCGCGCAGAAGCGCTGCTCCGCCGCAAAGGGGTGACCGACATCGAGAAGATCCGCGTGGATCTCGACCCTGCCAAACGCCAGGAAATGGAAACACGCGTGCCCGGCGCGCGAACCGTGCCGCAAATCTTCATCGATGGCCGACATATCGGCGGCTGCGACGACCTTTACGAACTCGACCGGCAGGGCAAGCTCGATCCCCTGCTGGCGAAATGACCTTTTCATCCACTTCCCAGGAACATCAATGAGCGCACAAGCCCCCGACAACGACGCCCCGGTTTTCAGCATCGAGAAGATCTACGTCAAGGATCTTTCGGTGGAAGTACCGAACGCCCCGCACTGCTTCCTCGAACGGGAGCAGGCACAAGTCAGCCTGCAGATGCAGACCAGTGGCGAAGCCGTCGGCGACGGCGTGTTCGATGTCGTCCTGACGCTGACCGTGACCGCCAAGATCGGTGAGAAAACGCAGTTTCTCGTCGAAGCGGCCCAAGCCGGCATCTTTCAGATCCGCAACGTGCCGGAAGAGGAGCTCGAACCGATCATTGCCGTCGCTTGCCCCAACATTCTCTTTCCCTACGCGCGCGAGACCATCTCCGACGCGATCACGCGCGCCGGCTTCCCGCCCGTGCTGCTCGCACCGGTGAATTTCGAGGCGATCTACCGCCAGCGGCTCGAACAACAGCAGGCACGGGAAACCCGTGGGCCGCATGAGGTGCCGATCCAATGATGCGTGCCTGGATCTTCGCCCTGCTGTCGTTTTCGGGCGCCGCATGCGCGCTCGACTACCGCTCGGTGAAAGAAGCCGCGATTTTGTTCGATGCGCCGTCGCAAAAGGCCAAACCGCTTTACGTCATCGCACCGGGCACGCCGGTGGAAGTCGTCGTCAGCCTCGATGCCTGGGTCAAGGTGCGCGACCGACAGGGTGATCTGGCCTGGATCGAGCGTCGGCGGCTTACCGACAAGCAAATGTTGCAAGTACGACCGGGCGGCGCCCAGATCCGCAGCGCAGCCATCGAAGCCGCCCCACTGGTGTTCGAAGCCGAAGCCGACGTATTGCTCGAGCTCGTCGAGCCTGGCCCACCGGGCTGGCTGAAAGTGCGTCATCGCGATGGTGAGGAAGGCTTCGTGAGAATCAGCCAGGTATGGGGCGCATGAACGGGTCCTCCTGATGCGCATCGCCATGCTGGGCGCTGGCGCCTGGGGCACCGCGCTAGCTCTGTCGTTCGCGCAACGCCATACCGTCGGCCTGTGGACCAGACAGGCCGAGCACGCCGCGGCAATGAATACAGCGCGGGAAAACGCCCGCTACCTGCCAGGGTTTCCATTTCCCGAGACACTCACCGTCAGCGCGGATTTCATCGCGACGGTGGCTTCAGCCGAGCTGGCGCTGATCGCCACGCCGGTGGCAGGGCTGCGCGAGACGGCGGCGCGGCTCGCGCAAACACGTCCCGACCTACCCTTCCTGTGGGTTTGCAAAGGGCTGGAGGCCGGCAGCGGTGCCTTGCCGCATCAGGTCGTCGCAGCCGTCCATCCGCATGCCACGTGCGGTGCATTGAGCGGCCCCAGCTTCGCCGCAGAGGTGGCGCGCCATCTCCCCGCCGCCGTCACCCTGGCCTCGGAGGACATCGCCTTCGCCGAACGCACGGCACATGCGTTACACGGTTCGCGTCTGCGCATCTACGCCAACGACGACTTGACTGGCGTCGAGGTCGGCGGCGCGGTGAAAAACGTCATCGCCATCGCCACCGGCATCTGCGATGGTCTCGGTCTCGGCCTGAATGCACGCGCGGCTCTGATGACACGGGGCCTGGCCGAAATCACCCGCTTCGGCGTCGCGCTCGGCGCGCGTGCCGAAACCTTCATGGGGCTCTCCGGTCTGGGGGATTTGATCCTCACCTGCACCGGCGATCTGTCGCGCAACCGGCGGCTGGGGCTGGCGCTCGCCAGCGGCCGGCAATCAGCCGAGATCCAGCGCTCGCTGGGCCATGTCGCGGAGGGTGTGCACACCGCCCATGAAGTCGCCCGCCGCGCCGAATCGCTCGGCATCGAGATGCCGATCACCGCCACCGTCTGCGAAGTGCTCGATGGCCGCCTGCCGCCGGCGGCAGCGGTCGAGCGGCTGATGAATCGCGAACCCAGGCACGAGTAGGAAATCGGCGCTGGCGATACGGCACGGCCTCAAGCGCCAGCGGCGAATCCCTGCTGACGCCAGGCCTCATAGACGGCGATCGCCACCGTGTTCGAAAGATTCAGGCTGCGGTTGCCCGGGATCATCGGCAGCCGCAGGCGCTGCGCGGGCGGGAAGGATGTCAGCAGTTCGTCTGGCAGTCCGCGGGTTTCCGGGCCGAAGACGAATGCATCTCCCGGCCGATAGATCACCTCGTCATAACGGGTCGAACCTTTCGTGCTGAAGGCGAAGCGGCGCGTCGTGCCGAGTGCGGCGACACAGGCGGCCCAGTCCCGGTGCACGCGCACGTCGGCGAATTCGGCATAGTCGAGCCCCGCGCGCCGCAATGCGGCGTCGGAGACGTCGAAACCGAGCGGCTCGACGAGGTGCAGGACACAGCCGGTATTGGCCGCCAGGCGGATCACATTGCCGGTATTGGGCGGAATTTCCGGCTGATATAGAACGATCTGGAACATCGCGGCTGTGGCATGGTAGAAGTCTCGCAGTTTATCCAACGACCCGACTTCCATGGCCAGACCCGAAAAGATCCGCCTCGGCGACCTGCTGATCGAGCAGGAGCTTTTGACCCCTGCCCAACTCGATCTTGCGTTGCAGGAACAGCAGATCACCGGCCGCAAGCTCGGTCGGGTGATCGTCGATGCCGGCTGGGTGTCCGAAGAAGCCATCGCCCGCGCGCTGGCGCGTCAGCTCGGCGCCGAATACGTCGATCTGCGTGATTTCCAACCCAAGCCGGAGCTCGTCAAGCTGCTGCCCGAAGCGCAAGCGCG
Organism: Rhodocyclaceae bacterium; assembly: GCA_046294935.1. Classification (GTDB taxonomy): domain Bacteria; phylum Pseudomonadota; class Gammaproteobacteria; order Burkholderiales; family Rhodocyclaceae; genus Sulfuricystis. The sequence goes on from JBKBOI010000001.1 coordinate 80,330, forward strand.
GCGTTTCCGTGCCATCGTGGTAGACGAGAAGAACGGCCTGTTGCGCGTCGGCATGTCCGATCCGACCGATCTTGCCGCCTTCGACGAAATCGCGCGCATCCTGCGGCGCGACATCGATCTGGTCGTGGTTGCCGAGGGGCAACTCTTGCCGCTCCTCGATCGGGTCTATCGCCGCACCGAGGAAATCGCCGGTCTGGCCAAAGACCTATCTCAGCAACTGGGTGACGTCCAGGTCGAATTCGGCGCGCTGTTCGGCGCCACGCCGGGAGCCGAGGATGCCCCGGTGGTGCGGCTGTTGCAGACCATATTCGAGGAAGCGCGCAAGCAAAAGGCATCCGACATCCACGTCGAACCACAGGAAAAATCGCTCGTCATCCGTTTCCGCATCGATGGCGTGCTGCACGTGCAGACCGAGGCCGACATCAAGATCGCATCCGCGGTCGTGCAGCGCCTGAAGCTGATGTCGGGGCTCGACATCTCGGAAAAGCGCCTACCGCAGGATGGCCGATTCAACATCAAGGTGCATGGCGCGAGCATCGATGTGCGCATCGCGACGATGCCGACGCAATATGGCGAGGCAGTGGTGATGCGCCTGCTCTCGCAAGACACCGGTTTGCTGCACCTCGACCGCTTGGCGATGCCGCCGCGCGTGCTCTCGCGCTTCCGTCATGCGATCCACCGGCCCTCCGGCATCGTGCTCGTCACTGGGCCCACCGGATCGGGCAAGACGACGACGCTCTATGCGGCATTGAACGAGCTGAACTCGCCGGAGAAAAAGATCATCACTGTCGAGGACCCGGTCGAATACCGCCTTCCTGGCCTCAACCAGGTGCAGGTGCATGAGAAGATCGACCTCACCTTTTCGCGGGTGCTGCGCGCCGCGCTGCGGCAGGACCCGGACATCATCCTGGTCGGCGAGATGCGCGACCAGGAAACCGCCGAAATCGGCATGCGCGCCGCGATGACCGGTCACCTGGTGCTCTCGACGCTGCACACCAATGATGCGTTGTCGACACCGATCCGGCTGCTCGACATGGGCGTGCCGAATTACATGGTGGCGCTGTCGATCCAGCTGGTGCTGGCCCAGCGCCTGGTGCGCGTCGTCTGCCCGAACTGCAGCGCGCCGCACGAGCCCGAACCGCACGAGCGCGAGTGGCTGCGTTACGAACTCGGCGACCGGGTCGATGAGTTCCGCTATTTGCGCGGGCGCGGTTGCGTCCATTGCGGCAACAGCGGCTACCAGGGGCGTGTGGCCGTCTATGAGTTCCTCGAGATGACCAATGCATTGGTCGAGGCCGCCAATCACGGCGATCCGGCCGACTTCATGCGCCTGGGCCGCCAGCAGATGGCAGGCCACACGCTGCGCCGCGATGCAGTGCGTCTGGTCACCGAAGGCCGCACCACGATCGAGGAAGCGATGCGCGTCGCCACCCAGCTCGAAGACTGAGGACGCCCGCCCCATGCCTGCTTTTGCTTATCGTGGTCGCAACGGCGCTGGAGAAATCGTCAGTGGCGTGATCGAAGGCGCATCGGCCGGCGCGGTGGCCGATGTATTGTTCGGCAGCGGCGTCACTCCCACGGAGATCAAGCCGGCACCGCAAGCCGTGACCAAAACCGCAGCGGCCGCGAGGCGTGGTTCGTTCGCGTCGAAGATCCGCCATCACGACATCCTGCTCTTCACACGGCAGATCCACACCCTGCTGAAGGCCGGCGTGCCGATCATGCGCGCGCTCGCCGGCCTGCAGGAGTCGAGCGCCAATCCGGCCATGAAAGCCATGCTCGGTCAGGTGCGTGAAAGCCTCGACTCCGGCCGCGAGCTGTCCTTGGCGCTGGCGCGCCATCCGACGGTATTCACGCCCTTTTATCTGGCGATGGTGCAAGTCGGCGAGATGACCGGCCGGCTCGAAGAAATCTTCCTGCGGCTTTACGATCACCTCGCGTTCGAGCGCTTCATGCGCGAACAGGTCAAGTCGGCGTTGCGCTACCCGAGCTTCGTGCTGATCGCGATGGCCATCGCGTTGGCCGTCGTCAATATCTGGGTGATCCCCGCTTTTGCCAAGGTGTTCGAAGGCTTCGGCGCCGAACTACCCTTCCTGACCCGGCTCTTGATCGGCGTTTCGAATTTCGTCGTCGGCTGGTGGCCGGCGCTGTTGGTCGGTTTCGCCACGCTCGCTGGCGGCTTCAAGGCGTGGATCGGCACGCGGCGCGGTCGCTATCGGTGGGATGCGATCAAACTGAAGCTGCCGATCGCCGGCAAGATCGTCAGGAAGGCGACGCTGGCGCGCTTCGCGCGCAGCTTCGCGCTGGCGATGCGTTCCGGCGTGCCGGTGATCCAGGCGCTCGGCAACGTGGCCCGCACCGTCGACAACGACTACATCGCCGAAAAGATCGAGAAGATGCGCACCGCGATCGAGCATGGCGATTCGGTGCTGCGCGCGGCGATCGCCACCGGGGTGTTTACGCCCGTCGTGCTGCAGATGATCGCCGTCGGCGAGGAATCCGGCGCGCTCGACGAGATGATGGACGAAATCTCCGGCCTATATCAAAACGAAGTCGAATACGAGCTGAAGACCCTGGCGCAGCAGATCGAACCGATCCTGACCGTCCTGCTGGGCATCATGGTGCTGATCCTCGCGCTCGGCGTATTCCTGCCGCTTTGGGATCTCGGCAAGGCGGCGCTCAAGAAATGATCCGACAACGGGGTCTGTCGAAATTCGAATTCGCCATCGTGATGGCGCTCATCGCCATTCTCGCCGCAGTGCTGCTCGACCGCCTCGTCGAGCTCGAGCGCGAGGCCGAGCGGCTGGAAGTCGAACTCGCGCTGCGCAATCTGCGCACCGGGCTCACGCTGGCGATCGGCCAGAAGGCGATCCGTGGCGAGGAAGCGAAGATCGGCGAGCTGCTCGGCGCCAATGTGCTGGAGTGGCTGGGCGTTGCGCCGGAAAAAATCGGCGCTGGCGGGACGGCACCGCGCTGGCGCTACGATCCAGCCACGCACGTTCTCAGCTACCGCCCGCGCCAGCCGGCCGCCTTTTCCGGCCATGAAGCGCTCGCCTGGCGTCTTGCGCCGATCCGCGACCCGGTCGGCGGTGCCACCATCACGATCGAGCCCATCGAATGAGTGATCTTCCGTCACCCCGAGCGAACGAATCCTGAGCCGTAGCACATGAACTGTCCGCTTTCCTTGCCGTGGGGGAAAGGCGCGGAGGGCGTAGCCCGAAGCGGCTTTCCCCCACGGCTGGCGCCTCAGCTGCGATTCGATGCGATAGCCGAAGCGGAAAAATGATGCTAGGGTGCACCACATGAGATTTCCGCTGCTCGCCCCCGACTGGAAAACCGCCTTCGATGCCATCGTCGCCGCCCTGCCGGCGGCGGCGCAAACGGCCTATGGCGCGCGCCTTAAGGCGCTCGTCCTCTTTGGCTCCGTCGCGCGCGGCATGCAACGGCCCGACTCCGACATCGACCTCCTGCTAGTCGCCGAGCCGCTGCCGCCGCAGCGGATGGCGCGCATCATCGAATTCGAAGCGCTGGAAGCGCAGCTTTCCTCCTTGCGCGCGGCGGCGGCCGCGCGCGGCGTGCATGCCGAGCTCTCGCCGCTGATTCGCACGCCCGTGGAACTCGAAGCCGGCAGCTTCGCCTTTCTCGACATTCCCACCGAGGGGCGTTTCCTGTTCGATCCCGAAGGCATCGCACGCGGCTATTTCGAGCGGCTGGCCGCGCGCCTCAAGGCCCAAGGCGCCGAACGGCGCACCCTCGACGGCTCGCCTTACTGGGTGCTCAAACCCTCCGCCAAGCCCGGCGAGCCGATCCCGATCTAGCCATGACCACCGACGAACTGGCCCGCGATTACTTCCGCCGCGTCGAGGTGCGCCGTCGCGTGCTGGATCTCTTGTTCGAGGCCGGCGAATATGCCGACGTAATTCGCGAGGCGCAGGAGCTGGTCGAACTCGCGACGAAGGGCATGCTGCGCTGGGCAGGCATCGACCCGCCCCGCTGGCATGATGTCGGCGCCGTGCTGCGCGATCATCGCGACCGGCTGCCTGCCGCGCTCCTGCCGATACTCGACGATCTCGTCAAGGCCTCGGCCCGGTTGCGCAAGGAACGGGAAATGGCCTTTTACGGTGAAATCGACCTCGTGCCGGGCAAGAGCTACGATGCCGACGACGCGCGCACCGCGCTCGCGGCGACCGATCTGGTGTTGTCGGCGCTCGATCATTTCCGATGAGCATTGGGCGCCAACGCGGCCTCGGCTAGTTCGAATTCGCCGTGGTGGTGGCGCTGCTCGGCATCCTCGCCGCCGTGCTGCTCGAT
>JBKBOI010000002.1:0-60981 GCA_046294935.1 Rhodocyclaceae bacterium
GTGCTGGTCAGGCGGCCGGCGAAATCGCGCAGCCGGCTGGCCATGCCGTTGGCGCTGTCCTTCAGCTGCCCGAACACCCCGCGATAGTCGCCGCGCACCGATTTGGTCAGGTCGCCGCCCGCCATCGCCCCCATCGTCTCGGCCATCTCGCCCGCCATGGTCTGCAGGGTCGCCGCCAGGCGGTTCAGTTCCTGGCTGGTGGTGAGGAAGAACCCCTCCTTGCCGCCCTCGGTGATGCGCCCCGACAGGTCCCCCTGCGCCACCTTGTTGACCAGTGCCGCGATCTCCTCACCAGCCGCCTTCTCGCGTGACTCACGCTCCAGACGCCGCTGTTCGCTCTCTTCCCTCTGGCGGGCGATATCCGCTTCGGCCTGTTCGCGCGCGATCATGCTGTCCTTGAATACCTGCACCGCCTTGGCCATCTGCCCGATCTCGGCGCCGCGCTCGACAAAGGGGATTTCAACGCTCAGGTCGCGGTCGGCCAGACGCTGCATGGCACCGGTCATGCGCTGGATCGGGCCGCTGACGCGCCATTGCACGATCAGGAACCCGAAGACGGTAAAGGCGATGGCGGCAACCAGCAGGATGCCATCCAGGACCAGGCTCTGCTGTGTCTGGGCCATTTGCGCATTGGCGCGCTGGATCAGTTCATCCAGCGCCGTGTTGGCGATGGCATTCAGCATGTTGAGGTCGTCGGTTACATGGCCTTGGTATTTCGCCTGTTCAACGGGCGAGGGCTGGCCGCTGCTGAATGCCTTCACGATAAGCTGACGCTCCTCGGCGATGGGACCCGAGAAGAAGGCCTTGGCGGTGTTCACCGCATCGCGCACCGGTGGGGCGGTATCGCTGCGATTGGCAATGGCGGTGATGATGGCCCAGGCAGTGGCGACACGGCCATTGTCGTCGGTATGGGCAATGACTTCGGGCATGCCCCAGGTCTGGCCCGCCGACATGGTTGTCAGGATGCGCAACACCAGCGAACCGGCGTAGTTCCGGATCGTCCAGGCATTCTGCTTCACGCTGAGCAGTTGATCGACTACGGGGTCGACAAGCTGGAGCGAGGATTCCAGAAAATCGGAGGCCTCCTGCACGGCGTCGAGGTAGGCTTGTGTCACCCGCGGCCAATCCTGCATGGCCTGCGCTTCGCGCTGGGCCTTCGGCTGGCCGATCATGGTCATCATCTTCGGGCGCATCGCATCCACCGCATCGTGGGTGGATTTCAGCTTTGTCAGAATCGGCCCGGCCCCCGGCATGTCCTTGAGCGAAGACAGGAGGGTGAAGCCGGTGTTGTAACCGTCCTTGGTGCCGTCGCGCTGGGCGGTGATGTTGTCTATCGTGTCCTTGGAGGCCGGCCCGTCGGCACGCAGGGAGATGAGAATATTGCCGCGTTCCAGCCGGTGTTGCTGCAGGCTGCGGAAAAAGGCCTGGCTGATCGGGGCCAGCGTCGCCACCTTCTGGGCGGCGTAATAGCGTTGGATAGCCTGGTTCAGCGAAATGGCGCTGATGGCAACCAGCATGATGCCCAGGACGCCGATCACGAGGCCCAGGGTGGTGCGGATGGAAAAGGTCGGCATGGGTTTCCCCTTTATCCCCGTTTTTGGGGTTGTCAGCGGGAACAGCTTAGCCGGAGTTTTTTGCGATGCACTCGGTTAAAGTGCATAGGTTATCAAGATTTAATCCTTACACAGTGTAAGTCACGATCATCGTGCAAGTATTGGTGAGTCGATACCACAACGGCGTACCCCACCGGTGAGAGCGATCGGTGGCGCTGGGGTCAACCGGCGGATGACGCCAGCGCCGCGTCACCCTGATCCTGCCGGGCTGCGATCTGCTCCATCTGCGCCGCCGTATCCTGATTGACCAGATGATCGAGGTCGATGATCGACACCATGCGGTCGCCGCGCGCGACGATGCTGCTGAGGAAACGATAATCGGCTTCCATCCCGGTTTCGGGCACGGCCTGCAGGTCGCGTTCATTGATCGAGAGGATATCGGACACGGAGTCGACCAGCAGGCCGAAGGTTCCGTTGGCCGCCACCACCACGATCACGACATGCATGCTGGTCGGATTGGTGCGCCCGCCGCCAAAACGAACCCTCAGGTCGTAGATCGGCACGATCGTGCCGCGCAGATTGATGATGCCGCGCACGAAATCGGGCGTGTTGGGCAGGTTGGTAACCTCGGTCCAGGCCCTGATCTCGCGCACACTCAGGATGTCGATGCCGTAATCCTGGCTGTCGATGGAAAACGTGAGGTATTCGTTGCTCGAGGATTGGTCCGAGGCTGCAAGGCCGCCCCGGTTCAGTCGGGAGATGCCGCTGTTGCCGTGATTGCCGGGTATTGCAGGGGGCTGGGTCATGATTCTTCCTCCGGCAGGCTGGCGAAAGGTTCGCGCTTGCGAAATCTAGCAAATCGTCTGCCGCGCAGGCAGTCAAAAATCCGCTTGCGTAGCCATGATTTATTGTTTGATGTATAGCCGTCCGTTCAAGGACGTTCGAGAAACTAGCAAACCGTCCGCTCCGCCAGCGCCGACATGTCGGCCGCAATACCCCGAAAGGCTTCCTGCCATGCAATTGCCCGTCAATGCCTTCAAGCGCGCATTGAATGAAGGTCGTCCGCAGATCGGATTGTGGTCCTCGCTGTGCAGCAACATCGTCGCCGAGATCGTCGCCACGGCCGGTTTCGACTGGGTGGTGCTGGATACCGAACATTCGCCGAATGAGCTGCCGATGGTTCTGCAGCAGTTGCAGGCCATGCAGATCGACGCCAATACCGCAAGCCCGGTGGTTCGCCCGGCCTGGAACGATGCCGTGCTGATCAAGCGGTTTCTCGATATCGGCTCGCCCAACCTGATCCTGCCCTTCGTGCAGGATGCCGAGGAAGCCCGCCGTGCCGTGGCAGCCACCCGCTATCCGCCGCGCGGCATCCGCGGCGTCTCGGGATCGCAGCGCGCGAACCGATACGGCCTGGTGCAGGATTATCATGCCCGTGCCGACAGCGAGATCGGCGTGATCGTCCAGGTCGAGACCGCGGCAGCGCTCAATCGCATCCCCGAGATCGCCAAGGTGGACGGCGTGGATGGCATTTTCATCGGTCCGGCCGATCTGTCGGCCGATCTGGGCCATCTTGGCAACAGCGCGCATCCCGATGCGCAGGCAGCCATCATGCGCGGGCTGCAGCTCTGCCAGGCTGCAGGCAAACCCTGCGGCATCCTTGCGCCCAACGAAGATGATGCACGGCGTTATCTGGATGCGGGGTTCAAGTTCGTTGCGGTGGGTGTGGACCAGGGCCTGCTGACGAAGGCGAGCCGCGATCTGGCCCGGCGCTTCCGCAGCCATCTCGGCCGCGCCTGATCAGCGCGCCTTGCGGCGGACCCAGAAACGGTAGCAGTTCGCGAACAGGTCGGGGTTGTCGCGCTCCATCTCCGCCCAGTGATCGAGGTTGGTGGCGGTGGCGTCGTGCGGGAAACGCAGGCGATAGCCCGACAGCGCCTTGGGTGCGGAGAATTCGAAGCCAAGGAATTCCAGGCCGGCGCCGTCGATCAGTTGCCGCAGCTGCTGGGGGGTGTAGCGATGCTCCTGGCGGTGAAATACCAGGTCGCGCAGGTCGCTGAGTGCGTAATAGGCGCTTGATTTGTTCAAATTCGCCGCCAGCAGAGGGTCGACCTTGGGAAGCACCCGCCGGAACTCGCGCACGTCTTCCGGACTGTCGCCGAGGCCGAGCTTGGCAATGAGCTGCCTGGCCTTGACCACGTCGCGCCGACCCAGTTCGCTGTACAGGCCCAGCATCATGTAGCCATTCGGCTTGAGCAGGCTCACCAGTTGCGCAAGGCCGGCGGCCGGGTCGCGCAGGTGATGCAGCACGCCGAAACTCTCGATCACGTCGAAACGCTTTTCGATGGCGCCGATCTTCAGGATGTCGGCCTGGGCAAACTGCACGTTCCGGATGCCGATTTCGCCGGCCTTGCGGATCGCATAGGACAGGCTGGTGCGGCTCAGGTCGATGGCCAGGACGTTCGAGAAGGCGTAGCTGGTCGCGGCCAGGATGGCATGCAGGCCGGTGCCACAGCCAGCCACCAGGATTTCGGGACTGCGCCGCTCCTCCACGGAAATCTTCTGCAGGGGCAGGGCAGTGCGCAGGCGGCCGCTCACCGTCTGGGGCGTGCCCAGGATCGGCTGGTGCCAGCGCGGGAATGGACTTTCCTCATACATCTCCCGCACGGCCTGGCTGGTCCGGTCTTCCACCGGAGTCAGTGCGGGGATGCCGGCGGCGATGTCGCGCTCGCGCAGCGGCTCGTCGATCTGGATGCGCTTCAGGTCGGCAAAGGCAGGGGGCCAGGAAGCCGCGGCCAGCCGTTCGACATCGTGCCTCCGGTATAGCGGCTGATAGCAGGCATAGATCGCGAATAGCCGCGCGTGATCTTGCGGGGAAAGATCGTTCAGCCTCGCGGCAAGCTCGGCCAGCATTGCCGTTTCAGGCGGCGTGATGCGATCGATGTACTCGGCCTGGAATGCGCGGATCGCCAGCAAGCCCAGCAGCGTTTCATGACGCGGCAGGGCATCGGTGTAGCGGAACACCATGGTCAGCAGGCCGCGCCGCAGCGCCGTCAGCCGGCGCTCCAGGGCGGGATGGCTGACCAGTCCGTATTTCAGCCATGCCGGCAGGGCCACGATCTGCATGGGATCGGGACAGGCCGGATCGGCCAGTCTCGCGGCAATCGCCTTGCCCGGCAGATCGTCGATGTCGTCCAGCGCGGTGAAGAGCGGATCGATGCAGATGGCGCTCTCGACCACCGGCGCCAGATCGCGCGGTTCGATGCCGGGTTCGCCCAGCAGGGGCAACACGCTCTCGATCAGTTCGAAGTTCGGCTGTTTCAGGCGCACATCGCGCAGCGAGCGGGCCAGTCCGGCCTTGTAGCGTACAACGCCGGGCGCCAGCCTGTGGGCGGTTCCGAAAAACCGAATCGCCTGTTTGGCTTCGCCCTTGGCCATCGCGGTGTAGCCGAGCATGTAGTTGGTTTCGGCATGCTCGGGATTGGCATTATGACCCGTCGTCAGTGCGCCGATGGCGGCATCCAGCGCATCCTCGGCCAGGAATACATGCGCCAGCCCGATATAGGCCTCGCAGTATTCCGGGTTCAGCGTCAGCGCCGCGCCGAAACTGTGCTTCGCGGGCTCGGTCTCGCCGGCCGCCAGCAGGATATGTCCGAGCGTGACGTGATAATTCTCGTAATGGAAATCGGCGGCGATGGCCCGGTCCACCAGGCTGCGTGCCGTGTCCAGGGCGCCGCGCTGAAAGGCGATGTAGCCTTTCAGATGCAGCGCGTCGGGGAAGTCCGGTTCCTGCTTCAGGATGCTGTCGAGAAAACCTTCGGCCTGATCCAGCTTTTCCATCTCGATGGCACGGATCGCGGCGCGGAGCAGGGGCAGCAGATGTGCCTTGGCCGCTATCTCATCGGTGCTCGGGAGTGACATTTCGCTTTGCAGCAGGGGTTCGGGACGGATTAGTCTTCCACATTAAGAGGAACGCCCCGCTGGAGCAAACATAATGAAAACAACACCTGTAACCGCCGCCGATCTCTCTGCTTCCGTTCTGGCGGTGCCACCCCTGGCGCGCTACGCCGACCTGACGCTGCACGAGGAGGCGAATCGGGATCTGATCGGTTACCTGGAGGCCGGGGGCGTGCGCAGCCTGATGTATGGCGGCAATGCAAATTTCTATAACATCTCGGTCGGCGAATATGCCGAGGTGCTGGATTTCCTGGTCGATGCCGTCGGGCCCGATACCTGGCTGATCCCGTCCTTCGGCCCCGATTATGGCAAACTGATCGACCAGGCCAGGATACTGCGCGGTTCCAAGGTGCCGACCGCCATGGCCCTGCCGCAGACTTTTCCCGCCACGCCCGAAGGGGTCGAAGTGGGGTTGCGCCGCGCCGCTGTCACCATGGGCAAGCCGGTGATCCTTTATATCAAGGCCGAGAACTACATCCTGCCCGAAGCCGCCGGACGGCTGATGCGCGAAGGGCTGGTCTGCGCCGTGAAATACGGAACGGTGAAGGCCGATCCCGCGCAGGACGAATACCTGAAGCGCCTGCTCGACCATGTCGACCCGGAATTGGTGATCAGCGGTATCGGCGAACGGCCAGCGATCGTGCATTACCGCCAGTTCGGCCTGCGCAGTTTTACTTCCGGCTCGGTCTGCGTGGCGCCGCGCGGCTCGATGGCGCTGCTGGCGGCGTTGCAGCGCGGCGACTGGGCGGAGGCCGAGCGGCTGCGCGCGGCCTATCTGCCGCTGGAGGATCTGCGCGATGCGATCAGCCCGATCCGCACCCTGCATGACGCGGTGACGCTGGCCGGCATCGCCGATATGGGGCCGATGCTGCCGCTGATGAGCGTGCTGGGGCCCGAGCAGCGGGAGCAGGTGCGGCCGGCGGCGCAGGCGCTCAGGGCCTGGGATGCCGGACTGGCAAAGGCCCAGGCGGCAGAATAGGCGTCTGCGGCGCGCTGGCCGAAAAAAAAGCCCCGGTCTTGCCGGGGCTTTTTCAGTCGCCGAAGCGAAAGGATCATTCGCCGCCGCCGGCCTTTTTCTTCTCTTCCTCGACCAGCTCCTTCTTGGACAGCTTGCCGATCAAGGTCTTGGGCAGCGCCTCGCGGATATCCATCGCCACCGGCATCTCGTGCTTGCCGAGCTTGTCCTTCAGGAATTCGCGCAGTTGCTCGAAGGTGAATGGCTGGGCGCCGGCCTTCAGCTTGATGAAGGCCTTGGCCGACTGACCGCGATACTGGTCGGGAATGCCGATCACGGTGCATTCCTCGACGGCGGGATGCTCGTAGATCGCTTCCTCGATGTTGCGCGGATAGACGTTGAAGCCGCCGGACAGGATCATGTCCTTCTTGCGGTCGACGATGAAGATGTAGCCATCCTCGTCGATATAGCCGACATCGCCGGTATGGAAGCGGCCGCCGGCGAAGGCCTCGGCTGTCGCCTCGGGCTTGTTCCAATAGCCCTTCATCACGTTGGGCCCGGTGATGCAGATTTCGCCCGTCTCATTGACGCCGAGCAATTTCAGCGGATCATCCACATCGACGATCTCGATGGTCACGCCGGGCAGCGGCAGTCCGCATGAGCCGCGCTTGCGCACGCCGCCGTACACCGTCTGGGTGCCGGCTGGCGAGGTTTCGGTCATGCCCCAGCCTTCGATCATCTTGTGGCCGGTCACGCTCTCGAACTTGTCCTGCACCTCGGCCGGCAGCGGCGCGCCGCCGGAGGCGCAGAATTTGAGCGCCGAGAGGTCGTAATCCTTCAGGTTCGGCAGGTTGACGATGGCGGCATACATGGTGGGCACGCCGGGGAAGATCGAGATCTTCTTCTTGTGCAGGTCTTCGATCACCGCCTTCAGCTCGAAGCGCGGATGCAGTACGAATTCCGCGCCGATGGTGAGCATGCGCAGCAGCACGGCGCTCAGGCCGTAGATATGGAACATCGGCAGGACCATCAGCACGCGTTCCTTGCCGTCATCCAGCAGGTTCATGCCGCTGGTCCAGCTGGCATACATGTGCACGGTGGCCGTGATGTTGCCATGGGTGAGCATGGCGCCCTTCGGCTGGCCGGTGGTGCCGCCGGTATATTGCAGGATCGCCACTTCCTCGGCGGGGTCCTTCACCGGATGCGGCGTGTAGCGGCCGTCATTGGCGACCAGGTCGGAGAAGCGGATATGCTTGTCATCCTTGGGGACGGTGGCGATTTCTTTGCCCTTGGCCAGCGGGAACAGCAGGTTCTTGGGGAAGGGCAGCACGTCGGGCAGGCGGCAGACCACCACCTTCTTCAGGCGGGTGGTGCCGATCATCTTGGCGATGTTGGGATACAGCGCCTTGAGGTCCAGCGTCACGATGATGTCGGTCTGGCTGTCCTCGATCTTGTAGCGCAGCTCGCGCTCGGCATCGAGCGGGCTGTAATTCACCACGCGGCCGCCGGCTTTCAGGATGGCGAAGAAACAGATCACGTAATGCGGCGTATTCGGCAGGAAGAGGCCGACATGTACGCCGGGGCCGACGCCAAGCTGCTGAAAGCCCTTGGCGGCGCGATCGACCAGGTCCGAAACCGCGGCATAGGTGTAGCTCTTGCCCATGAAGTCGAGACAGGGCCGGGGCGCGAAGCGCGCGACGGCATCGTCCAGCAGGGTCCAGATCGGCCTGGCCTGGAAATTCTGTGCCCAGGTGACCCCGGCCGGATAGGATTTTTCCCAGAACGGTGCGCTCATTTATTCTCCCCCTAGACTTCGGGCCGGCCGGTGCGGCCGGATGCGGGCCCATTGTAGGAACCGGCCGGTCCCGGTGCAACGTGGCGCTGCGTCAAGCGAATTGGGTTCATCCGGGCCCGGCCGGAGGTATCCGCCGGGTTGCGCCCGGCCGCGCCGGCTGGCAGATTGATAACACAGTTACCAATCCCCGATGAGGCCAGAATGGGCGGCGCCAAGGATCTGCGGGCGGAACGCGACCGGTTTGTCGCTTTCGCCTTCTCCGCTGCCGACCTGATGCTCGAGGTGGCCGCCGACGGCCAGATCACGTTCGCCACGGGCGCGGCAAGGCTGATCGCCGGCAGCGACAGCGCCGGGCTGATCGGCCGCAATCTGGCCGCCTTGATCGAGGAAGCCGACCGCCACTTCGTGCTCAACCTGCTGGCCGGCCTGACGGTCGGCGCACGCATCGAGCCGGTGACGATCCGCCTGCTGACTCTGGACGGCAAACCCGGCGCGACATGCGTGCTGGGCGGTTGCTGCCTGCCGCGGCAGGAAGGCCGGTATTACCTTACGCTGTCCAATGCGCGCCTGCCCCAGGCCGAGGTGGCCTTGCAGAACAAGCGCGACTACCAGGCCGGGCTTTTGACCACCGAGGAATTCGAGATCCGCGCCGGCGAACGCCTGAAGCTGGCTCGCGACCTGGGCGCGGAAGTGAAGCTTACGCTGGTCGAGATCGTTGGCCTGAAGGAACTGGTCGAGGCGTTGCCGCCGGAAGACAGCCAGGTCCTGATGGGCGATGTGGGCGCGCTGATCCGCGCCAGATCCATCGGCGGCGACACCGCCGGTCGGATCGATCCGGAGAAATACGGCATCCTGCATGCTGCTCCGCTGGACCAGGATGCCGTGGCCGATCAGGTGCGCAGCCTGATCAGGCAGAGCAATGCCGAGGCCGCCAGGGCGGCCGACCGGCTGGGCGTCCGCGGCGCGACGCTCGACCTGCAGGCCAAGGGTATGAGCGACGAGGATGCCGCCAGCGCCATGGCCTATGCCGTCGAGCGCTTCGCCAATGAGGGCGCCGCCAGTTTTGCCACGCTGCATACCACCGAAGACAGCCTGAAGGCTCTGCTGCAAAAAACGGTGTCGCGGGTGCGCGCCCTGCGCTCGGCGGTATCCAGCCGGCAGTTCCAACTCGTGTTCCAGCCCATCGTGCGGCTCGATACCCGCACGCTGCATCATTACGAGGCGCTGTCGCGCTTCGAGGATGGCGGTTCGCCCTTCGAGACGATCCGTCTGGCCGAAGGCGTGCACATGATCGGCGAATTCGACCTTGCGGTCGTGCAGCGGGTGGTCGACATGCTGGGCGAGCGCCGCCGCCAGGGCGAGACGATCGACGTGGCGGTGAACCTGTCCGGCCACAGCCTGGAAAGCTCGGTATTCATGGCCGCCCTGCGCGAGATTCTGGCGGTCGATCCAAGCCTGCGCCGCCAGCTGATCTTCGAGATCACGGAATCGACCCACATCACCAACATGGTGCACGCCGCCAATGCGGTGCGTCAGCTCCGCGAGGACGGCCATTTCGTCTGTCTCGACGATTTCGGCGCCGGCGCCGCCTCGTTCCCCTATTTGCAGGCGCTGGAGATCGACTACGTGAAGATCGACGGCGCCTATGTGAAGGCGCTGCAGACCCAGGGACAGGATCGCGACCGGGCGATCCTCAAGGGCATGGTCTGGCTGTGCAAGGAACTCAACATCGGCACGGTCGCCGAGATGGTCGAGACCGAGGATCAGGCGCGCCTGCTGCTCGATTTCGGCATCGATTACGGCCAGGGCTACCTGTTCGGCCGGCCCGAACCCAACCCCAGGCTCGAGCCGCTGCGGCTCGACGACGATCCGGGCCCGCAGCGCAGCCCGGCATTCCGGCGCGGCTGAAGAGCCTAGCCGCGCAACTCCACCTTGCCGTGATCCAGCACCACCACGTCGCGCTCCATCAGGCGGGCGCGGAACGACACGACATTGCCGTCACGCCAGATTTCCGTGTGGATCGTCTCGCCGGGGAAGACCGGCGCGGTGAAGCGGGCCTCGATATGGGCGACTTTCGCCGGATCGTGGTTGCAGGCTGCCTTCACCACGGCGCGCACGGCATGGCCATAGGTGCACAGGCCATGCAGGATCGGGCGCGGAAAGCCGGCCGCCTTGGCGAAGGCCGGATCGGCATGCAGCGGGTTGCGGTCCCCGCATAAACGGTAGAACAGCGCCTGGTTCGGCTGGGTTTTCGCCGTCACGCCGGCATCGGGCTGGCGGTCGGGGATGGCATGCGGCGCCGGCGGGCCCTCGCCCGGGGCCCGCGCCGGACCGCCGAAACCGCCATCGCCGCGCGCGAATACGGTGGACAGCAGGGTGACCAGCTTCTCTCCGCTCGCCGCATCGCTCAGCGTGTTCTCGGTCAGCATCACGGCGCCCTTGCCGGCGCCCTTGTCGAACACGTCCTTGATGCGCACCTTGGCCTTGATCCGGCCGCTGGGCGGCAACGGCCTGTGGATGGTCACGCGCTGCTCGCCATGCACCACCATCACGTAGTTGATGCCGGTTTTCGGCGTCCAGCTATCGTCCCAGGCGATCACCGTGGCCAGGCTGGGCAGGGCACGCAGGCCCTTCTCGAACACGAAGGGCAGTTCATCGGCATCCATCGGGTCATGCCCCATACCGACGCTGAGCGCGTAGAGCATGGTGTCGCGGTCGCTGTAGGCGAATTCGCGTTCCGGGATGTCGAGGCGCAGCAGTTCGTCATAGACAATCGGCATGGTTCCTCCGTAAATCTTTTCCCGACTCTAGCCGCGCCGCAGAGCGCAGACCAGCCCTGCCGTAACGGCAGGGCGATTGGGAGGAACGATGGCCTACGCAACCTTCGATTATTCGGTCGACAGCCATGTCGCCCGCATCGTTTTCAACCGGCCGGACAAGGCCAATGCCATGGTACTGCCGTTCTGGCAGGAAATGGTGGATGTCTTCGCCGAGATCGAGGACCGGCCCGAGGTGCGCGCCGTGGTGATCTCGTCGACGGGCAAGCATTTCACCGGCGGGCTGGATCTTTCCGCCTTCGCCAATATCGCCGGCGAGATGATGCAGGGCGACCGCGGCCGGGTCGGCGAGCAGATGCGCCGCACGGTGGCCGAGATGCAGGAAACCTTCGCCGTGATCGACCGCTGCCGCGTGCCGGTGCTGGCAGCCATCCAGGGCGGCTGCATCGGCGGCGGCGTCGACCTTATCTCGGCCTGCGACATGCGCTACTGCACGAACGACGCCTGGTTCTGCATCCAGGAGATCAATATCGGCATGACCGCCGATGTCGGCACGCTGCAGCGGCTGCCGCACCTGATGCCCTCGGGCCTGGTGCGCGAACTGGCCTATACCGGCCGCCGCATGCCGGCGGAGGAAGCCTTCCGCTGCGGCCTGGTGAACGCCACCTATGCCACGCAGGACGAAATGTTGGCGGCCGTGCTGCAGATCGCCAAAACGATTGCCGCGAAGTCGCCGCTGGCCGTGCATGGCAGCAAGGAGATGCTGAACTACACCCGCGATCACGATACGGCCGATGCCCTGAACTACATGCAGGTCTGGCAGGCCGGCATGTTCCTGACCCAGGATCTGATGGAGCAGATGCAGGCCAACCAGCAGAAGCGCGAGGCGAAATTTACCGACCTGCTGCCAGCCAAGAAGATCGTGCGCCGGCGTCGTTGAGAGCGGGTTACCGCTCGGCTCAGTCGGCGCCCAGCACCTTCCAGATACCCTCGGCCGCGAGTACCACGCGCTCGCCCACTTTGGCCTCGCCCTGCACGAAGATGATGCTGCGGGTCTGCCGCACGATATGGCCGCGCATTTCCATCCAGTCGCCCGGCTTCACCGCGCCGATGAACTGGTTGTTCAGCGATATCGTGGCGCAGGCCCGGCGTTCGACGGCATCCCAGACCAGCCAGCCCAGCATGTGGTCGGCAAAGGTCATCAGCATGCCGCCATGCACCACGCCGCGCGAATTGGTGTGGCGTTCCTCGGCCAGCAGGCCGTAGGTCGAGCTGCCGTCGTCCTCGCGGCGGACCCAGACCGGGCCGACGATCTGGGTGAAGGGGCCCTGGCCGTGGCGCTGTTTCCAGCCGGCGGCGGCGGGATCGAAAGTCATCGCGAATCTGTCCGTTTTGTATGCATGCGCTGCGATTGAGCAGGAGAGGGCGAGGCCATGCAAGTCTTCCTGCGGGGTTTACCCTGCGTCACAGCTTGCGCGCCACCGGGGCTGGTCCTAACCTCTTGCCCGATTTAAGGGAGAGGAACGCCATGGATCTCGAATTCACGGCCGAGGAGCGTGCCTTCCGCGAGGAGGTGCGCGACTTCATCCGCGACAGCCTGCCGCCGGCGCTGGCCGAGAAGACCCGCCGCATGACCCATCTGGGCCGCGAGGACTTCGTCACCTGGCACCGCATCCTCAACCAGCGCGGCTGGGGCGCGCCGGGCTGGCCGAAGGAATATGGCGGCCCGGGCTGGACGCCGGTCCAGCGTTACATCTTCGACGAGGAATGTGCCGCTGCCGATGCGCCGCCCCTGCTGCCCTTCGGCATCGCCATGGTCGGCCCGGTGATCTACACCTTCGGCACCGAGGAACAGAAGAAGCGCTACCTGCCGCGCATCCTCAACATGGACGACTGGTGGTGCCAGGGCTATTCCGAGCCGGGCTCCGGCTCCGATCTGGCCAGCCTGCGCACCAAGGCCGAGAGCGACGGCGACCATTATGTCGTGAACGGCCACAAGATCTGGACCACCCAGGCGCATTACGCGAACATGATGTTCTGCCTGGTGCGCACCGATCCCAACGCCAAGCCGCAGGAGGGCATTTCCTTCCTGCTGATCGACATGAACACGCCGGGCATCACCGTGCGACCGATCATCTCGATCGACGAGGGCCATGGCGTGAACGAGGTGTTCCTCGACAATGTGCGAGTGCCCAAGGCCAACCTGATCGGCAAGGAGGGCAAGGGCTGGACCTATGCCAAATTCCTGCTGGGCAACGAACGCACCACGATTGCCGAGGTCTCGACCTCGAAGCAGCGCCTGCGCCGCCTGAAGGAAATTGCCCGCGCCGAGCAGGCTTTCGGTGCGCCGCTTATCGAGGAAGCCAGCTTCCGCGCCAAGGTGGCGGCCGTCGAGATCGAACTCATGGCGCTGGAATATACCAACCTGCGCGTGCTGGCGGCCGAGACGGCAGGCAGGGGTGTGGGGCCGGAAGCCAGCATGCTGAAAATCCGCGGCTCGGAAATCCAGCAGACCATCACGGAACTGGCCTGCGAGGCACTGGGCTATTACGCCGATCCGTACGAACACCGGCCCCATGATGCTGTTTTGGCGGGCTCGAACCAGCCGCCCGTCGGGCCCGACTATGCGCAGGGCCGCATGGAGGCCTTCCTCTACAACCGCGCCACCACGATCTATGGCGGCTCGAACGAGATTCAGCGCAACATCATCGCCAAGATGGTGCTGGGCCTGTAACGCAAACGGAATTCTGAAGCAGGGAAGAACAAGACAATGGATTTCAATCTGTCCGAAGAACAGAAGCTGCTGGCCGACAGCGTAGAGAGCTGGCTGCAGGACAAATACGATTTCGACCGCTGGCGCAAACTGGTGAAGACCGATCTGGGCTATTCGGAAGAGAACTGGCAGACCATGGCCGAGCTGGGCTGGCTGTGCATCCCGCTGCCCGAGGATCATGGCGGCCTGGGCGGCGGCAGCGTCGATACCATGCTGCTGGCCGAACGTTTCGGCCGCCATCTGGTGGCCGAGCCGTATTTCTCCACCGTGATCCTGGGCGCCGGCCTGATCATGGCCGCTGGCGACGCCAAGCAGCAGGCCGAATACCTGCCGCAGATCGCTGAGGGCAAGGTGAAATGGGCTTTTGCCTTTGCCGAACATGGCAGCCGCTTCGCGCTGAACGAAGTGCGCACCAAGGCTGTGAAGGATGGCGGTGGCTGGGTGATCAGCGGCAAGAAGATCGTGGTGCGCGACGCGCCCAGCGCCAACAGGCTGATCGTGCTGGCGCGCACGGCGGGCGGCGATGCCGACGAAAAGGGCCTTGGCCTGTTCGTGGTGGATGCCAGTGGCGCCGGCGTGTCGCGGCAGGATTACCGCACCGTGGATAACGGCCGCGCCGCCGACATCGCCTTCGAAAAGGCGCCGGCCGTCGCGGTACTGGGTGATCCGGCCGGTGCGCTGCCGGCGGTGGAAAAGGTGGTCGACCAGGCCATTGCCTATCTGTCGGCCGAGGCGGTCGGCGCGATGGCGGCCCTGCACGAGACCACGCTGGCCTATGCCAAGACACGCAAGCAGTTCGGCCGTCCGATTGGCGATTTTCAGGTGATCCAGCATCGCCTGGTCGACATGATGATGCAGCTTGAAAGCGCCCGGTCGCTCTCACTGCTGGCCAATCTGAAGATGGATGCCCCGGCGAAGGAACGCGCCAAGGCCGCTGCGGCCGCCAAGGTGCAGACCGGCCGTTCGGGCCGTTTCGTCGGTCAGCAGGCGGTGCAACTGCATGGCGGCATGGGCATGACCGACGAGCTGAATGTCGGTCATTACATGAAGCGGCTGATGACCATCGACACGATGTTCGGTCACGCCGATCATCACCAGCGCCGCTTCGCCGCCCTCAGCGACTGAAGACGAGGGTAGGAGTCTGACGCACCAGCTGCGAGAGTAGCGGAATTAGCTTGGATTAGGCCCGTGTGAGTCGAATGTCGACCTCTCGCTCGACATAATTCCATTCTGGGCTTTGCCGCAGGCGCTCGAGGAGCACCTCGAACGCATTGTTGTGGTCCGGCGCGAATTCGAACCAGGTCAGGAAATCGAAATCGCCGCCCAGATCGCGACAATGGTGCAGGCGGCGCGCTATGTCGGGCAGGTATTGCTGTCCGATCTCGATGTGTTTGGACTGAGCTTCAAAGATTTCGCGGCGCTCATCTTGCGCCAGAGTCCACCAGGCCTCGGACTTCCGTATTGGAATCAGGGCGGCCTGGGTCGATGCTGGACGGCCCAGGCCCTGCTGCCGCGCCGTGAGTGAGTCGGCTTCCAGGCGCGTGGTGTATCGCGTATTACTGGTGAAGCCACGCAGCATCCATGCTGCCCCAGCAGCGGCTGCTGGATTGTTGCCTTCTATCACGGTTAGTGCGTCTGCCGCGCCCAGGCTTTCTCCGATCACTGCATTGATGCGGTCGATCCGCCATGGACCTGAGGTGCCGGCGAGGAATGTCACGTGAAGCGGGTTGGGCATGGCGTGCATGGTATTGGCAGGCATTGCCTCGGTGCAATTGTTTCTTGCGCGACGGCAATTGAGACGCTTCACTGGAGCATGGCAGCGCCCATTGCGTGGGCAGGTTGCTCGACGAATGCGCACCCGACAGGGTGATCATTCTGAAAGGAAGCGCTATGACCAAGACCGTAACCGTCGTCCGCGACATGCAGGAGTATTTCCGCGCCGAGCTTGCGCGCAGATACAAGTCCACCGCCGGCAGCCAGAAGCAGGCCGATCCCGCCCTGGTCGATGCGCTGTTTTCTGCCTTGCAGCGCGATGGCTATGTGATCCTGGAGCGGCTGTTTTCCGAGGACGATGTCGAGGCGATCCGCGCCGAGCTGATGCCGCTGTTCAGTCCGCATCTGGGGCGCAACAATTTCGAGGGCTTCGGCACCCAGCGGCTCTATGCCGTGATCGAAAAGACCTTCATCTGCAACCCGCTGGTCGAGCATCCGCTTATACTGGCCCTGCTGGACCGCGTGCTGGAGCCGAACTACCTGCTGTCGCAGCTGCAGGCGATCAATATCCTGCCGGGCGAGGCGGCGCAGCCGCTGCATCATGACGATGCCTTCTATCCCTGGCCGCGCCCGCGTCCGGCTCTGGGTGCGGCCACGATCATGGCGATCGACGATTTCACTGCCGAGAATGGCGCCACGGTACTGCTGCCCGGCAGCCATCAGTGGGCCGACCACGCGCCGGATGATGCCGATTTGGCCAGGTCGATCCCGGCGGTGATGCCGAAAGGCTCGGTGCTGCTGTTCCTCGGCACGCTGTGGCATGGCGGCGGGGCCAACCGCTCGGCGGCCGGAAGGCTCTGCGTCACGGCCCAGTATTGCGCGCCCTGGTGCCGGCAGCAGGAGAATTTCAGCCTGTCGGTCTCGCGCGAGCGGGTGAAGCAATGCAGCGAGCATGTCCGCCGCATGCTGGGCTACAGCATCCATCCGCCCTTCATGGGGTTCGTGAACGGCCTGCATCCCAAGCGGCTGCTGGAAGACTGATCCGCAGGCTGTTCAGCACTTATCCCTGTCGCGGCAGCGTCACGGTCGCCAGCAGGCCATTCGTATCCGGTGCGGTCGAAAGCACGATATCGCCGTCATGGGTCAGAATGATGTCCTGGGCGATGGTCAGGCCCAGACCGGTGCCGCCGGTATCGCGATTGCGCGATGATTCCAGCCGCACGAAAGGCCGGAAGGCATTCTCGAACTGGTCCGGCGGGATGCCGGGGCCATCGTCGCTGATCGTAATGACGAAGGCGTCCGGGGTTTCCCGCAGGCGTACCCAGACATGGCTGCCGAATTTACAGCCATTGTCGATCAGGTTGGCGAAGGCGCGTCGCATGGCGACAGGCCGATAGACCAGCCGGGCATGATCCGGCCCCTCGTAGGCGACCATGCAGCCCGCATCGGCGGCGGTATCGCACAGGCTGATCAGCATGGCGGCCAGGTCGCTGGGACTGCGGGGCTCGTCCTTCAACTGGGTGCTGGCGAAGGTCAATGTCGCGCTCATCATCGCCTCCATCTCGGCGATATCGGCCATCACCTGCCGGCGCTGGTCAGGATCAGGAAGATATTCCGCAAACAAGCGAAGTCGGGTGAGCGGCGTGCGCAGGTCATGGCTGATCGCCGCGATCATCTGCAGCCTGTCGTCGACAAACCGCTTCAGCCGCAGCTGCATGGCGTTGAAGGATTTACCGATGGCCTGAAGTTCGGGCGCATTGAAATCGCCGACCAGCCGGGGCTCGCGGTCGCGACCCAGCTTCTCGGCGGCTTCCGCCAGGTCATCCAGCGGCTTGACGATGCCGCGCGCCACCCAGACCGACAGCAGGCCGATCAGCACCACGGCGAGCAATGGCAGGGCCACGTTGCGGGTCATGCGTACGATCTCCTGTCCGTCGCTTTTTGGTGTCACCACCAGCCAGTCTTCCTGGGGCCCGATGCGGAAGGCGATGCGCAGATCGCTGCTCAGCATGTTGGCACTTCGGTCATCGAAGACATCCATGATAACCGTTGGCAGCGGCGGCAGGATGATGACGAGCGGGCGCGGGGAATATTCGGGATCGTCCGGCTCGTCCGCCTTCAGCAGCAGATCCTGCGGCGCCAGGCCGAGCCGGTCGGTGATCCGCCGGTGGAGGTCGGTGAACCCGCCTTCGCGCTCGGAATGACGGAAATCCGGCGGACTGCTCAGCAGCGTTATATCCAGCCATTGCCGCGCTGGAAGATCCCGCAGCAGCGCCGGCCGTTCGGCGGCCGGCACCGTAACGCTGCGGTCGCGGATGTCCTGCAGGGTGGCCAGCAGCCAGTCGCGATCGAAGAACATGGCTTCGGGCGGGCGGATCACCAGCGGCATGGCCTTGTCCACGGCCTTCATTGCCAGCAGGGCACCGATGATGACCAACACGATGCGCGGCACCAGGCGCAGCCGGGACCAGAACGGAATGATCATACCGCGGCGTCCTCGACTGGGGTTACCGCCGCTGTGAAGAAATACCCCTCGTTGCGGATGGTTTTTATGAAGGACGGGTCCTGGGGATCGGTCTCGATCTTGCGGCGCAGGCGGCTGATCTGCACATCGATGCTGCGGTCATAGGCCTGGTTGGCGCGGCCATGGGCAAGGTCGAGCAACTGGTCCCGGCTCAGTACCCGCTGGGGATGTTCGAGGAAGGCCAGCAGCAGATCGAATTCGCCGCTGGTCAGCTCGGTCAGGGTCTTGTCGGGAGAGGTCAGCGTACGCCGGCTGGCATTGAGCTGCCATCCGCCGAATTCATAACATGCCACCGCCCGCTTGGCGTTGATGCTGCTGGCGCCCAGGCGCCGGGTGACGGCGCGGATGCGGGCCAGCAGCTCGCGCGGATTGAACGGTTTGACGACGTAATCGTCCGCACCGATCTCAAGGCCGATGATGCGATCAGTATCGCCCGTCATCGCCGTCAGGAGGATAATCGGCACGGCGCTTTGTGCGCGCATGCGGCGGCAGAGCGACAGGCCGTCTTCGCCCGGCATCATGATGTCGAGCACAATCACGTCGATCCGGCTGTCCTCGCAGATGGCGAACATCTGCCGGCCGTCGCCGGCCTGGCTCACGCGCAGGCCGTGATCGGCGAGGAAGCGTGCCAGCATGGCGCGAATGCGATGATCGTCGTCCACGATCAGCACGTGGATGTTGGCGGGGGCAGTCAAGGCACGTCTCCGGTCATGTCGACCCATAATAATAGCATCCGGCTGCCGGTCCGCGGTTTTGCAACAAACTGAAATATATCGATACGACGGCGACACGAACCGGGCCGCCCAGCCGTGTAGGGTGGCGCCGTTTCCTCCCCTGACTCGATGGAAAAATGAGCGGTCCAATCATGAAAACGTCTTATTCCTTCAGTGTTTCGCATTCCCTTGCCATCGCTGCCGGCCTTGTTCTGGCCCTGCCGGCCGTGGCTCTGGCCCAGCAGCCGGCCGCCAAATCCCCCGCCAGCCCGCAGGCGCCGGCAGAAGCGAAAAAAGACTGGGACATCCGGCTTGGGGCAGGAGCGCTGTTCCAGCCGGATTATGAGGGCAGCGACAAATATGAAGTGTCGCCTTTGCCCCTGATCTCGATCAGCTACAAGGATCTGGTTTTTCTGCGCGGACCCAGCCTGGGCGTCAATGCCTTCACCTGGCAGGGATCGCGCCCGACCGACAAGCTGCAGGTCGGCCCGCTGATACGCTACCAGATGGGCCGCGACGAAGACGACAGCGACGATCTGCGCGGCATGGGCGATATCGATTCCGGGGCTGAAGTCGGCCTGTTCCTGAATTACAGCGCCGGGCCATGGTCGGCCGGCGTGACGGTGTTTCAGGATATCAGCAGCGCCCATGACGGGCTGACGGCGAAATTCGCCGGCGGCTATCGCCACAGCTTCGGACCCAAGCTGCGTGCGCGGGCCGAGCTTTCAACCACCTGGGCCAGCGACGATTACACCGAAACCTTCTTCGGCGTGAGCGCGCTGCAAGCCCAGCGCAGTGGCATGCGCCGGTTTCAGGCCGAAGGCGGAATCAAGGATGTCGGCCTGACGCTCGATCTGGACTACAGCCTCACGGAGAATTGGGGTCTGACCGGGCGGCTGGGCTACAAGCGCCTGCTAGGCGATGCGGCCGACAGCCCGCTGGTGGAAGACCGCGGTTCGCCGGATCAGCTGATGACCGGCCTGTTCCTAAGCTACAAGTTCTGAGGCCGTTATGTTGGCCGGGCTGTGGTACTCGGCGAATTGGAGCCTGGTGCTGGCAGGATTGATCGCGGGCGTGGCGGCGGCGGTGTTTGGCCGGCGCCTCTCGCTTCTCTGGCACGGCGCTAGCATGTCCGCCATCGGGCTGTATCTTGGGATATGCTTTGTCGTCTTCCTGGAATCCCTTCCGCTGGGGCGGGGGCTGGCGGCGGCCAGCCTGCAATTGGCGGTCGGACTGGTCATCCTGGGCGCCAGCCTCTGCCGCCTGCATCTGGTCGGTGTGGCGATCTATGCGGCCGGCGGTATCGCTTCGGCGGTGATGCAGGTGGTTTCCGATGGTCCGCTGTCGGCCCGGGAGCCGCCATTCGTAGTACTCGCTACCGCTGCCGTCGGTTTCCTGATCATACTGGGGCGGTTTGTCGTTATGGAATGGCGGCGCTTCGCATCGGCTCTTAGTCTTGTCCCGGCGAGAGGCGGCGGCAAAAAATCCGCGGCCGCCGCGCGAAAATAATGCTGCATAGAAAAAGCCCGGCGGAATGACACCCGCCGGGCTTTTTGAAATCCGGAACGTCTTGGTCGTATCAGGCGGCGTTGACCGCCTTCACGGCCTCGACGGCGCTCTCCGGATTCCAGTTCGTGTAGGCCATGGCACAATGCTGGGCGCAGTAGGGCTTGCCCGGCAGCGCAACCTGACTGCAGAAGTCGAATTCGGCGCTCTTGGGATCGCCGATCGGCCATTTGCAGCGCGGGCCGCTGCTGGGCGTCAGCGCAGCCAGCATCGCCGCGGTGAGTTGCTGACCCGGGCCCGAGCTGCTGCCGGCGGCCGGGCCGCCTTCAGAACTGTCGCTTGCCGCGGCACGCTCGGCCTTTGGCTGGGCCGGGGCGCGCGGAGTGGCCGGGGCATGCCCGCCTGGTGGGCCCGCATGGCTGGCGGTCTGGCGCGGCTGGGCCGGCTTCTCGCTGCGCATGATTGGCGATGCGCGTTTGGCAAGGCCAATGCGATGGGCCTTGCCGACCACGGCGTTGCGGGTCATGCCCAGCGCCTTGCCGATCTGGGTGATCGACTGGCCGGTTTCCCACAATTGAACCAGAAGTTTAACCTTCTCGTCCGTCCATACCATATGTAGCCCCCGTAATTGGACTGAGACGCTACATGCAGTAAGGCGAGAATCGGGTCTCCGGTCAACCGGACTCTGGTCTTATCCACAAGAATCTGGGCGACTGGGCTAAAATAACGCTTCGACAATAGGGGCCGAATCGGAGTTATCCCCAGATGAATGCTTTCCCCGACCCGGGTTATCCCTGGCAGCAGCGGCTGCCCGACCAGGCCACCCTGTGTGTGGGGGGACGGGTGGTTCCGGACAGTGAGATTTCCCCGGATATAGTGAGACGTGGTGAGATAAGCGGCGGTTTTCCGGGGCAAAATTGGCGAGCGCGCGGAGAGTCCGAAACCAAGTGGCGCGGCCCAAATTGGGCGATTTTCGGCGGCGCGCGTCGGGTGGTTTCGGACGGTGATCGGCGCGGGCGGCCAGTTTGAGCCGCGCCAAACGGCCGTAAAACGGCCTTCCGGACCCGAATCGGCCGGCCGGTCAGCGGTGCCGGGCCGACCTGGTGGTAAAAACCTCATACAGCTCCGTGGCGTAGCTTGACGCGTCGAAGCCCATAGGCAGCTTCCCGGCATCGTCCAGCGCATTGGCGATGTAGACCGCCAGCTGCATTTTCTCGGCGTCGTAGGGCATTTTCGCCGGATCTGGCGGCCATGCTTCGCCCTCTCCGGTCAGCAGCCAGGCCGGATCGACGCCTGTTTCCTTGCAGATCCTAGCCAGAACCAGGCCATCGGCGACCCGCGCGCCGCGCTCGTAATTGCCGAGCGCCGCCGCGCTCACCTCGATTCGGGGCGCAAACACCTCGCGGCGCACGCCGCGCCGGGCGATTCGCATCCGCTCACCCAGCTTTTCAGCGTCCGAGACCGACTCTGAATGCTCGGCCGTTCTGTTATTCGCCATTTTCAGGGTTCGCCATCCTATTGATCAACAAAGGTAAATGGCGAAATCAGCGAACGTACACATTCAACAACGCTGAAAGTTATCAAACGTCTTTGACAGTGTGTACGAACGTATATATTTTCGCTTTCCATGAAACGCACCCCTGTACTTACGCCCGTCATCCCGATGAATCCGGTTGAACGCCGGATATTCATCAAGTCCCAGCTGGAAATTCGCGGTCTCTCCTTCGCGGCGATCGGACGCCGTGAAGGAGTATCCCGCATTGCCGTCAGCCAGGCGGCTGCCGGCGGCCCAAGCGCCCGGCTGCAGGATGCCCTGGCTGAAGCCATCGAAATCCCGGTGCAGACGCTCTTCCCGGAGCGCTTCGACGGCAAGGGCCGCCGGATCACCCCGGTTCGCTGTGCAGAAGATAACCGATACGCACACCGGGTGCATGGCCAATCGGCGGAGGCCGCCTGACATGCCCCGCCGCCGGACCCCGAAAGACCCCCGCCAGACCACCCTCCTGCCCGAGCTGCTGGACCCCGTCCAGCGGTTCGAGCCGATGGTGACCGCCGCCGCCACCATGACCGGCCGGATCTGCCGGGCGCTGAAGGCCGCGATCGAGGCCTCAAAGAAGGAGCGCGTCCAGGTCGCCAAGGAAATGGGCGACTACCTGGGCCAGCCGGTCCCCAAGGCCACCCTCGACAAGTACGTCTCCGAGGGCAGCCGCGACCACGAGATTCCGGTGACCAAATTCATGGCCCTGGCCCACGCCACGGGCGAGGAGCATCGGCTGCTGAACATCCTGGCCGAACCGCTCGGCTACATCGTCGTGCCCCGGCATTGCGAGGCCTGGATCAAGGCGGGCCAGCTGGCCCAGCAGATCCAGCAGCAGCGCACCGAAGTCTCGGCCAACGAGCAGGAATTCAAGCTGGCCGTCCGCATGGCCCAGCACCTGCTGCCTGGGGGCGATCGCTGATGACTTCTATACCGGTTTGCGTTTACCGCATCGCGCCGCTGGCCGCCGGGCCGGTGCAATGCGGAGTACCTGGGTCGGCGGCCATGTTCTCCATGGAACTTAGGCCGGCGGCGCCGTCGACAACCACCGCCGCCGGTCCTTTTTCCGGCCGGAGCCGAGCATGACGGCGGCCGGGGGGAAGATCCTGGAGAAGCTCGCCGCCGGTACCGAATGGTGGACGGCCACCGAGCTGGCCCTGCTGCACTCCGCAGCTTTACCCACGACACCGCAGGCGATCAACGCCAGAGCCAAGCGCGAGACCTGGCGCAAGCAGGTCCGCAGCGGGCAGGGCGGCGCCTGGGAATATCACCTTTCGAGCCTGCCCGAGCCGGTGCGCCAGCAGATCGCGCGCATCGCCCTGCAGGTGACCAGGCCGGCGCTGCCTGCCACCCTCGAAGCCGCCACGGCAAACGCGCCTAAAACGGTGGTCAAGAACCTGGCCGGCCTGCCCGCCGACAGCAAGCCACGGCGTCGCGCCGAGGCGCGGCTGCTGGTGCTGGCCGCGCTCGACCAGTATCGCCAGTCCGGCGGGCTGACGCTGTCGAAAGCGGTTGCCGGCTTCATCGAAATCTACAACGCCGGCATGCTCTCGGTGCCCGACCTTGTGCGCGAGGAGCTGCCGGAGATCAGCCGCAGCAGCCTGTTCGACTGGATCCGCAAACGGAAAACGCAGGGCGCCGAGCGGCTGGCGCTGAATTATCGCGGGCGCACCGAGGATGGCGCGATCGAGAAGAACGCCGTGCTACGCGAGATGCTGATCGGCATGTATGCAGAGCGGCCGGATCTCGCCGCCTCGGTCTATCTCGATGCCCTGCGCCAGCGGCTGCCGAACGCCCGGCTTCCATCGCTGCGCGCCCTGCAGCGCTGGCTGACCAGGTGGAAGGAACGAAATCCGCGCATCGCGCTGCAGATCGAGAACCCCGACAAGGCGAAGAGCAAATACCTGTCGGCGATCGGCAGCGCGTCGGCCGGCATCGTGCGCGCCAACCAGCTGTGGGAAATGGACGCCACGCCGGCCGATATCCTGCTCAAGGATGGCCGCTGGTGCCTGACTGGCGCAATCGACGTCGCCACGCGCTGGGCATCGCTGCGCGTGACGCGCACGCCAACCCAGCAGGCGCACATGGCCCTGATCCGGCAGCTCGCCCTGCAGCGCGGCATGCCGGAAGCCATCCGCACTGACAACGGCAAGGACTATACCGGTCATGCTTTCGGAGCGGCCCTCGCGGCTCTGGGCCTGGAGCACCGGATCTGCACGCCGTTCTCGCCAGAGAAGAAGCCGCATATCGAGCGCTTCTTTGGCACGCTCACCCGCGACCTGTTCGCGCGCCTGCCAGGCTTCTCCGGCCACAACGTCGCGCATGCCCAGGCGATCCGCGCCAGGCGCACCTTCGCCAATCGGCTCGGCACCAGCGACGACGTTGCCTTCTCTGTGGAGCTGACGGCGGCCGAGCTGCAGACGAACATCGACACCTGGCTGGACGGCTATCACAACCGGCCGCATGACGGCCTGCAGGGCCGCACCCCATCCGAGATGGCGGAATCGCTCGGCCTCGGGATCATCGGTATACCGGACGAGCGCCGGCTGGATCTGCTGCTGATGGATCTGCCGAACGGCGGCGGGCGTCGCATGGTGCAGAAGAACGGCATCGCCGTCGACGGCACCACCTTCGTCGCCAGCTGGATCGGCGCTCATGTCGGCTATCCGGTGCTGGTGCGTCTGGATCCGACCGACATGGGCACGATCCACTGCTTCGACCCGGCGGACGGCAGCTATATCGGCCGCGCGATCGCCGAGGAGCTGCTCGGCGTCGAGCGCCAGGCGATGGCGGCGGCCAGCCGCGCCACGCAGAAGGCGATCGACAGCGCCGCGCATCGCCAGATCGCCGAGATCAAGAAGCGCTTCACCCAGCAGCGCATAGCTGCGGCATCGCGCGGCACCGAGCATCTGCCCGACAGCGTCGTCATCGAGCTGCCGCAGCTGCGCCAGCGCCAGCCGGAGCAAAGTCCGGAAGAGCAGGCGCAGCTGGACGCGGCTGCGGCCGAGATACTCTCGGCGCCGCCGCCGTCCCGCGACGCCGATATCGAAGAGGCCGATGCACGCTTCGGCCGCTGGTACGAGCTGGATCAGAAAATCAGGGCTGGCGAGGCGGTCACCGAACAGGACCGCCAGTGGCACCGGCTCTATGGCAGCGACGCGGAGTGCCAGTCGTACCTGGCCATGATCGCTGACTTCGGAGAGGAGGCGGTTCTGCGCAAGGCGGGCTAGCGACCCTGCAGAAAAACGACGGCGGCCACGAGTGGAGATCGGGCCGCCGGTACGAAAATCAAAAACAGAGGTAGAGAACATGAAACACGAAACAGTGCTTGTCAACAACGTCAAGCGCGTCCTCAGCGCCGCGACGGCGCTGACCCAGCCGGGCGCCGAGCAAAAGTTCAGCGTTTGGCACGGCCCAGCCGGACTCGGGAAGACCACCGCAGCCACCGTCCTGGCTACGCGCTTCGACGCGGTATTCGTCCGCGCCCTGGCGGTTTGGACGCCCACCGCGATGCTGCACACGATCTGCGCCGAGCTGCAGATCAACGATCCCAGCGGGCGCAAGTGGCAGATGGTCGAAGCGATCATGCGGGCGCTGGATGCCAATCCGCGGCCGATCATCGTCGACGAAAGCGACCACATTGCCGGCGAGAAGCAGAACATCGAGACGCTGCGCGACCTGCATGACATGTGCGGTGTCCCGATCATCCTGATCGGCATGGAGGGCCTCAAGAAGGCGCTCGAACGGCGCAAGCAGGTCGCCAGCCGCGTCGGCTCGGAGATCGAATTCAAGCCGCTGAGCCAGTCGGATGCCGAGCTGGTGACCCGCCAGCTCTGCGAGGTGAAGATCGCCGAAGACCTGCAGGCGAAGCTGTTCGATGCCTGCCAGGGATCGATCCGCTCGCTCAAGGTCGGCCTCGCCAGCATCGAGACGCGGGCACGGGCGATCGGCGCCGCGACGATGACGCTGAAGGACTGGGGCGACAAGCCCTTCTTCTTCGCCCAGAGCAAGCACAAGCCTCTGCCGCGCCCCGACCAGGGCGAGCAGGGCAAGCTGGTCGCGGTGGCGTGACATGGCGGCCAACCTCAAGCGGCGTGCCGTGGTGCGCCAGGACTCCATCCGCACCCAGGCCTGGAGGATCATGCGCATCCGCCGGGAATTCACCGCCTACGACATCGCCGAGGCGGTGAAGGTCTCCAGCATCAAGGTGCTGCAGCTCTACATCCAGAAGCTCTGCCGTTGCGGCGTGCTGCGCCAGACCGCCTGGAAGTCGGGCGGTGTGGTCGGCCGGTTCAACGCCTATCGCCTGGTGCGCAACCTGGGGCCGCTGTCGCCCCAGGTCTGCGCCGATGGCCGGCTCTACGACCCGAACAGCGAAACCTTCATCGAGCAGCTGCAGAAGGAGAAGGCGGCATGACCCCGCAGACCGCACAGGAACCGCAGGCCGGCGAACCGCAATGGATCGCCGAGCTGCGGGCCGCATGCACCCGCAGCAGCCAGAAGGCTGTCGGCACGCGGATCCGCTACTCAAGCACCGTGGTCAACCAGGTGCTGAAGGGCACCTACAAGGGCGATTTGAACGCCGTGAAACTGGCCGTGGAGGGCACCTTCATGGCCGGCACGGTGCAATGCCCCGGCTTCGGCATGGAGATCTCCAAGACCGTCTGCGCGGCCGAACAGCGCCGGCCGCGCAGCTTCACCAACCCCATCCGCATGAAGGTCTACAAGGCCTGCCGCGCCGGCTGTCTGCACAGCCGCGTCGGCCAGGAGAAAGGCAACAACGATGCTGCGTGAATCCCTCAACACCCTGGCCGAGGCTTTCGGCACCCATGTCAGCGGCGGGACGGTTCCCAATGCCGAGGGCGTAAAACAGACCGCGATCATGCTCTCCGACCTGGTGCGCTCGATCGACCAGCTGCGGAGCAACCAGCCGATCCCGCTCGGCAGCAACAGCGGAGAGGTGATCGTCTCGGCGCTGCTGCACGAGGATCTGGCCGACCTGGCCGGCTGGTTCTCCCGATCGGCGCGGCAGGACATTCCGGTCGTGATGGACCGCGAGACGCTGGCCATGTTCTCGCTGGCGATCCACAACATGTCGGCCCGCGCGGTGGCGATGGAGCGCCTGCTCGGCCTCAAGGGCACGAAGCCGACCGCCGACACGGCCGGCGGCGTCGTGCCGATCGCCAGCCGCCGCTCGATCGACCAGCTGCTGCAGCAGGCCGGTTGGCAGCCCTGCGATCCACCGAGCGGCGGAGCGGCGGCATGAGCGCGGCACAGCTGCTGCAGGCGGCTGAGACAGCCTGCCCGATCCGCCTCGGCGCCCGCGTCGAGATCGTCGGTCACCGCATCATCGGCACCATCGAGAAGGCTTATCGCCTGCAGGGCATGCCGACCATGTGGTGGGTCGACGTCAAGCCCGACACAGGACTCGACAGCGAGATCGAGCGCCAGATCTGGGCCGGCAACTGCCGCTACATCGGTTCCGATGGCAGCCGCACGCCGGTGATCCCGCCGACCGGAGGTGTGGCATGAGCGACCCGAAGAAGTCAAACGACGACGAAGTCGGCCACCGCCTCAGCGAGGCTTACTTCATGACCTTCAATCACAACAACCGCAGCTTCACCGACCCGAAGCTTCATGTCGCGTCGATCGCTGCGGCGGTATCCGCCTTCATCCGGACCAATTTCGCGGCCGACCAGGCTGAAGGTCTTTACATGAAACTCGCGCAGGGGTTCGCCCAGGAACGCGGCGCCGATCCCAGGCACGTCCACAAGGGAGGTCACGCATGAAGCCCGGCGCGACTCTCTCTGGCGATCCGCTCGGCCGTCGTCGGCGGAAAGCCACCCTGCGGCCTAACTGGCCGGTGATCCTGCTGCTCGGCGTGATCGCCATGCTGCTGCTGATCCCCAACATGTTCCTCTCGGGCGCCATCGGCTGCGCCCTGGTGGACTGGATTTCTCCCTACATCGCCAACTGGAGCCTCTGAAATGAGCGAGACGATTGCGAAAAAGCAGCCCATCGAGCTGCCGCGCCCGCAGGCGCCGGCCGGCTTCTGGGTCGATGGCAAATGCCGCCTGGTGCCGGAGGCCGCGATCAAGCCGGCCGACCTGCTGATGGATCAGCTCGTGCGCAAGCAGATCGGCTATGCCCTGCCGCTGCACGACGAGATCGCGCGCTTCAAGGGCTACTGCATGGACGAGATCGCGGCCCTGCGCGCCCTGATCGACCAGGAATACGGCGTCACGCGCGGCGGCGAGAAGGGCAACATCACGATCTACACGATCGACACCCTGTTCAAGATCCAGGTGCAGGTCTCGGACTTCCTCACCTTCGGCCCCGAGCTGCAGAGCGCCAAGGCCCTGGTCGACGAATGCCTGGTGCGCTGGTCGGAAGGCTCCGACCCGTCGCTGATCGCCGTGGTCAACCAGGCATTCGCCGTCGACAAGGCCGGCAACATCAACCGCGAGGCGCTATTCAAGCTGCGCCGCCTCAACATCGAGGACGAAGGCTGGCAACGCGCCATGCAGGCGCTCGGCGACTCCATGCGCGTCATCGGCAGCCGCGAATACATCCGGTTCTACAAGCGCGAGACCGTCAACATGCCCTGGCAGGCGATCTCGCTCGATCTTGCCACCATCGAACGCCAGTAGGAGAAGCGAACATGCGCACCAAGCAGGTCACCGTCGAAATGCCCGACACCGACACCGCCGCCACCGCACTGCCGGCACTCACCGTGGTTGACGGCAGCGGCGCCTATCACTCCATCGATCTCCGCCTGCGCCTGGTCGAAGCCGGTTTGCGCGGCGGCCAGAGCATCACCGAGCTGGTGCAGAAACTGCCCGAGCTGGAAAAGTGGATTGTCGACGGGCCGACCGCGGACACCGCCGACAAGCCCCGCCCGCCGCGCGGCGGCAAGGCGATTCTGGCCCTGCCGAAGCCGGGCGACACCAGTGGTCGCGATGCGCAGATCAAGCAGCTGCTGGCCGGCGACATGACCGTCAAGCAGATCGCCGAGAAGGTCGGCTGCTCGGTGGCCACCGTCTACAAGGTCAAGAAGAGCTGATCATGCCGACCGTGCATGATCACAGCCCGACGCAATGTCGGCCTAAGGGCGCCGGATTCGTGCTGGACGTTCTCGCGCTCGATTCCAGCGGCCACCCTGCCGGCCGCGTCGAAGTGCCGCCCGGCGAGCTGCTGGATTGGGCGGTGATGGCTGCCGGCTATGACGGCCGGTTCCGCGCGGCGCTGGAGCTGCGCCTCGCATCTCTCCCGCAACGTTCAGACGGAGGCCACCATGCAGTTCGACAAGGCTGAGCGTTATGCCGTGCTGAACGCCATTCTGGCGCTGACTGCGTTCAAGCCGGCCCGCGCCGGCGAGCCAGACAAGCGTGAGCTGGGCCGGCGAAGCGCTATCAACGGGCTGACTGAGCTGCTGGGCGGCCGGGCAAAAGGCCGCTTCCAGGCCGAACCGGACAGCCCGGCCAATGTGCTGTTCGCCGCGCTAGATCATTGCGAGGCCGAGGGCATGACGCATGCCGAGCTGGTGCAGGCATTCAACGATCACGCCGAGTCCGGCCGCCGTGCGCTGCAGCAGTGCAGGACGGAGGCGCGGGCATGAAGGCGCTCACCGTTTATCAGCCCTGGGCATCGTTGATCATGATCGGCGCCAAGCCTTATGAATTTCGTGGCTGGGTGCCGCCGCAGAAAGAAGTCGGCCAGCGGCATGTCATCCATGCCGCGAAGCGCCCCATCGATCTGGCCGAAGTGCGAATGCTGCTGATGAGGTTGCGTAGCGACAGCGACTTTATGCTGGAGCCCTGCCTGCATCGCGACAAGGCTATCCCGTTCCTGGAGCGCGTGCTTTCAGATCCGACCAGCCTCCCGCTGGCACATGGGCTTGGGACTGCTGTGCTTGGTCATCCGAAGCCCGGCCATGAATGCGCGCGAGAGTTTGGTGTGGTGGCCGGAAATGACAGCGACCGCGAACAGCATTTCAACTGGGGCTGGCCCTACAGCGATATTCAGCCTTTTGAACCGCCGGTTCCCGCGCGTGGCGCACAGGGCCTGTGGACATGGCGAGGCGGCCATGCCGGTTGATCCAAAGCTGCAGAAATTGCTCGATGCACCTTTGCGCGCACCCAGCACCCTCCGCATGCCTGGTCGCGGCAAACGCGGCAAAGAGCCAAAGCCATATGGCTACGCCGATATCCCTGGTACCGGGCCGGCCGGCAAGACCTGCCGCGATTGCAGGTTCGATCGGCACATCTCCAGCGGCAGCAGCCGGTCGTGGCACAAATGCAACCTCATGCAGGGCTATTGGACCGGCAGCCGGCGCACCGACATCCTGGCGCGCAGCCCGGCCTGCCGCAAATTCGAGGACAAGACCGATGCAGGCTGATCGAAAAGGGCTCATCCGCGCGGTGCACACCGCCAAGACCAAGAAGGGGATCAGCGACGAGGATTACCGCGCGCTGCTGCGCAACGAGTTCCAGGTCGAGAGCAGCAAGGATCTGACCCTGCCGCAGCTCGGGACGCTGCTCACCCGGATCAACGGCAAGCCGTACCGCAAGGCCTCGGGCAAGGCCTATGTGCGATTGATCTTCGCGCTCTGGGGCGAGCTGTGCCGGCAGGGCATCCCCGACAGCCCGACGCGCCAGGCGCTGCTGTCCTTCGTCAAGCGGATGACCGGCAAGGATGACCCGGAATGGCTGGCGCCGGCAGAAGCCAACAAGGTGATCGAAGCGCTGAAGGACTGGCAGCACCGTGAGCTGGCCAAACGAAATGGAGCGCAAAATGCCTTGGGATGATCGCCAAAGCTTGAAGCTTGGCAAGGATGGCATCGAGCAGCTCCTGGCTGTCGAAGATTGCTGGATCGCCGCACAGCACGAGCTGGCAGTCCAGCGAGGATACGATTTCCCTACCGCACGGGTGCGGCCCGATGGAGTCGGCAAAGTGCGGCTGCGCATCACATGGCGCCACTCGGATCCTGCGGAGCCAGTTCTCGAACAGGAATGGTGTGCTCTTCCTGCCGAGCCGCCGCTGGTTCGAGGCTAACATGACCTGGCCTTTCGCCGAGCTTCGTCCGCTCTCCTTCGGCGCGATCATCGCGGATCCGCCTTGGAAGTTCGAGCTGTACAGCGAGAAGGGCATCGGCAAGGCGCCGCAGGCGCAGTATGCGTGCATGGAGCTGGATGAGATCAGGGCGCTGCCGGTGCAGCAGCTGGCCAGCCGGCATTGCGTGCTCGGCCTCTGGGCGACGTCGCCCATGCTGCCCGACCAGCTCGACGTCATGAAATGCTGGGGCTTCCGCTATTGCGGCTTCATCGCCTGGGGCAAGATGACCCGCAGGGGCAAGATCAACGTCGGCGGCGGCTACCGCCTGCGTTCCTCGGCCGAGCTGCTGCTGGTCGGCACGCTCGGCGATCCGCCGCGCAACCACGCCGTGGTGCGCAACCTGGTGCTGTCGCAGGAGCGCGGCCACAGCCGCAAGCCCGACGAGCAATACGACATCATGGAGGCGCTGGCGCCCGGCCAGCTCTGCGCCGAGCTGTTTGCGCGCCAGCGCATCGGCCGCCCGCACTGGTTTCACTGGGGCAACGAGGTGGGCAAGTTCGCGGCGGCCGGCGAGACGGAGCGCGCCGCATGAAGCCGCGCCACGATTATTGCCCGAGGGACGGCCACGGCTTCTGCGCGATCGCGCAGCGCGGCCACAAGCTCTGTCCGATGGGATCCGACCGCTGCCGGATCGACAGCCATGCCAAGGCCGACAAGGCCTGGGACGAGATTGTCGACCGCTACATCGCCGAGGGCCGCGCCGCGCGGGCGGCAAAGGAAGGAGCCGCATGATCTACAAGCGCGGGAATCGCTACACCCTCAAGCGGAAGGCAATCCAGCTGCTGCTCGCTGGTAGCAACACGCTGGCCCAGGAGCATGACAAGCTGCTCGACCAGGGCTACGCCTGGCCGCGCATCTCGGTCGACGTCGCGCCGTCCGGCCTTGCCACCATCCGGGCGACATGGAAGCGGCGCATTGCCGACTGCATCGTGACGCACCGGCTGACCATCTACCGCGTGAGGCTGGCATGACCACGCCGAACGAAGCGATCCTGCCGGCGGCACTGGCGCAGATCGCCGAGATCGCCGGCCGCGAGGCTGCCCTGCGGCTTGCCTTCCGCTATGGCGGCAGCCGCGTCTACATCCCGCGCCAGTTCGAGGGCAGCGAGATCGTGCAGATCGTCGGCGCCGAGGCGGCCAAGGCCCTGGCCGGCCATTTCGGAGGCGAGTCCATCGCCGTGCCGATCGGCAAAAAGGCGCTCGCCTTCTGGCTTGACGAGCAGGGCTGGAGTAAGGAGAAGATCGCAGTCGAGCTGCGCGTCGATCGCACGACCGTGCATCGCTGGCTGGCCGATCGCATGGAAAGCCTGCAGCTGAAGCTGTTTGGCTGATCCGTCTGCGGGTGGCGCCTGCCACCCTGCTTTAGCCCGGCTTCAACGGGCATTTTCGGCGGCATGATTGAGCCGCCCGCCATTCCGCCTTCGCAGCTGCGCGACTTCCGCCAGTCCTCGATCCCGGTCACCGCGATCGATATCGATATCGGCGCGCGCACCATCATGGGCGAAGCCAGCGGTGAGACCTTCTTCGGCAAGGTCGCCGTGGGCTGGAGCTTCCGCAATCGCGTCGTGATGGATCTGTGGGGCGACCGCAAGGCGGACTGGTGGGGCGAGAGCATCGCCGCCGTCTGCCAGAAGCCGTGGCAGTATACCTGCTGGCACGATCACAACGCCGAGCGGATCAGGAAGGTCACGCTCGACGACGCGACCTTCCAGGACTGCATGCTGGCGATGTTGAGCGTGGTGAAGGGCTCGATCCCCGATCCGACCTACGGCGCCACGCACTACCTCAACCCGACCATCGTCAAAACCATGCCGAAATGGGCGCTCGGCCGTTCGCCGATCTGCGCCATCGGCAACCACCACTTCTATGCCGGCGTCGAGCCGGGCGATCCCAAGCACACGAAGGTCTAGGCTCATGGCGCAGCTCGTCACCGCCTATCTACCCTGGCTGCTGTCGCTGATCACGATCGTGCTGACGGTGCTGATCGGCAACAAGTGGCGCTTCGCGTGGGCCTTCGGCCTCTGTGGCCAGGCGCTGTGGCTGCTCTGGATCGCCTGCAGCCAGGCATGGGGCTTTCTGCCGCTGACCCTCACCCTAACCGTGCTCTACGCACGCAACCAGCTGAAATGGTGGCGCGAGGCGAATCCGCGGCTAACCGAAGCAGTCACCACCGACAAACCCGAGTGGAAGGAGAGCCTCGCATGAGGAAAAATTTCACGCTTATCGCGTTCAACCTGGTCACCGCGCTGGCGACGGCGGCCGGTGTCACGCTGGCGCCGGAAACGACGACCGAATATGCCGAGGCACTCGTCACGGTCGGCGGTGCCGCCTGGGTGATCATCAACGGTTTCCTGATCAAGCGGCGCCTCTCCAAGGCGGCCAACACTAGCGGCGCCGGCTCGGCACTCGGCCTGATGCTGGGGCTGCTGATCGTCGGCGGCGGACTCACCGCCTGCGCCAGCCGCGTCGCGGAAACGCCGGCGCAGACGATCTACGGCATCGAGCGCGACTTCAACGTGGCGCAGAGTCTGATCATCTCCTACTTCAACAGCGGCCATGCCACGACGGAAGCCAAGGCCGTGCTGAAGAAGCTGGAAGCCGCGGCTTACGACTCCATCGTCGCCGCGCAGGTCGCCGTCCAGGCCGGCAACGATCCGAAGATCCCGGCAGTGCTGGCCGCCGCGCGCCACGCCGTGTCCGAGATCCTGTCTTACCTGAAGGCCAGCGGCTGGCTCGGTCAACCGCCGCCCAAGTTGGCATGGCATGTGCGCATCCCGCTCACCGTCCAGGAGGATTGAGTCATGGGTCTGACCGAAGCCATTTCTCTCGGCCTGTTCCTGGCTGAAGCCGCCGCCAAAGGCATCGCCATCGCCCAGGAAGGCAAGGCGATGGTCGAGCGGCTGAAGGCCGAAGGGCGCGACCCGACGCCGGAGGAGATTGCATCGCTGCGTGCCATCACCGCCCGGCTGCATGAGCAGATCCAGTCAGCGTGAGCATGGCCGATCTGATCGACCGCGCGCAGGATCGCGCGCAGGAGTTCACGGACGCCGCGCTTGCAAGGGTGCGGCGCCCGGCCGTTTGCGAGGGCGATCCGCAGCCGCGCGATTGCGCGGATTGCGGCGACGCGATTCCGCTACTGCGATTGCGTGCCGTGCCCGATGCGGAGCGGTGTATCGACTGCCAGGTGTTTCGTGACGGGGGAAGTCTGTGACGCTGGATCAGATCAAGGAATGGGCGACCCTGGGCAACCTCGTTTTGCCGTTCTTCATGGGCGGTGTGCTCTTCTGGCTCAACAAGCACTATGTCCGCCGTTCCGAGCATAACGATATCGTCGGCAAGATGACCAAGGCGATCGAGCATCTCGGCGAACGCCAGCAGAGTCACGCCGAGCGGCTCAACCAGGGCGACACGCGGTTCAATCTGCTCGACGAGCGGATCAAGGCGCTGCCGAGCGCCGCCGATATCGCCCAGCTTGCCGTCAGCATGGAGCGGCTTTCCGGCGATATCCGGGTGACCAATGCCAAGTTCGAGGGCATGGACGCCCTGATGACGACGGTCAAGGGCTGGGTTTCGGTCATCGACGACCATCTGCGGAGTAAGGACAAATGAGCCTAGAAAAGACCATGTCCGAACATCGCCGGCTCACCATCCTGCGTGTGCTGGAGAAGGCGCCTGGCTACAGCGCGAACTGCTCCATCATCAAGGACTCGGTTGTCGGCTTCGGCATCAACTCGTCGCGCGACCAGGTCCGTAACGAAATGCGCTGGCTGGCCGAGCAGGGTCTGCTGCAGCTGGAGGATCTCGGCATCGTCATGGTCGGCAAGCTGACCGACGACGGCCTGGAAGTGGCGCGCGGCAACCTGGTGCGCGAGGGCGTCAAGCGGCCGAGTCCGTTCGAGCGGCGCTGAACGGAGGCGGCTATGGCGCGCAAGCGCGTGATCGACAAACTGCCGGAAGAGACGCGCCGCCTGCTGGCCGAGCTGCGCAACGGCGGCTGCACGATCGACCAGATCCACGCCAAGCTGCAGGAGCTGCAGGTCGAGGTGTCGCGCGGCACGGTCGGCCGGTGGGTGAAGGATTACGACGAGCTGGGCCAGGAGCTGGCCGAGATCCGCGCCGCCGCAGAAGGCCTGATGAAGCCGATCATGGAGCGCGGCGGCGACGACCGCACCGCGCGGCTCAACATCGAGCTGATGCAGGCCCTGCTATTCAAGCTGAGCAACAACATCCGTGCCGGTGCCGCCTCGATCTCGCCGGAGGATATGATGTTCCTCAGCCGCGCCACGCGCGATCTGCAGGCGGCGATGAAGGCCGTGTCGGATGCCCAGCTGGTCGAGATGAAGGTCCGCCAGCAGCTGCGTGCCGAGATGCTGGAGGAGGCAAAGAAAAAGACCGGCGAGGTGCTGCAGCGCAAGGGGGTCTCCGAGGACGCCATCCGGGCGATCCAGGCGGAGCTGGGAGCATGACGGCCACCGAGCGCAAGCCGGCGATCGGCAGATATTTCCTTCCCTATCAGGCGGCCTGGTTGAACGACGCCAGCCGCCTGAAGATCTGGGAGAAGTCGCGCCGCATCGGCGCCAGCTACGTGCAGGCCTTCGAGGATGTCCGCGACGCCGCGCGCGCCGAGGGCGGCCTCGACGTCTGGTTCTCCTCCGCCGACCAGTCCGCTGCGCTGGAATACATCCGTTATTGCGGCATGTGGGCGCGCGTGCTGGATATCGGCGCACGCGATCTCGGCGAAGTGGTGCTGGAAGACGACGACAAGGACATCAAGGCCTTCGTCGTCGAATTCGCCAACGGCAAGCGCATAACCGGGCTGTCGTCGAATCCCAAGGCCTTCCGCTCGAAGGGCGGCAAGCTGGTGCTGGACGAGTATGCCTTCCACAAGCAGCCGGAAGAACTGTGGAAGGCGGCCCTGCCGGTCATCACCTGGGGCTATCCCTGCCGCGTGATCTCGACCTACAACGGCAAAGGCAACCGTTATTATCGGATGGTGACGGCGGCGCGCAAGGCGATCGCCGAGGGCAAGCTGGACAGCAAGTCGCGTTGGTCGTTGCACACCACGCCGATCACCCTGGCCGTAGAGCAGGGCCTGGCCGACAAGATCCTCGGCCGGCAGCTGACCCAGGCCGAGCGGCAGGCCTGGCTGGCCGAGCAGCGCGAGGCGGCCGGCGACGAGGAGACCTGGCAGCAGGAATTCATGTGCATGCCGGTCGACGAGGCCACTGCCTGGCTGACCTGGGAGCTGATCATCTCGGCCGAGCATGCCGATGCCGGCCGGCCGGACCTGTACCAGGGTGGCGAGGTGTATGTTGGCGTCGATATCGGCCGCCGCCGCGACCTATTCGTCATCTGGGTTTTCGAGCGCCTCGGCGACGTGCTGTGGACCCGCGAGGTAATCCGCCTGAAGAATGCCAGCTTCGCCGCCCAGGATGCGGCTCTCGATAACGTCTTTGCCCGCTACCGCGTGCGGCGCTGCTGTATGGACGAGACCGGCATGGGCATGAAACCAGTGGAGGACGCGCAGACGCGCCACGGATCCGGCCGCGTCGAGGGCGTCACGTTCACCGGCCCGGTGAAGCAGCATCTGGCGACACAGATCAAGCAGGTCTACGAGGACAAGCGGTTGCGCACGCCGGAAGACCGCACCATCCGCGACAGCATGCACGCGGTTCGCAAGCTGATGACTGTCGCGGGCAATCCGCGCTTCGACGCGGATCGCAGCGAGCTGGGCCATGCCGATGAATTCTGGGCTGCCGCTCTGGCGGTCCATGCAGCGGAGGATCGTCTGCAGCCGGCATATGGCGCGACGATCGAGGATCCGCAGGACGATGGGTTCTCCATGCGTCGCGGTTCGATCTTCGGCAGCCTTAGCGGGAGGCAGCAGTCATGAGTTTCTGGCAGCGGATTAAGGCCCGTTTAAACGGGCCTGCAGCGGCGCCCGTGCAGGCGCCGGACAACGAGGATCTGCGCAAGGACTTCCGCGAGGCGGCCGGTACGACGATCGATGCCGACGACGCCAGCTGGCGGCCGATCACCGAGGATGCGCGCCGCGACCTGTCGCCGATGACGCAGCATCGCATGCAGGAGGTGGCGGTCCATCTGTGGGAAACCAACCTGATCGCCAAGCAGCTGGTCGAGCTGCCGCTGGTCTATCTGCTGGCCGAGGGTGTCACCGTCAAGGTGGGCGATGACGAGGCGAACGAATGGCTGCGCCTCTTCTGGCAGGATCCGATCACCAACATGGAGGAGCGGCTCGAAGAGATCGTCCGCGAGCTGTCGCTGTTCGGCGAGCAGTGCTTCCCTGCCTTCGTCAACGAGATGAACGGCCACACCCGCCTGGGCGTGCTGGATCCGAGCTTGATCGAGACCGTCGTGTCGGATCCCGACAACAGCGCGCAGCCGATCGGCATCGTCACCAAGCGCGATCGCCGGGGCAACAAGCGGCGCTTCCGGGTGATCGTCAACGGGCCGGAGACCGTGTTCTCAGCGCGCACCCAGGAGATCCGGCAAGGCTTCACCGACGGCGAGTGCTTCTACTTCGCCGTCAATCGCCTCTCGTCCGGCCGGCGCGGCCGATCCGATCTGCTGGCGCCGGCCGACTGGGCCGACGTCTACGAAACCTTCCTGTTCCGGGCCGGCGACCGCTCGGATCTGCTCAACGCATTCATCTGGGACGTCACGATCAAGGGCGCAACGCCCGACGAGGTGAAGGAGCGGGCTACCAAGATTCAGCCGCCGAAGCCGAACAGCGTGCGCGTCCACAACGACACCGAGGAATGGAAGGCCGAGACGCCCGATCTGAAGGCCAGCGATCATTCCGTGCTGGCGCGGATGTTCCGCAACCATGTGCTGGGCGGCAGCGCCATCCCGGAGCACTGGTACGGCGGCGGCGGCGACGTCAATCGCGCCACCGCCGGCGAGATGGGCGAGCCGACCTTCAAGACCTTCACCATGCGCCAGCGCAAGGTGAAGAACATCCTGATGCAGATCTGCCGCTTCGTGCTGCGCAAACGCCTGCAGGCGCTCTACGGCGCCAGCGAAGCCAATATCGAGCAGAAGCTTGTCGAGGCCGAGTACCAGATCGGCATCGAGTTCCCCGAGATGACGGCGCGAGATACCACGTCCTATGCCTCGGCGCTGGCCCAGGTGGTGGTGGCCGCCGCTTCCGCCATCGATCGCGGCCTGCTGACCGAGGAGACCGCCGTCTCGATCATTGCAGCGATCGCCGGCCGCCTCGGCGTGCGCATCGATCCGGCCGACGAGCTGGAGCGGGCGCGCCAGGCGATCGAGGAGCGTGCCGGCAAGGATGCCTTCGAGGATCCGCCGGCAGCCGCGGATCCGACTGAGGATCAATGACCGACAAGCCGAAGGGCAAGGGCGGGCGCGAATTCCGCACCGAGCGGACGCGCCAGCTGAAGCGTGGCATCGCGATACAGCGCGATACCGCCGCCGAGATCACGCGGCTGCTCAAGGAAGCCGACGACAGGATCCGCATCGAGCTGGCCGGCCAGCCGAGCGATTACAAGCAATGGTATCTGCCGCGCCTGCAGCAGGCGATCCGCCAGGTGCTGGAGGAGAAAGGCGCGGCGGTATCGAGCGCGGTGACCGGCGCGGCGGAGAAATCCTGGGCGGCCGGCATCGACCTGGTCGACAAGCCGCTGTCGGCCGGCGGCCTTTCCATCGTGGCGCAGCTGCCGGCGATCGACCGCGACCAGCTGCTGGCCATGAAGAGCTTCATGACCGATCGCATGCAGGACGTCACCACCACCATCGTCAACCGCACCAACAGCCAGCTCGGCCTGATCGTGATCGGTGCCCAGGCGCCGAGCGACGCCGTGCGCGAGATCTCTAAGACGATCCAGGGCGGCCGG
The DNA here is from genome assembly GCA_046294935.1 of Rhodocyclaceae bacterium. Taxonomy (GTDB): domain Bacteria; phylum Pseudomonadota; class Gammaproteobacteria; order Burkholderiales; family Rhodocyclaceae; genus Sulfuricystis. The sequence continues at coordinate 38,791 of JBKBOI010000002.1, forward strand.
GACCGCGCCATCACCATCGTGCGCACCGAAGTCGGCCGCGCCTACGCGACGGCGGCGCAGGCCAGGCTGGAGCAGGCCGGCGAGTCCGTGCCCGGCCTGATGAAGCAATGGCGCCGCTCGGGCAAGCGCAACAGCCGGCAGAGCCACGACCTGGCCGATGGCCAGGTGCGCAAGGTCGACGAGCCGTTCATGGTCGGCGGCGCCGCGATCATGTTCCCGCGCGATCCGAAGGCGCCGGCCAGGCACACGATCAACTGCGGCTGCGTGCATCTGCCCTACATGCCCGACTGGGAAGTGAAACATCCGCGTGAGCAGCCCTTCACCGACGACGAGCGCAGCGCCAACATGGGCAAGAAGCTGGTCAGCGATGTGCGCGCGGCCGATTACCAGGACTGGGCCGGCAAGACGCTCGATCGCAAGCGCCACGCGACCGGCGAGATCCGCACGGTGGCGCAGCTGCCGCAATCGGTCAGCGACAAGCTGGCGCCGCGAGGCATGGCACCGATCGGCACCGATATCATGATCGGCGACCGACAGCTGCTGCACATGCGGCGCGCATTGCATGTGGACAAGAAGGCCGATGCGCTTCCCATTGAGCTGCTGCGGAACCTGCCCGAGCGCATGGCGCGGCCGAAAGCCATTCTCTTCGACCGCCGTGCCAAGGATCCGACCCTGGTCTATGTGCTGGCCGTCGCCGGCCAGGCCCGCCTGGCGCGCCTGGTGGTGAAGCTGGGCGATGCCGACCGGCGCATGCAGCACAAGCGCGGCAACATCCTTGTCACCGGCAGCATGGTCGCCAGGGCGGATCTGGCGAATACGGATGCCTACGAGGTGCTGACCGGAAAAATCTAGCTGGCCAGATCGGGAGAAGAGCGGGATTAGCCTGCCGGCAAGGGACGCAACGCCCTCGAAACCGCACATGCACCAGCTGGCGCTGGGGTGGGCCGGTCACCGGGAAGGCCGGTCACCAGGATCAAGCCGACTTCAGATCACGCCGGCAGGCCTATTCAATGTAGGTCCGGCAAAGCAGGGTTGCAACCGGCTTTTCGGTTTGCTCAACTTGGGGCAGCAGGTATCGCCAAGGGGGTAGAAATGGGCACCGCTGTAGCCATCCTCGGATTCGTCGCCTTCGTCGCCGGAATCGGTCTGCTGTTCCGCAAGGGCCGCCGCAAGCTCGGTGCCTATGTCGCGTTCGGAGGCGTGGTGGTGTTTTTCTTCGGCGCTGCGCTCGTCGGCACGGCGATCCAGGAGGAGAAGGCCCGCGCCGCCGGCTTCGAGTCCGTCGCCGAGCACAATGCGGCATCGGCCGCCGGCTTCACCGATGCAGCGGCGTGGCGCACGCACCAGGCCGAGGCGAAGGCAAAGCAGGAAGCGGATGCCAGGGCGGCGGAGGAGCGCGCCAGGCAGGCCGCGCTGGAGGAACAGCAGCGCAAGGCCGCCGCCGAAGCCAACTGCCCGAAGGATCTCAAATGCTGGGGCGAGAAGCATTCCGCCGCATCGACAGGGCCGTGCACGCGCGTGGTCGAGCGCCTGGCCAAGAACAGCCACAAATGGACCGACAGCTGGTACGAGCCGAAGTTCAGCCATTTCCGCTGGGCCGGCCCGGACAAGAAAGTGATCACCTACATCGGCGACAAGATCCAGTACCAGAACGGCTTCGGCGCCTGGATCAACCACACCTACGAGTGCGACTTCGATCCGGCGCTGGCCAAGGTGGTCGACGCCCGCGCCCATCCCGGCCGACTGCCGGAATAAGACCAGCTCGACCTGGCAGCGCCGGTGCACCGCCCGCCTAGCCTGGGCGGGCGGCGCCGGCCTGTTGGGATGGCCGATCCGGCCACCACTACCCGTTTTTCAGAAAATCCCGGTTTTCCGCCAAACCGATTTTAGGGCCGATTTCTAGCCCGCTGGCGCCTCGTGGGGCCGTTCGGCTGCGCTGGGGCATGGCGGCGATTTAAACGCGAATTTAAACGCCCTGCCGGCCTCGGCGGGGCCGTTTTCGGGCTGCCCGGCCTGACCGGATAGCCATCCGGTCTGGTCTGTCTGCCGGGCTGGATCTGTCGGGGGTGGGGGTGGCGCCCGCCACCCTGCTCCGTTCGGGGGGTGGCCAGTAGGGTCGGCCGGCATGATGGCGCAGGGCGATGCCCGGCGCAACCCACCTTCAAGAGGCACCGATGGATCCGAACGACAAGGGCAATGACAAGGGCGAGGGCAATGACAAAGGCGAGGGCAATGCCAAGCCCGACAAGAAGCTGACGGCGGCCGAGGCCGCCAAGTTCGTCCGCCGCACCGTTCCGGTGTTGGACAATGCCGGCAAGCCGACCGGCAAGACCGAAGAGAAGCCGGTCAGCGAGAAGGAGGTTTTCTCCTTCAAGGACTATGGCGACAAGGTCGTGGTGGTCACCATCGACGGCCAGAAGCTGACGGGCGCCAAGAAGTGAAGCTCGCCGCGATCCCCGCCGCCGGCCTGGTCGGCCTCACCGCCCTGCGTGAAGCGGCGGCGGGGTCGTATCAGGATCTCATGGACCGCGTTGGCGCGGCCCTCCGGCTCAAACTGCGGATCGACGCCGGCCGCGAAGTGTGGCCGATGGTCGCCGCCCTGTTTCCCGACAGTATCGTCGTGCAGGTCGACAGCAAGTACTGGCGCTACAGCTACGTCGTCGGCGACGACGGCGCGGTTGCGATCGGCGACCCGCCGCAACAGGTCGAGGAATCATTCCAGCCCGCCGGCACCGCCCGGCCGGCATCGCGGGGCGTGTTCGTCGAGGCGATCGACGGCGATGGCGCGCCCGGCTCCCGCTACCTGATCCGCGTCATCAAGGCGGGCATTTCGGGCAACGGCAACTTCTACTCCGACCAGGTTCTGCGCGAAGCCGTGCCGCTGTTCGAGGGCGCGCGCGTCTTCGTGAAGTCCGACGACGAGCATCTCGCCGGCAAGGGCAAGGACGTGCGCAACCTGATCGGCCGTCTCTCGGCGCCGAAATTCGTCGAGGCCGCCAAGACCGACGAAGGCGAGATCCAGGCCGAGCTGCAGGTGATCGAGCCGGCATCGCCGCTCGGCGTGAAGCTGCGCGAGGCCTATGCCCGCAACATGACCGACCTGTTCGGTTTCTCCATCGACGCCAGCGGCGGTGCGCGCACCGCCGTTCGCGGCAACCGCCGAATCCGCGAGGCAACGCGGTTCACCAAGGTTCATTCCGTCGACCTGATCGTCGAACCCGGCGCAGGCGGCGGCATGATCCGTCTTATCGAGGCCAAAGCAGACCCCAAGGAGGGTGAAGACATGCTGCGTACCCAAATGATCGCCTTCATTGAGGCCAAGAAGCCTGAGCTTCTGAAGGGCCTCGATAAGGACAGCATCACCGACGATGAGGTGATGGCGAAGTACAACGAAGCCGTGTCGGCCCAGGCCGCCTCGGCGGTGCCAGCCGCAAGCCAGCAGGACGTCAGCGAAGCCGTCCGCCTGGTTGAAGCGCGCTCCTATGCCCGCGAGACCATCAACGGCAGCAACCTGCCCGATGCCGCCAAGGATCGGCTGAAGAAGCAGTTCCTGGCCGAAGGTGCCAAGTTCACCGAGGCCCAGGTCGACGACGCCATCAAGGGCGAACGCGAGTATCTGGCCAACTTCACCGAGTCCGGCCGCGTCACGGGCCTGGGCGATGGTGCGTTCCAGGTGAAGGAAGGCGAGAGCCGGCCGCAGAAGGTGGCCGACATGCTCGATGCCTTCTTCGATCCCACCCACAAGGATCACCGCTACGCGCGGTCGTTCCGCGAGTGCTATGTCGAGATCACCGGCGACAAGCGCATCACCGGCTCGATCGATGACGTCGACCAGGCGCGCTACACCGAGGCGCTGGCCGGCGCGCAGCTGTCCAATGTTCTCGGCGCCGCTCTGCGCCGCCGCATGCTTGCGGATTACCGGATGCAGAGTCAGCTGGACGCCTGGCGGCGCGTTGCCAACGTGGTCAACGTGAACGACTTCCGCACCAACGAACGCACCCGCTATGGCGGCTATGGCGATCTGCCTGCGGTGGCCGAGAGCGGCTCTTACGATCCGCTCGCCTCGCCGACCGACGAGAAGGCGACCTACGCGGTCACCAAGCGCGGTGGCACCGAGTCCATCACGCTGGAGATGATCCGCAACGACGACGTCGGTGTGATCCGCCAGGTGCCGACCAAGCTGAGCCGGGCCGGCAAGCGCACGTTGAGCAAGTTCGTGCTCGATTTCCTGCGGACCAATCCGGTGATCTTCGATGGCGTGGCGCTGTTTCATGCCACGCACGGCAACCTCGGTGCCACGGCGCTGGGCGCTGCCTCGGTGGCGGCCGGCCGCCTGGCGATGCTGCAGCAGCAGGAGCCCGGCAGCAACGAGCCGCTGTCTGTCGGGCCGCGCGACATCCTGGTGCCGTTCCAGCTGGAGGAGCAGGCGGTCGACCTGTTCCGCCGCAACACCGAGCAGGACAAGACCTTCCTGCAGAGCCTGTCGTTGAATGTCATTCCGGTCTGGTACTGGACCGACGCCAACGATTGGGTTCTGTCGGCGGATCCGCTCGACATCCCTGGCATCGAGATCGGCTTCCTCGATGGCAACGAAGAGCCGGAGATCTTCGTCCAGGACAACCCGACCGTCGGCTCCATGTTCAGCAACGACAAGCTGACCTGGAAGATCCGCCATACCTATGGCGGCACCGTCACCGACTTCCGTGGCTTCTACAAGGCCGTGGTGGCGTAAGGCGGGAATTGCAGGATGGCCCTCGGCGATATCCAGGCGATGGTCGACAGCCTTGCGCGCGACGGTGGTGGAGAGATTTCCACCGCCGATCGCGACCAGGGCATTGCGGCGGCGGTGCAGCGGTATTCGCTGGACCGGCCATTCCGTGACGTCGCCGACGTCCTCGCCGAGGGCACCCTGCTGCCGCTTCCGGCAGCATTCGAACCCGATTTTAGCGTCGTGACCGAAATCGAGGCGCCGGCCGGCCAGATCCCGCCGCGCAAGCTGAGCAGCGAGGCCTGGTACACGACGCAGACGCCGGATGGCATCGAGATCCGCGTGCACGCGCCGATCGGCGGTCCAGGCACGGCGCGCATCCGCTTCACCAGGCGCCATGTGGTGGACGTCCTTACCGACTCGATCCCGGTGCATGACCGCGAGGCGGTTGCCTGCTGGGCGGCGGCCTTCGTCCTGCAGGGCATGGCCAGCCAGCATGCCGCCGACCGGCAATCGAGTATCCAGTCCGACAGCGTGGATCACCAGGCGAAGTCGAACGACTACGCCAAGCGCGCCGCCGATCTGCGCCAGGTCTACTACACGCATCTCGGCATCGATCCGAAACGCCAGGCGCCGGCATCGGCCACCGTCAGCGTCCGGCCGACCGGCCGGATCGGCCTGCTGCAGCGGGGGCAGGAATGAGCGACCTTCGCATGCATCTGCAGCTGCGGCCGGCGGCGGCCGAGCTGCTCGGCCTGCTCACCTCGGTGCCGGACGTTGCGCGCGCCGAGTTCACGCGCGCCGGCTGGGAAGGCTCCCTGCTGCTGCAGCGCGAGGTGCAGGAGAACACACCGACCGGCATCGGTGCCGGCGGCGGCCTCAAAGGTTCGATCATCGCGGTAGAGCCGGTGGTCGGCAGTCAACGCATCGAGGCGGGCGCGGCTACCTCGCTGGGCTACGCGCTTCCGGTCGAGCTGGGCACCAAACCGCATCGCCCGCCCGTCGAGCCGCTGCAGGACTGGGCACGCATGAAGCTCGGCCTGGCGCCCGACGACGCGCGTTCGGCCGGCTATGCGATCGCCTCGGCGATCGCGCGGCGCGGTACCAGGGGCGCCTTCATGTTCAAGCGCGCCTACGAGCAGCATGGCGGCCAGGTGATCCGGCTGTTCGAGAAGGCCGCCGATCGCGTGCGCGGCAAGGTGGGGCGGCGTAGATGAGCACCACCGTCATCCGCAATGCGATCGTCGCCGCCATGCAGGGCATCGCCGGCATCGGCCAGGTGCATCCGTTCGAGCGCTTCGTCAAAGACCAGAAGAAACTGCTGCAGCACTACATGGTCGGTGACAAGGTGAGTGGCTGGTATGTCAGTCGCGGCTCGATCCGCGAAGTGCAGGACAGCGGCGATACAAACTTCGAGATCATGGATTGGCGCATCGTCGGCTACCGCTCGTTTCTCGACGAGGCCGCCAGCGAGCTGGAATTCGATCTCATGATCGACAGCATGCGCGCCAAGTTCCGCAACGACGAAACGCTGGGCGGCGTGCTGTGGCAGATCGGCGACGACGATCGCAACAACGAGATCGGCCTGCAGGTCGAGCGCCTCGGGCCGGCAATGTTCTGCGGCGTGCTGTGCCACGAGGCCCGCCTGCGGCTCTCGACCGTGTCGCGGATCTCGGTCGGCGATGCCGTCATCAACGATCTCGACCTGGTCAACGTGAAATACGACTTCGCCGAGCCGAGCACCACTGCCGGTCCGGACGGCCAGGTCGATGCGGAAAACAACATCAACCTTGGAGGCGCGTGATGCGTATCGTTTTGATCAAGCCGAAGCCGGGCTGCCGGGTGCTGGACGTCACCGCCCAGCCGCCGGTCCCGCTGCCGGCTGAAGGCAAGGAGCTGCAGGACGGAGCCTATTGGCGCCGCCGCGAGCGCATGGGCGAGGTCGAGATCTCCGAGATCTCCGACGGCAAGCCGGTGAAGAAGGGGAAGTAAACGATGGCTATCAGCTTCAACGCTATTCCGGGCAACGCGCGCGAGCCGTTCGTCTATGTCGAGTTCGATCCGTCAAAGGCGGTCGAAGGCGCGAGCATCATGCCGTATCGCTGCCTCATCATCGGTCAGCGCCTTGCCGCCGGCACGGTGGCCGCGCTGTTGCCGACGCGCGTTACCAGCGCAGCCCAGGGCAAGACCTATTTCGGTGCCGCCTCGATGCTGGCGCAGATGATCGACAAGCACTTCGCCAACAACGACTTCGTCGAGACCTGGGTGGTCGCGCTCGATGATCTCGGTGCTGGCGTGGCGGCGACCGGGGCGGTGAAGTTCACCGGCAGCCCGACGTCGCCCGGTCTGATCGACTTGTATGGCGCCGGCCGACGAGTCCGCATAGCCGCTGCGCAGGGCGCGACGGCCGCCAGCCTCGCCACCGCCACGGCGGCCGCGATCAATGCCGCCGCAGACCTGCCTTTCACCGCCGCTGTCGACGGTGTCGATACCGCCAAGGTGAACCTCACCGCGCGCCACAAGGGCGAGTGCGGCAACAGCATCGATCTGCGCGTCAACTACTACGATGGCGAAGTAACGCCGGCTGGCCTCACGGTCGAGCTGACCGCCTTCGCCAATGGCGCCGGCAATCCCGACATCACGCCGGTTTTCGCGGTGCTGGGCGACGAGCATTACCAGGTGATCGCGCATCCCTACACCGATGCCGCCAACCTGGTCGCGCTGGAAACCGAGATGGCCGACCGCTTCGGTCCGTCGCGGCAGATCGATGGCGTCGCCTTCACCGCGTCGAGCGGCTCCCATTCCGCCCTGGGCACGCTTGGCGACAGCCGCAACTCGCCGCATAGCTCGATCATCGGAGCCTATAAATCGCCGTCGCCGCCCTGGGAATGGGCCGCCGCGCTTGCCGCGCGTGTGGCGCAGCGCGGCCAGATCGATCCGGCTCGCCCGTATCGCGGCCTGGCGCTGACCGGGATCCTGCCGCCGAAGCTGGAGGATCGCTTCACCCTGCAGGAGCGCAACCTGCTCACCTTCGACGGGATCTCGACCTTCACGGTCGACGATGGCGGCGTGGTGCGGATCTCGCTGCCGATCACGACCTACAAGACCAACCAGGTCGGCGCCGACGACACCAGCTATCTGCACGTCCGCACGATGCTGACGATCTGTTACCTCCGCTGGGACTGGCGCAACCTTGTCCTGCGCAAGTATCCCGATTTCAAGCTGGCGAAAGACGGCACCGCCTATGGCGCCGGCCAGGCGGTGGTCACGCCGAACGTGATGAAGGCGGAGTCCTTCATGTGGTTTCGCCGCATGGAAGAGATTGGCCTGGTCGAGGACTTCGAGCAGTTCAAGCGCGACTCGATCTGCGAGATCGATGCGCAGAACCCGAACCGGCTCAACATGTACATGCCGCCGAACCTGATCAACGGCCTCGACGTGGTCGCTGCGCAGCTCGGCTTCCGCATCTGAGTCCAGGCATCGAGACAGGAGTAGAGCATGAGCAACAACCGCCGCGCGGGCCGCATCTACCTGAAGGTGGATGGTGTCCGCTACGACGCCAAGGGCAACTTCTCGTACAGCCTTGGCACGCCGAAACGCTCCGCGATCGTCGGCGCCGACAAGGTGCACGGCTTCAGCGAGGAGCCGCAGGTGCCCTACATCGAGGGCGAGATCACCGACAGCCGGGATCTCGATCTGCGCAAGCTGACCGAGGTTGTCGACGCCACCGTCACCCTTGAGCTGGGCAACGGCAAGGTGATCTCGCTGCGCGATGCCTGGTATGCCGCCGAGGGCAAGGGCGAAAGCAAAGAGGGCAACATCGCCGTCCGCTTCGAGGGCATGGACGCCGAGGAGGTCCGCTGATCATGGACAACAGGTATCCTCTTAAAGCGCCCGTCAAGCACGGCTCCGACGAAGTCAAGGAGCTTGTGTTCCGCAAGGCGAAGGCCCGCGACTTCCGCGACCTGAAGATTGCCGGCGATGGGTCCATCCCGATCGGCGATCTGCTGGATCTTGCCGCCCGCCTCAGCAACCAGCCGCCATCTGTGATCGACGAGCTGGATCCGCCGGACATGATGGAGGTGTTGCGCCTCACGGCGGTTTTTATCACGCCTGGCCAGACGACTGGCTAGACGCCATCGACCTTCTGGCCGGGGAACCGTTTTTCATCGCGCCGGCCGAGCTATGGGAAATGGCCGGCGAGGATCTCTGTTTCTGGGTCGCCCGCGCAGCCAGCCGGCTAGACCGTCAACGTAAGGGATGAGCATGGGCAAGGGATTTTCCCTCTCCATCATCATCGAAGCGATCGACAAGGCGACGGCGCCGATCCGCCGCGTCGCCGAGCAGATCGACAGGACAACCCAGCCGGTGCGCCGGCTGGGGTCGTCTTTGCGCGGTTTCACCGAGGCGTCTGGCCTGCAGCGCGTCACCTCCGGCTTTATCGGTGTTGGCGGCGCGATGCGCGGCGTGGTCGATCAATCGACGGCCCTGGCTGGCAAGCTGGGCATGATCGCCTCCGGTTTCGGTCTGCTGGCCGGCGGCGGGCTGTTCGCGTTCAAAACCCAGCTGCTGGATGTGTCGGCCAAGTTCGAGCGCTTCGAGACCATCCTGGGCACGATCGAGGGCAGCAGCGACAAGGCTAAGTCCGCCATGAGCTGGATCTCGGACTTCGCCACCACCACGCCCTACGAGCTGGACCAGGTGACCGACGCCTATGTGAAGCTGCGGTCCTACGGCCTCTCGCCGACAAACGGCCTGCTGAAGACGCTGGGCGACACCTCGGCCGCGATGGGCAAGCCGCTGATGCAGGCGGTGGAAGCGATCGCCGATGCCGTGACCGGCGAGAATGAGCGCCTCAAGGAATACGGCATCAAGGCCGCGAAGGTCGGCTCTCGCGTCGTCTACGAATACACCGATGCGGCCGGCAAGACGCAGCGCAAGGCGGTGGACGCCAATAACCGCCAGCTGATCGAGGCGACGCTGAAGGCGATCTGGAACGAGAAATATGCCGGCTCGATGGAAAAGCTGTCGGGCACCTGGGACGGCATGCTGTCGAATCTCTCCGATCAATGGACGCGCTTCGCCGGCATGATCATGAATGCCGGCGCCTTCGAGTGGCTGAAGAACGAGCTTAAAACGCTGCTTTCGACCATCGACCAGATGGCGGCCAGCGGCGAGCTGCAGCAGCTCGCCGAACAGGTCGGCACCCAGCTGGTCTCGGCGCTGCGCGATCTGAAGGATGCCGGCATGGCCTTCGTCGGCTGGATCCGCGAGACCTGGCCGCAGGTGCGCGCCTTTGCCGAGCTGTTGGGTGGCTGGGGCAACGTGCTGAAGCTGGTTGCCTTCGTGATTGCCGGGCCTTTCATCGCCTCGCTGGTGTCGCTCGGCCAGGCCTTCGTCTCGCTGGGCATTGCCATCATGACCACGCCATTCGGATGGCTGGCCGCTGTGATTGCCGGCGCCGTCGCCGCCGCCGTGTTGCTGTACACGCACTGGGACTGGATCACCGACAAGCTGCAGAAGGCCTGGGCGACGATCAAGGAGGCCTTCTGGGGCCTGATCAGCGCGATGGCCGAGGGCGTGGCGCAGATCGCCGAGCTGCTGCCCAAGCAGCTGGGTGGCGACATGGCGGTGAAGCTGCGCGCCTTCGCCGAGCTGGCCACGACGAAACGCACCGAGGCCCAGGCGGTGCTGGGCCAGCAGCCGACCGGCGCTGGCGCGTTGCGCACCGGCGCCGGCGACGTCATGCAGCGCGCGGCCGATGGCACGGCTGAAGCCAGCAAGACCGAGCTGGTCATCGAGGGCAAGAACCTGCCGCCTGGTCTGGGCGTGTCGGTGGGCAGGACAACGGCCGACAAAGTCGACATGGATCTTGGCTACGCGATGGCTTCACCATGACCGAGGTCCGAGACTACCGACAGGCTTCGTTTCGCGGGGTGCCTTTCCATGTGGCGGCCGACGATGACGAATTCGGCCGCAATGGCGAACATCATGTCTTCCCAGGTCGCAACAAGGGCTTCTTCGAGGATCTCGGTCTCAAGGATCCCGTCTACACGCTCGATGCCTACCTGGTCGGTGCGGACTATGCCGACCAGCGCGATAAGCTGATCGCCGCCTGCACCGAGCCTGGCCTTGGCGAGCTGGTGCATCCCTACCTGGGTGTCAAACAGGTGGTGTGCACCGGGATTCGGACGCGACACGACAAGAGCAAGCGCCGCTTCGTGGCGCTGGCGCTGACCTTCCTGGAAACCGGCTCCGCCCCGCAGGCCGTGGCGCAGCCGATGCGCGGCGACCGCGTCTTTGCCGCCAGCGATGGCGCCCAGCGGATCACGATCGAGGACTTCTCGACCAGCTTCGATCTGACTGGCCAGCCCGGCTTCGTGGCCGAAGAGCTGACCACGGTTCTGCGCGGCGGCCTCGATCTCATGGACGGCGTTGCCGGCCCGATGATGTCCGGCGCCAGCCTGGCTGGATCCGGCGGCATCGATACGAAGTCGACCTTCCTGCGCTCGATGACGATGCTGCGCGGCACCTCGCTGTACGAGCCGGCAACTCTGGCGACCAGGCTGTTCTCCGCTTTCGGAAACCTCAGCCGCCTCGGCGGATATGGCGCGTCCAGCTACCGCACCAGTCGGTCGGTCTGGACCTATGGCTCCAGCGTGCCGGCCGTTCCGCTCACGACGGCAACGCGGCGCAGCCAGGCAAGCAACCAGGCGGCGCTGGTGCGCCTGCTCGAGCGCGCCGCCATCATCGAAGCCGGCCGCTCGATGCCGACTTATGCTTTCGAGAGCTACGACGAGGCCGTCGCGGTGCGCGACGAATATTCCGAGCGCGTCGAGCAGGAGCTGCAGGTGACGGAGTCGGACGACATGTTCCGCAGCCTCTCTAGCCTCCGTGCAACAGTGTCGAGCGATATCAGGGACCGTGCCACCAACCTTGCGCGCGTATCGACCATCAAGCCGCAGACCACGCTGCCGGCGCTGGTGGTCGCTTACGACACCTTCGAGGATCTCGACCGCGCCGAGGATATCACCCGGCGCAACCGGATCCGGCATCCGGGTTTCGTGCCTGGCGGCACGCCGCTGGAGGTGCTGATCGATGGCTAGCGCCGACATTCCGCAGCTGCTGGTCGGCGGCACGCTGTATACCGGCTGGAAGCAGATGGCGGCCGTCCGCCAGATCGACGCCATAGCCGGCGGTTTCGAGCTGGAGCTGACCGAGCGTTGGGACGGCCAGGCCGTGCGGTGGCCGATCTATAGCGGCGATACCTGTGAGCTGCGTCTCGGCGGTGACACGGTGGTCAGCGGCTATGTGGACAACCGCCCGCGCAGCATCACCAAGGACAGCCACCGCGTCACGGTGCGCGGGCGCGACAGGACAGGCGACCTGGTCGACTGCTCGGCCGTGCATGAGCCTGACGAATGGACCGGCTTGGATCTGCTGGGCCTGGCGCGGATACTGGCCAAGCCGTTCGGCGTCACCGTCTCGGCCGATGTCGACGTCGGCGCCCGGTTCGATCCGTTCAAGCTGCAGCCTGGCGAGTCGGCTTTCGAGGCGATCGAGCGCGCCTGCCGCATGCGTGCGGTGCTGCCCATGTCGGACGGCAAGGGTGGCCTGCTGCTGACGCGCGCCGGTTCCGGCCGCTCGGCCTCGGCGATCGTCCAGGGCGAGAACCTGCTGTCGGCCGAAGCGGATGACGACTGGACGCAGCGCTTCAACCACTACACCGTGAAGGCACAATCGACCAGCCTGCTGGCCGACGATGCCTATGGCGCTTCGCGTATCAGGGGCGAAGCCACCGATCGCGGCGTCAATCGCCATCGACCTTACCTGGTGATCGCCGAAGGCGTGGCCGACACCACCGCCGCACGAGAGCGCGCCATGTGGGAGGCGGCGGTGCGCGCCGGCCGCGCCGTGACGGTGACGGCGGTGGTGCAGGGCTGGCGCCAGGCCGATGGCGCGCTCTGGCCGCTCAACGGTCTTTGCCCAGTGAAGATCCCAAGCCTGGATATCGACGACACCCTGCTGATCACCGCGCTGCGGTTCACCTATGGCGCCCAGGGCAGCACCACCGAGATATCTATGACGCGGCCGGATGCCTTCCGCCTGATCCCGGAGATCCCGAAGGGCAAGAAGGGCACTGGCATGCCCGAGGGCACGCAGATCATCACCTCGGAGGAGCAGCTGCGGCGATGAAAAAGGCAGGCATGTTCGAGCGCATGATCAAACCGACCGCCGACCGGGTGAAGCTGGCGATCGGCCGCGCGGTGCTGCGCGCCATCAACGATGCCGGCGGCCTGCAGCGCGTGCAGATCGAGGCCCTGCAGGGAGAGCTGTTCTGGGCCGACCGCGTGCAGGAATACGGCTTTTACGGTCATCCGCCGGCCGGCGCCGACGTGGGCTTCGGTGCCGTCGCATCCGACCGCACCAAGGCGCTGGTATTCGGAATTGATCATCGCCCATCGCGGCCTAAGAACCTCAATCCCGGCGAGGTGATGGTCAAGGATATCCTGGGCAAGTTCATCCACTTCAAGGATGACGGCACGATGCACATCAAGGCGCCCAAGATCGTCATCGAGGGCGGGGAATCGGTCGAGGTCCGCGCCGTCGATACAAAGATCTACGCGTCGCATCGCCACAGGCTCGATGTTGGCGGTTATGCCTTCGACACGGTCGCGGAAGGCGGCGGATCCTTCCAGATGGTCAACTGGACGATCGGCGCGGTGATCTCCACCGTCAACAACCCGATCAGCCCGCCCGAGGTGGCGTGATGGATATCAGGATCGATTTCAATGGCATCACGCTGACCGGCGATCTGACCGTGGTGCTCGGCCAGCTGGCGCTTGAGGGGGGCATCGCCTCCTCGATCGTGATCTCGCTGTTCAGCGATGGCCGGGCATCGGCCACCGATCCGCTGCCCTTCGGCGAGACGTCGCGCCGCGGCTTCTGGGCCGACAAACTGAGCGACGATCCGGAAGAGCAGACGGGCTCACTGCTGTGGCTGCTGTATCAGGAGAAACAGACCGAGCAGACCAGGCTGCGCGCCAAGGCCTACGCCGAGCGGTCGCTGCAATGGATGATCCGTGACGGGGTGGCGCGCGCCATCGAGGTAGTCGCCGAGTGGATCGGGTATGGTCGCCTCGGGCTAGGCATCACCGTGTACCGCCCGGACGGTGCCGCAGAGCGCTTCCGTTACGAGCAGCTCTGGGACGCCACCAAAACAGCGCAATGAGGATCGTTTAAATGGCGTTTCAGCGTCCATCGCTAGCCGATCTTGTCGCCCAGGTCCAGTCGGATATCGACATCCGCCTGCCTGGCGCCGACAGCCGGCTGCGGCGCTCGGCGCTGTCGGTGCTTGCCTATGTCATCGCCGGCACGGCGCATCTGCTCTACGGCTTCATCGACTGGTGCGCGCGTCAAATCCTGCCCGATACGGCCGAGGCAGAATGGCTGGCCCGCCATGCCAGCATCTACGACATACAGCGCCGGTCGGCGAGTTTCGCTGCCGGCCCCGCTACCCTGACCGGCATCGCCGGCTGCATCATTCCGGCCGGCACCAGGCTGCTGCGTGGCGACGGCTGGATCTATGCCACGCAGGCAGAGGCGAACATCGCGGTTAACACCGTCTCTGTTGCGGTGGAAGCCGAGCAGGCCGGCGCCGCCGGCAATGCTGAGGCCGGCGTCGCGCTGAATCTGATCACACCGATCGCGGGTGTGCAGTCTGCAGCCGTGGTTGCTGCCGGCGGCCTGACCGGCGGCGCCAATGAAGAGTCGGATGCCAGCTTGCTGCAGCGGCTGCTCGCGCGGATCCGCCTGCCGCCACATGGTGGCGCGGATTTCGATTACGAGTACTGGGCCAAACAGGTGGCCGGCGTTACCCGCGTGTGGGTTTATCCGCGCGCCCTTGGCCTGGGCACCGTTACCGTCCGCTTCATGATGGACGATACCTATGCCGATGGCATCCCGCAGCCGGCCGATGTCGCCGCCGTACAGGCCTATATCGACGATCCGACCAGGCGGCCCGCCACGGCCGAGGTTTTCGTCGTCGCGCCGATCGCCGTGCCGCTCAACTTCCAGATCTCCGGCCTCAATCCGGCCACGCAGGCAGTGCGCGATGCCATCACCGCCTCGTTGCGCGACCTGATTCGCCGCGAGGCCGCGCCGGCCGGCACCCTGTTGTATTCGCATATCCGCGAGGCGATCTCGACGGCGGCCGGCGAGTACGATCACCAGCTGGTGACGCCGGCCGCCGACGTGCCGCATGGCACGGGAGAGATCTGTGTCCTCGGCAACGTGGAGTTTGTCTGATGCGGGCCAACACCGAGCAGTATGTCCGCCAGCAGCAAAGCCTGTTGCCGCCAGGTGCAGCCTGGTCGCGCGATCCCGGCAGCACGCTGACTGCCGTTCTGCGGATCTTCGCCGACACCTGGGCGCGCCTGCACAACCGCGCGCTCGACATGTTGGAAGAAGCGGATCCGCGCACCACGCTGGAGATCCTCTCCGAATGGGAGCGCGTGGCCGGTCTGCCCGACCCCTGTTTCGGCACCGAGCAGACGATCCAGGAGCGCCGCGCGGCGCTGGTCTCCAAGCTGACGGCGCGCGGTGGCCAGTCGCGCGACTACTTCATCCAAGTGGCCCGCGCGCTGGGCTACGAGGTCACCACCACCGAGTACCGGCCGTTTCGTGCCGATCTCAGTTCGGCCGAGGATCCATGCTGCAGCGACGAATGGTGGTTCGTACTACAGATCAACGCGCCAGAGACCACCATCCGCGAATTTGCGGCCGACATTTCCTTCGCCGAAGAGCCGCTGCGCAAATGGGGCAACGAGCCGCTGGAATGCACCATCCAGCGCTATGCCCCGGCGCATACCATCGTGAAGTTCACCTACGGAGTCTGAGCATGTTTTTGCCCGATCGCCTCACCGTTCCTGTAATGCCGGCCATTCCAGCCGTCGAGACGCCTGGCTGGTTCACACCAGGCGACCCGCAGGCCGATATTCCGGCGACGCCAGTGCGCGCCTGGTGGCTAAACATGATCACTGCCGAGCTGAAGGCCGTGGTGGAAGCCGCCGGCCTGGTACTGGACAAGGCAGACAACACCCAGCTGCTGCAGGCGGTGAACGCCCTGATCGCGGACGGTATGCCGTCGTTGGCCAACGTTGCCTATCTGAACGTCGAACAGCTCTTCACCAAGGCGCAGGGCAGCGCGGCCGTGCCGCTGGCCGAGGCCGCGCCCGTCGTAATCGACACCGACCTGTCGAACCTCTTCACCTTGGCGCTTACCGCCAGCCGCACGATCGGCAATTGCGATAACGTGGTGCTGGGCCGGCCCTTCGCCGTCCTGATCCAGCAGCCGGTCGGCGGCGGCTGTGGCCTGGCCTTCGAGGCTAACTGGCAATTCGAAAATGATGAGGCCCCGGCCAACACCACCACGCCGAATGCCATCGACCTGCTGATCGGCATCGGCTTGCCGGCCGGCAAGGTGTTCGGTCACCTCAAGCAGAACATCCTTTGAGGTCGCGGCTATGCATCCTTATCTTCTGCCGCATCTGATGGGAGGTTGCAGCAAGCACCGCGTGAAGCGCAGCCTCCTGTGTGCCGCCTCTGCGTCTGCCCGCGCGACCTTCACTCCGGCGGCGCCCGCCACGTCGCTTCGTATCGGGACGATTTCGCTCTGGTGGAAACCTGCGTATCTTTATACGATGTCATCCGCCATCCTGGTCGGTGGCAACCAGGACTATCTGCGCCTCGACCCGGTGATCCTCGGTGATACACCGAGTTTACAATTTCTTCTGAACGGCGGCGCCAACGGCAATGTGCGCTCCGGCCTGCGTATATGCGATCCGACAGCCTGGCGTCATACGGTGGTGCGCTGGAACACGGAACAGGCAAATCCGTCCGACCGCATCCAGATCTATGACTATGGTGATCTGATCACGTCGCTGGAAGTGGCGTCGTATCCAGCGTTAAATACCAACCTCGCAGGCCTGTTCCAGAACGGACAGCCCCACGCAATCGGCAGCCGGTTCGACGGGCTCGGGTTCTTCGATGGCTGCATCGCCGAGGTCCATTTAATCGACGGTCAATCGCTGGGGCCGGAGCATTTTGGCCGCAAAGACCCACGCAGCGGCAACTGGGCGCCGATCGCGTGGTCCGGCGATCATGGCCGGAACGGTGGCTACTACCCGTTTATTGGCGATGCCGGCGACGCCCCGGCCACGGTTGCCGAGGGTCTGAAAGATCGGGCGCCCATTGGGGGCGCGCATGTCTCTGCCAACAACTACACGCCCGTGAACATCGCAACCAATGATTTCGTCAAGGACACGCCGACCAATTACCGCAGCGGTGAGGATTATCGCGGCAACTACTGCACGCTCAATCCACTGGATAATGGCAGTGTTGCGGCGCCATCACATGGTAATCTTAGGCAGACTTTATCAGGAAACACCGGCACCGGCGCGGTCAGCACATTCGTACCAACCAGAGGCAGATGGTATTGGGAAATCACGGTAAATTCTTTGACGAATGCAGCGGCAAACCTTGGTGTCATTCGTGGCAATCTAGCCGCAACTACCTTCCTCTCCTCTAATCCCTCCGGCGTTTTTTACAACTCTGGCGGCACTAAATATGTCGATGGCGTTAACTCGGCTTACGGCGCGGCGTGGGGGACGCTTGGAGTGGATTACAATATCGGCATTGCATTGAATTGCGACACGCAGGAAATCACATTTTCCCTCAACGGTATTTCGCAGGGTCCAATACCCCTTCCTAATTCCACCTTCGGCTGGAAATACCATGGGCAGTTTTCGAGCGCTTCCGGGCAAGCATTGACGAAGGTGAATTTTGGCCAGCGGCCGTTTGCTTATGCGCCGCCCGCTGGCTTCAAGCCGCTGGTCACTTCCGCGATGCCGCCACCCAAGGTTGGTCGCCCTTCGCTGGCGGCCGTAGGTGCGGTCAATACCGGCACAAATATCGAGTCCGCCATCGCCACGCTGCGGATCGGCTGGGGTGCCTGGTACGAAGAGTTCAAGAACATCACGAATGCTCAATCCTGGAAGCTTCGTTTTTCCGACGATTTAGCCAACATGCTGGGTTACGACACCGCCACCGGCAAGGTGGCGTTCACCGCGCCGACACCGGCTGACAATTACCTGGGTTATGCAACCCGCGTCGGGAGCGAATGGGGCGTCTTTACAGCCGAAGTGGCCCACAATACAGGCGCAGCGACCCAAGTGGCCCATGGCCTTGGTGCGGCGCGCAAGGTTGCTGAGGCGCGGCGCACCGATGCGGATGGCGACTGGCTGTATCTGCATCCCGATCTGGATGCCGGAAAGCTGCTTTACAAGGATGCGATCACGATCCAGACGACGGATGCGCGCCTGACTGTCGATGCAACGAACGTTGTGCTTGGCGCGGCCCTGCCCACCGGCACCTACCGTGTGATCGTGCGCGCCGAGATCGATGGTCTGCGCAAGTTTGGCCGCTACAACGGCAACAGCAGCGCGGATGGCCGCAATGTAAATATCGGCATCACGCCGTTCAGGCTCGATATCAAGGACCTGGGCGGACTGTCGTTCTGGTTCTGCTACGACTGGCTGGAGAAAACTGGAAATCCGGTTGATCGCGTGCGGTCCTGCAATACGAATTCGGCCGGCAACACCAGCTATCCGGTGGCCCGGCTTGCTGTCGGGTTCAAGAACATGTTTGCCGCCGGCGATCCGAATCAATCCGGTCAGCAATACGTTTACGAGGCCACCGCAGCCGCCGCCTTCTCGACGGGCGATTGCGTGGCGCAGGGAACAGCTCGATAGGAGGGTATCATGCGTGAATTTGAAATCCCCGGTACAGGCATCGTACGGGAAGGCCAGGCGTTCCGGCTCCCCACGGGCCGCCAGTTTAATGCCGGCTGGCTGGCCGGTGCCTCTGCCGAGGATCTGGCCGCGATCGGCGCCCTGCCGGTGAACCGCCAGGCAAGGCCGGATTTCGACCCGCGCACCCACCGGCTGGTCGAGGCGCAGGACGGGCCGAATATCACCTATGCCGTGGTGCCCCTGGATCCACAGGAGATCGCTGACGGCATCGAGCGCATGGCTAATGAGGCCGCTCTGGCGATCGACGCGACCGCCGAACAGGTCAGACATCTTTTCGTCACGCCCGGCTCAGCCCAGGCGATGGTCTACCAGGCGAAGATGGACGAGGCCGAAAAGTGGACTCTCGCCGGCTCGCCCTCGCCGCCGCCGGCCGAGACATATCCGCTGATCGCTGCGGAGATCGGCATCAACGGTGCGGTTGCGGCCGACGTCGTCGGGCTGTGGACGCAGATGGAAGCAATCTGGCGGCAGACAGCAGCGCAGATCGAGGCGATCAGGCTCGGCGGCAAGGCCGCCGTCGATGCCGCTGCCGGCGCAAGCGACTTCGCCGGCATCGCCATGGCGCGCGACAATGCCCTGCAGGCCCTGCTTGCGATCGCGCCTTGAGGGATCAACGCGCGATCGAGGTCGGCGCGACGGTCAGGATCAGCGACGCGGTATGGGGCGACGTCACCGAAATCATCGCGGCCTCGACTGGAACCCCCAGCTGCATCGTCGTGAGGTTTTCCGAAAAATCGGATCTGATCATACCGATCGAGGAGCTGCCGCCACAGCTGCTCGATGCCTAACCGATTTCCTGTCGGCCGCTGCGGCCGGCGGGGGTGGGCTGCGTCAACAGCCCAAACCGCGAGAGGATGTCTCGCACAGACCTGACCGGCCGAATCAGGCCTATCCCGCCTTGCCCCTGCAAGGGCCGGAGACTCATGAAGGATTACCGCCGTGGAGTCGAGTCACACCCTGGATTACGTCGAACCGATTCGGCCGATCGCGCCCTATATCGGCGGCAAGCGCAACCTCGCGCAGCGCCTGGTGAAGGTCATCGAATCGGTTCCGCACGCCACCTATGCCGAGCCGTTCGTCGGCATGGGTGGCGTTTTCTTCCGCCGTTCGCTGCGGCCCAAGGGCGAGGTCATCAACGACCTGAGCGGCGACGTCACAACGCTTTTCCGCGTGCTGCAGCGGCATTACGGTTTCTTCATGCAGATGCTGCGATTCGAGCTGACGACTCGTAAGGGTTTTGCCCGCCTGATGAAGACGGAGCCGGACACCCTGACCGATCTGGAGCGCGCCGCGCGGTTTCTGTATCTGCAGCGCACCGGCTTTGGCGGGAAGGTGCACGGCCGCAGCTTCGGTGTCCAGCTGGCGGCGCCAGCCAGGTTCAGCGTGACGCGCATAGAATCGCTGCTGGAAGAGGCACACGAACGGCTGTCCGATGTCGTGATCGAATGTCTGCCCTGGGAGCAGTTCATCGAGCGCTATGATAGGCCGGCGACGCTGTTCTATCTCGACCCGCCTTATTGGGGTTGCGAAAGCGACTATGGAAAGGGCATGTTCGGCCGCGAAGAATTCGAGCGCATGGCGGATGTTCTCGCCGGCATCAAGGGCCGCTTCATCCTATCGCTGAACGATCGGCCCGAGGTCCGCAAGGTATTCCGCCGCTTCAACCAGGAGAGGGTGGAGACGACGTACACGGTCGGCGGCGCTGCCAAGGCCCAGCGCGTCGGGGAGCTGGTGATCTCGAATATCCGCAGGAGCCGCAGGTGATCGTCGGGGGGAAGAAAGGGGCCGTGCAGCGCCAGGTCGATCGGCATATTGCCGCGATGGGGGCTGCCTTCGGCGCGCAGGGCTACAAGGTCCAGCTCAACGAGGATCCGCAGGAATACCGGCGTTGTGTCGCCGACATTCACGGATACAGCCTCACTTCCCCTCTCGATTCCGCTTTCGTCGACGTCGACGAGCATTTCCTCTGGCTGCGCGTCAGCGATGCGGCCGGCCAGCTCGTTGGCGTCGAGGTCGGCCGCTGGCTGAAGGCGGCGGCCTGGCATGGTGGCCTCAACGGCTTGCTGCTCAACGGTTCCTTTTTCGGCGACCGCCGTCGCGTGCTGCCGGTGCTGCGGCAACCACCGACTGTTAATCTCAGCGGCTCGCTCGGTTACATGGGCGGCGCGTGGATCTCGCCCGATCATCGCGGTCGGGGTCTGATGAGTCTGATCGCGAAGTTGACGATGGCGCACCTGCTGCGGTGCTTCGAGATCGAGACGATCTTCGGCTTCATCCGCCAGCACCATATCGGCCTGGCGCTGGCGCTCGATGGCTACGGCTTCAATTCGGCGACTGAGCTGCGCTGGGCCTATTGGGCCGGCAGCGCGGCACCCGAGTCGCTATACATGATCTGGATTGACCGGCAAGCCCTCCTGGAGCGCTTCGAGGCCGACCCGGTTTACGAGCTGAAACCGCTGCCTAAAACCGGCGGTAAACCGACCTGAAATTTTTGCCATCTCCCGCAGGACAAGAGTTGTTGACATTCGGCTACCACCGGGGAAACATCCTCTCTACTAGGAGGATATGTCCCCGCCATGAACACTACCACTCAAGGTAACACCGAGCAGACGGCAGTTGAGGATCTGGCAGCGCGCTTCAAGGCCGCGCTCGACCATCGGTTGTCCCTGGCCGGCCTGGAATTGCAGCACGTCGCCAAGGCGGTCGGCCGGGATCCGTCGACCCTGCGGGCACATCGGCGAGGGGCCAACAAGTTGTTCTACCTCGACATGGAAGCCTACGACGACTACTTCGCCGCGATCGGCCTGCCGGGACTGATCGACGACGTGCGGTCGCAGCGCAGCTGGGTGCCGTCGCCGGAGCCGCTGAGCGCCGCCCAGGGCTTCGAGCCGGCGCGCCGGCTGATGCAGCGCCTGGACGGCCTGCGCCAGGCTGGCGAGGCCCATATCGAGGAATACCTGGCCGAGCATGGGCTGCTGCCCTACGCCCATATCCTGATGCGCGCCGACGCGGCGATCAGGACGGGGCATTTCGGCTCCAAGATGGCCAGCGCCAGCGCGCTGGATCCGAGCATTCGTGGGCGTGACGTCCGCAGCCTCAGCGACCGGGCCTATGGCCAGTTTCTGCACCGGCATGTGCACGAGCTGCTGCAGGCCGGCGGGCCGGTGGTGCATCGCATTGTCGCGCCCATGATGACCTACCGCCGGCTGGGTGTGCCGGTCGGTAACACCCTCGTCGCCGTCTCGTTCGATATCGAGATGGCCGGGGCCTACAGACTGACCTGAGTGAAGGCATAGGAGGGGGTCCGGTGAGTAAGCTGGAAGCAGCCAAGAGCGCGGAATCGGCCGGTCGGGCGGCGGCATTGAAGCCGGCGGCCGGGGTGAAAAAGGGCACCAGAAAGGGGCACAAAAACGTGCAGGTGAAGGTCAGCCCGAAGGGCGACGTCGTGATCAGGATATCGACGTCGCATGCCCACGACGGAGAATGAGGGTTTGGGAGGCTTTAAAGGGTGGCTCAATGGCCGATTTCCGCTGTCCGAAACCAGCCGTCGCGGCGTCCGAAATCGCCCGGCGCGCTACAACAATAGGGGCCGAATCGGAGTTATCCCCAGAT
>JBKBOI010000003.1:0-49925 GCA_046294935.1 Rhodocyclaceae bacterium
GTCTGCGCCAGCACCTGTTGCCCGACGCCCCGCCCCGCCTGCAAGACGAACACCCCACCGCCAATGAGGAGCAGCATCGCTGTGCCGGCCAGCGCCAGAAACAAGCGGCCGCGCAAGCTGAGGCGGGCGAGCAGGTTCATTGGCCCACCACCGGCACACGGGTCTCGCGGAAGAAACGCCGGTAGTTTTCGTAATCGGCATCCGAGGCGGCGACGAAGCCGCGCGGCGCCGGCAGGGAAAGTTTTCTTGCCGCCTCGGCAAGCACGGCGCGACCGCTTTGCTCCTCACGCAGCGCGAGGAATGCCTGCCGCACCGCCTCACGGTGGGCCGCCGGCACTTTCGGGTGCGCCATCACCGCGAGATCGAAATAGGGTTCTGACTCCCAGAGCACGCGATAGGCGAAGTTCTCGCGTTTCGCATAGTCGGCCATCACCTGGCTGTTGACGCCGGCCGCCGCGACCTGACCGAACTTGAGCTGGCCCATCGCCGCTTCCTGCGTGCCGGCGAACACCGGCTCGACCTTCACCCCGGCCTTGAGCAGCGCGTCATAAGGCACGAAGTAGCCGGTGAAACCATACGGATTGGCGAAGGCGACCTTCTGGCCGGCCAGCTCGGCGAGATTCTTCACGGGACTGTCGTCGCGCACCACGACCTGGCCGCGGATGCCCTCGCCTTCCTGCCGGGCGAGCACGGTAAAACCGAGTTTGCTGCGTTCCGGCGTGAAAAAGTGATTCGAATAGACGAAAGCGAGCTCACCCCGCGCCGCCATATCGGTCGTCTCATTCGCCGTGCGGGCGACGCGCAGCTCGAGCTCGACGCCCGCGCGCTCGGATACCCACTTGAGGATTGGATTCCAGTATTCGGCAGTGAAAGTGAGCGAGCGGTGGTTGAGCACGCCAAATGGATAAGGCCCACCGGCCTCCCACGCCATCGCCAGAGAAGACAAAAACAGCGTCAAGATAAAGAACATCTTTTTCATGCTTGCCTCCAGAGCAACATGCCACCACTTGCCAGCAGCAGCGCGCCGATGATATGACGGAAAAATCGTGGCGAAATGCCGAAATGCGCCTTTTGTCCCCAGTGTAATCCAAGCCATGCCGCCGGCGCCATCGCGGCGAGCAGCCACAGATGCTGCTCGCGGTAATGGCCGCCAAGGGCGAATCCGATGATGCGCAAGCCGCCATCGACGACCCAGAGCATCGCGATCGTGGCGAGGAAGATGGTCTTCTCGAGCCGACGCAAACGGAAATACATCACGTAAAACGGTCCGCCGGTACCGAACAGGCCGCCGACCAGTCCGCCGAGCAGGCCCGCCGGCGCGGCCCAGCGTCGCGACAGATGCGCAGCAGGCTGCGGCAGGAACTGGTAAGCGCCGAACAGAGCGACGAAGACGCCGAGCAGCAGCTTCAAGAACCGACCGTCGATCCAGGCATGCAAGCCCATCGCCAACGCGATGCCGGCGAACGAGAACGGCAGCAGCGGCAGCAAATCCCCCCAGACGATCAGGCGTCGGTGGCGCCACGCCTGCAGGATCGAGCTGGAATTGTCGAGGATCACGATGAGCGGCACGACGACCGACAACGGCAGCATCTGCGCAAGCCAAGGCGAGGCGACGAGCGCCGAGCCGAAGCCGGCGATGCCGCGGACGAAATAGGCGGCCAGCGCGATCAGGCTGGCATGAACATAAACTTCCATCGTGTAACGGTTTTTACCACGATGGCGCCTTGATCTGGCTCATGGGCGCGGTAGGTCGGGCTGCATAGAATACGATTCATGCAGATCTTTCGCCATTGGCTCTACCGTGCCGATCCCGCCCTGCCCGCGCTCGTCCTGCCCGATGGCAGCACGCTCACCTACCGCGGGCTGATGAAGCGGGAGGGGTGCGGCGGTCTGCGGGTGCTCGAAGGCGAGGCCCAGGCGATCGCGCTCGGCCTCGTCGATTGCGCACTGGGCGCAGGCACTGCGTTGCTGCTCCCTCCCGGCCTGACGCCGGCGGCGCGCGACGAGCTCGTCGCGCGCGCCCGCCAGGCGGCCTCGCCGCATCTCGCGCTGATCGTCACCACCTCGGGCTCGACCGGCACGCCCAAGGGCGTGCGCCTGCCCTGGCGCGCCGTGGCGGCCGCGGCGCGCATCGGCGCGCGCGGACTCGATCTGCGCCCCGGCGATGCCTGGCTTTGCTGCCTGCCGCTCCATTTCGTCGGCGGCGCGATGATTCTCTACCGGGCGTGGCGGGCCGGCGCGACGGCAGTGGTGCAAGCCGGCTTCGCTGTCGAGGCGATCGGGCGCGCACTCGTCGAGCAGCGCATCACCCATCTGTCGCTGGTTCCTGCGATGCTGGCGAAATTGCTCGCTGGTGCCGTCCCGCCAGCGCCGAGTTTGCGCTGCGTGCTGGTCGGCGGCGCCTCGCTCGCGCCATCGCTGGAGGACGAGGCGCGCGCCGCCGGCTGGCCGATCCGGCTCTCCTATGGCATGACCGAGACCTGCGCCACCGCGCTCGTCGATGGCCGGCCACTGCCCGGCGTCAAAGCGCGCCTCGCCGATGACGGTACGCTCGAAGTGTCGTCGCCGGCGCGCATGGCCGGCTACCTCGGCGAAGCGGATGCGGATGAATGGCTCGCCACCCGCGATCTGGCGGCGATCACAGCGGACGGCCGGGTGACGATCCTCGGCCGCGCCGACGAGATGCTGATCTCCGGCGGCGTGAATGTCCATCCGTTCGAAGTGGAGGCGCGGCTCGCCGCCTGTCCCGGCGTGCGCGAGGCCGGCGTGACGGGGTTGCCCGATCCGGTCTGGGGTGATCTGATCGCCTGCGCCTTCGAAGGAGAAGCCGACGAGGCCGCAGTCGAGGCCTGGTGCCGCGCAATGCTGCCCTCGCCGCGCCGGCCGCGCCGCATCCTGCGCGTGCCGCGTCTGCCCCGACTGGCCTCCGGCAAGCTCGACCGGCGCGCTTTGCGGAACCTGTGGTCATGATCGACTGGCCGCGCATCGCGGCGACCCTCGCCAGACTCACCGCTGGCGGCCCCGCCGCGCGCATGATCTCCCTGACCCTGCCGTTGCCCGGCTGGCCATCCATCGCGCCCGAAGCGACCGAAGAGTGGTGTTTCTGGCACCGTCCCGACCAGGGGTTGCGCCTGGTGGGCACCGGATGCGCATTGCGCACGGTCAGCACCGGCAAGGGGCGTTTTGCCGCGCTCGCCGCGGCCGAGCGCGGCCTGCTGGCCCGTTGGCGCTTTGCCGGCCCAGCGCCGCGCGCCTTCGCTGGTTTCGCCTTCGCGCCAGAAGGCGGCGAGCCGCTGCCGAATGCGAGCCTCTGGGTGCCGGAATTGCTGGTGAGCGAATCGGCCGCGGGGGTCACGCTCACCTTGAGCTGTGCCGCCGAAGCGACGTCGGGCGCGCTGGAGCGCTGGCAGGCGTTGTGGCACGAGGTGTGCCATCCGCGGATCAGCCGCCGTGCCACCGCGCTCGTCGCCCGCCCGAGCAAACTCGCCGAGCAGGCATTCCTCGCCCGCGGCCGCGCGGCACTGGCTGCGATCGAAGCCGGTTACGTCGACAAGCTGGTGCTGACCATCCAACGACGATTTTCTGGCGGGCTGGGGCAGCCGCTCGCCGCGCTGCTCGACATCCTCGCCGACCGCCATCCCAACTGCGCGACCTTCGCCGTCGGCGGCCGCGGCTGGAGCTTCGTCGGCGCTTCGCCCGAAACCCTGCTGGCGCTCGAAGGCGGCCGAGTCGCCGTCGATGCAATCGCCGGCACCGCGTGGCGAGACGCCGCGCGCGCGCTCGGCGACGACAAGAACCGGCGCGAGCACGATTTCGTCGTCCGGGCAATCGAGGCGGCGCTCACTGGCCCTTGCGAGGACATCGCCCTGCCCGCCGCACCGGAGGTCATGCAGCTCGAAGGCTTGAGCCATCTGCGCCGCCGCATCCAGGCCCGTCGCCCGCCGGGGCTCGGCGCCTTCGAGCTGATCGCCCGGCTGCACCCGACCCCCGCGGTCGGCGGCCTGCCTGCGCCGGCCGCGCTCGACTGGCTCGCGCGCCATCGCGACACGCGCGGCGCCTGGTACACCGGCGGTTTCGGCTGGCTCGACGCGACGGGCAATGCCGACATCGCCGTCTGCCTGCGTTGCGGGCTGATCGAAGGCGAGCGCATCACGCTCTACGCCGGCGCCGGTTTCGTCGCCGGCTCCGACCCGGCCCAGGAGCTGGCCGAGACGGAGGCGAAACTCGCCACGATGCGCGCCGCCCTCCTCGCCTGCCAGTACGAGCAAGCCGCCGCATGAACGAGGCCGCGCGCAATCTCGCCTGGGCAGACGCCCTGGTGGCCGCTCTCGCCGCCGCCGGCGTGCGCCATGCGGTGCTCGCGCCGGGCGCGCGCTCGGCGCCGCTGATGGCGGCCTGCCTGCGCCGGCCGGAGCTTTCTTGCCATGTGATCAACGACGAGCGCGCGGCGGGCTTCTTCGCGCTCGGCCTGGGCAAGGCCAGTGATCGGCCGGCGCTCGTCATCACCACCTCGGGCACCGCGGCGGCGAATCTCTTCCCGGCGATCATCGAGGCGAATCTCGCCTGCGTGCCGCTGATCGTCCTCACCGCCGACCGCCCGCTGGAAATGCTCGGCTGGGGCGCGAACCAGACCATCGAGCAGACGAAGCTCTATGGCGATCACGTGCGCGCCTTCCATGCGCTGCCGCTGCCCGACGATGCGGTAGCGCCCCGCTGCCTGTCGATGCTCGCCGGCCGGCTGGTCGAATCCGCGCTTTCGCCTCGCCCCGGCCCGGTGCATGCGAACGCACCGTTTCGCGAGCCGCTGCTGCCGGAGGCGATCCCGGCCCCACCGCCGCTGCCGGCGCCGATCGTGCTTCATTCGCCCACCACGACCGTGCCGCAGGATCTCGATGCCGTCGCCACCCGTCTCTCCGGCCGGTCGGGCGTGATCCTCTGCGGCGAGGCGCACTATCCGCCCGGCTTCGCCGCCGCCGTGACGCGACTCGCCGCCGCGCTCGATGCGCCCATCATCGCCGAGGCGCTCTCCGGCTTACGCTTCGGCCCCCACGACAAGTCGCGCATCCTCGCCCATGCCACGCGCTCGATGCGCCATGCCGGGCTGCCGCGGCCGGAATGGGTGCTGCGCTTCGGCCGTTTTCCGCTTTCGCGCGTGCTCGAACGCTGGCTCCTGGACTTGCCAGACGCCGACCATCTTCTCGTCGCCGCGCCGGGTGAATGGCCCGATCCGCTCTGGCGCTCCAAGACCTTGCTGCGCGGCGATCCTCTCGCCTGCGTGCTGGCGCTCGTCCCGCTGTGCCGTCCAGCCAGCGCCGAGTTTCTCGCCGCATGGCGGGTAGCGGAACGGGCGCAGGCGATCCCGCCAGCTTTCTTCGAAGGCAGCATCGCGCGTCTGCTGATCGAGGCGCTGCCAGAAGGCGCGCAGCTCTTCGTCGGCAATTCGCTGGCAATCCGCGCCGTCGATGCCTTCGGCGGCATGCGCGAGAAGCCACTTCGCCTTTACGCCAACCGCGGCGCTTCGGGCATCGACGGCAATCTCGCCACCGCCGCCGGCATCGCCGCCGCGACTGGCGCCCCGACCGTCGCGCTGGTCGGCGACCAGACGCTGCTGCACGATGCGACGAGCCTCGCCCTGTGCGCCCGTCACGACGTCAGTGTCGTCGTCTTGAACAACCACGGCGGCGGCATCTTCGATCATTTGCCGTTCGCCACGGCTTTGCCGCCGGAACTGCTCGCCCGTGGCTGGACGGCGCCCACGCCGGCCGATTTCGCCGCATTGGCGACCGCCTTCGGTCTTCCGCACCGTCGCGTGACGGCGCTCGACCAGCTCGCCGACCTCGTGCCACCGTTGGGCGCCTGCCTGATCGAGGCCGTCATCGACCGGCATTGGAGCCTCGAATGCTTCGGCGCCTGAGTTTGCTGCTGCTGTTCATGCTCAGCCCGCTCATCCAGGCGGCGCCTTCATTGCAGGCGCTGATCGACGCCACGCCACCAGGTGGCGCGCTGCATCTTCCGCCCGGCGAATACGCCGGGCCGGCGCGCATCGCCAAGCCGCTCACGCTCGATGGCGGCGGCAAGGCCGTGATCCGCGGCAACGGCCAGGGGACGGTGATCAGTCTCGTCGGTCATGGTATTACCCTGCGCGGTCTGGCCATCGCCGGCAGCGGCGAATCTCACGACGGCGTCGATGCCGGCGTGTCGGTCGAGGGACACGATCATCTCATCGAGGACAATCGCATCGAGGACGTGCTGTTCGGCATCCACCTGCGCCAGGCGACGCATACGGTGGTGCGCGGCAACCAGGTGATCGGCAAGCCGCTCGCGCTGGCGATGCGCGGCGATGCCATCCGCATGTGGCAGGGCGCGCACAATCGCATCGAGCACAACCGCTTCCAGCGCGCCCGCGATCTGACCTTCATCAACTCGCAAGACAGCATGATCGCCAACAACCGTTTCACCGACGGCCGCTATGGCATGCAGGTGGTGTTCTCGCCGCGTCTGCTGATCGAGAACAATCACATCGCCCAAATGGCCACCGGCATCGTCGTGCTCTATTCGCGCGACGTCGTGCTGCGCGGCAATCACATTGCCCATGCGCTGACCGGCGGCGGCGCCGGCATCGTCTTCAAGGAAAGCGATTCCGGCATCGTCGTCGGCAACAGCGTGCTGCATTGCACGGTTGGCCTCAAGGTGGATGCGCCGCCCGAGAAGATCGGCCTGCTCGACGTGCGTGGCAACCGCTTCGCCCACAACATCATCGGTCTGTTCTTCTATGGCGAGGCCGGCGGCCACCGCTTCGAGCACAACCGCTTCGACAACAACCTCACCACCGTGGCGATCAGCGGCATCGGCGCGGGTGAAGCCAATGTCTGGCGGCGCAACCGTTGGGACGAGTACCAGGGCTTCGACCGTGACGGCGACGGCATCGGCGACATGCCGCACGAGGCCTGGCTCTTCGCCGACCGAATCTGGATGGAAAACCCGATGGCGAGTTTCTTCCGCAACGCGCCGGTGCTCGAACTGCTCGATTTCCTCGAGCGGCTGGCGCCATTCTCCGCGCCTTACCGTATCCTTTCCGATCCCATTCCCGACATGCGATGAGGAGGTTTCAATGCCCAAGCACCGCATTTTC
This sequence comes from Rhodocyclaceae bacterium, assembly GCA_046294935.1. Taxonomy (GTDB): domain Bacteria; phylum Pseudomonadota; class Gammaproteobacteria; order Burkholderiales; family Rhodocyclaceae; genus Sulfuricystis. The sequence goes on from JBKBOI010000003.1 coordinate 7,133, forward strand.
TTGATCACTTCGTGTCTCGCCGTTTTGCCGCTCGCGGCCACCGCCGCCGCGCCGGAACAGGATTCCGCCATCGAAATCTACGGCCCCTGCGCCGCCTGCCATGGCGACCTCGGCCAGGGCGGCAAGCGCGGCGAATATCCGCGGCTGGCCGGCCAGCGCGCCGCCTACATCGAATACACGCTGAAGAAGTTCCGCTCGCGCGAGCGCATCAACATCCCGATGTTCCCCTACACACAGGAACGCGAGCTGCCGGATGCGGACATCAAGGCGGTGGCCGCCTATCTGGCCGGCATCCAGCTGCCGACCAAGATGCCCGAATTCAAGCCGACCGACGACGCTTTGACCCGGCTGCTGGCGATGGAAAAGGTGATGATCATCCCGAAGCTCGAAGGCGATCTCGCCAACGGCAAGAAGCTCTACCAGGAGGAATGCGCTTATTGCCATGGCGTGGATGGCCGCGGCAAGACGCGCTTTCCGATGCTGGTCGGGCAATACACGAATTATCTGCAAAAGCAGATCGACACCTTCATCAAGGGCGAGCGGCCGCATGACAAAGTCGCCGACGACGAGGACGAGGAGGACGACAGGACCAAGCCCAAGGCCGTGAAGCTGGGCGTGCTGAACCGGCTGGCGGAGAAGGACATCCAGGACATCCTGGCCTACATCACTCATCTGCAGGACGAATGAGCATGTCGCCGAGTGCCGCCTCCCCAGCGCCGGCTTTGCGCAATGATGCGGTGCCCGGCAACAAGGGCATCTGGGTCGGCATCTTCTGCGTGCTGGTCGAGTTCCTGCTGCTGTTTGGCGTCTATTTCATCGCCAAGGCGCATCATCCGGAAGCCTTCCAGCGCGGCCCCGACCAGCTCGCCACCGTCGCCGGTGTCGCGATCACGCTGCTCTTGCTCACCAGCGGCTATTGCATGGTCAAGGCGCTGGCGGCGATCCGTCGCGATGACCGGCGGCAGACCTTCCGCTGGGTCGCCCTCGCCATCTTGCTCGGTCTCGGTTATCCGCTGATCAAGTTCTTCGAGATCCGCTGGAACGTCGCCCACGGCATCGATGGCGCCGCCGGCATCTTCTACACGGTGTATTACTATTTGACGCTCAATCATCTGGTGCATGTCAGCTGGGGACTGCTCGGCCTGATGTGGGTGGCGACGCGCACCGCGCTGGGCGTCTATTCGGCGCGTGATCATTCCGGCCTCGAAGCCGCGGCGATGTACTGGCACAGCACCGACGTCTTGTGGCTGATCATCTTTCCTTTCTTCTACGTGCTCAGATGATCGGCAAGACGGAACACGTCTGGCTGCTGCTCGTGGCACTCACGCTCGCCGGCGCCTGGCTGGCCGAGACCGGGCAATCGGGCTGGCCGCTCGCGCTCACCGTCGCCGGCCTGATCGCCGTGAAGGGCCGCCTGGTGATCGACCGCTACATGGAAATCACCCCGGCCCACCCGCGTATCCGCCGCATCCTGCATGGCTTCGTCACCGTCGTGCCGTCGATGGTGATCGCCAGCCACGGCTGGGGTGATGTCCTGCGGCGCATCACTACCCTGCATTGATGGCTGTCAAGGACGCATGCAACCGGCCCCCATAAAGTAGCATCTGCTTATTACTCGCGCCCCTCCGTGCATCATCATGTCTGAACTTCCGTTCTACGAACCTGCCGGCAACGAAATCGAACTCTTCGAGCATGCGCACAGGAACCGCCTGCCGGTGCTGATCAAGGGCCCGACCGGCGTGGGCAAGACGCGCTTCGTCGCTTTCATGGCCGCCAAACTCGGCTTGCCGCTCTACACCGTCGCCTGCCATGACGATCTCACCGCCGCCGACCTCGTCGGTCGCCACCTGATCACCGATGGCGCCACCTACTGGTCGGATGGGCCACTGACGCGGGCGGTGCGCGAAGGCGGCATCTGCTACCTCGACGAAGTCGTCGAAGCCAGGAAGGACACCACGGTAGTGATCCATCCGCTCGCCGACCACCGCCGCGTGCTGCCGATCGACCGCACCGGCGAGGTGCTGCGCGCGCCAGATTCCTTCATGCTGGTGGTCTCCTACAACCCGGGCTACCAGAATTTCTTGAAGGGCATGAAGCCTTCGACGCGCCAGCGCTTCGTCGCGCTGCGCTTCGATTTTCCCGATGCCGCGCGCGAGGAAGCGATCCTCATCGGCGAGACCGGCTGCGATGCGATGACCGCGAAGCGGCTGGTCAATATCGGCCGTGCCTTGCGCGCCTTGAAGGACGTCGATCTCGAAGAGGTCGCCAGCACGCGGCTTCTCGTCTATGCGGCGATCTTGATCCGCGATGGCATGGCGCCGGTGGAGGCCTGCCGCGCGGCGCTCATCGAGGCGCTCACCGACGACCGCGAAGTCGCGGCGGCGCTCGAAGAGGTCGTGCTCGCCACGTTCGGTCAATGAACAGGATGCCTGGTCAAGGCCTCGCCGTCGCGGCGGAGAGCCTCTATCTCATCAACCTGATGCTGGCGCCGGGACTGGCTTTCCTCGTCCTCGCCTGGCTGTGGCTCAAGCGTCGGCATGATGCCCCGCCGCTGGCGCGCTGCCATCTGGATCAAACCTTCTTCGTCAGCCTGTGGGGCGGGGCGCTGATCGTCGTCGCCTGCGCCGCCTTCCTGCTCTTCTTCGGCTGGGACTGGGAATGGACCTGGGTGTTCGTGATCATGTATTTCACCACCATTCATTCGACGCTGATCCTCTTGGGCATGCTCGGCCTCGCGAAAGCGATGGCGGGCAAGCCCTACGTCTACCCCGTGATCGGGCCGAGGTGCTGAGTGGAAGAATGGGTCGGCGCACTGTGGGATCGCTGGATCAGGGAAACCGCGCGGCGTGACCATCCGGCCGCCGCCGTCGCGCTCAAGGACATCGAAAAGACGCTCGGCGTGATTTTCCGTGCGCTGGGTGGCGATCCGGGCCTGCGCATCGCCGCCGCGGCCGATCAGGCGCATGGCGCGCGCCGCCGGTTTCTCTCGCGCATCGCCGGCACGGACCACCGCGCCGCCCATGCCGCGCTCGATCGCGAAACCCTGCGCCTGCCGCCGCGTCTTGCCGTCCTGCCAGCGCCGACTTTGAACCGCGATCTCTATGTCTGGCTCGCGGCGCTGGCGGCCGCGAGCGGCCCGGCGCTAAAAAAGTTCTCGCACGAGTGGATCGTGCAGAACCAGTTCGCTGTCTGGGCGACGCTGCGGCGCTATCCGGGCCTGACGGCCCGTTACCGGCGGCTGGTCGACGCGGTGCTCGCCGAGCGCATCCCGCCCGAGAAGATGCCAGCGGATGAGGCGGCGCAGGAGCGCGCGGTGCGTCAGGCACTGCTCGATCCCGGCAGCGTGGCCGCATTGCCGCCGCTCACGCGCGCAAAGGCCAAGGCGCTCCAGCCGGTGCCGCTGTGGCTTTATCCCGCGCCGCCGGCCCAGATGCAGCGGCGCAAGCATGACCCAGCCGCCGCCGAAGCCGAGGGCGAGCAACCGAAAGAACAGCAGGCCGAGAACAAGCGCTACCAGGCCGAGCGTGGCGAACCGCCCGAGAACGAAGCGCCGTTGATTCTGCTGTTTCGCGCCGAGAGCCTGCTTTCGTGGGCCGAATACCTGAGGGTCAATCGTGCCTTCGACGAAGACGAGAATCCGGATGCCGGCCGCGCCGCCGAAACCTTGGAAAAGCTCACGCTCGCCGAGGGCGAGCAACGCACCGCCTCGAAGGTGCGCTTCGATCTCGACCTGCCGGCCGCCAGCGAGGACGATCTCTGTGTCGGTCCCGGCATCCCGCTGCCGGAATGGGACTGGAAGCGCCAAGTGATGAAGCCGGATTTTTGCCGCCTGCAGACGATGGTGGCACGCGAAGCCGAGCCGCAAGCCTTGCCCGAGCGATTGCGCCGTCATGCCAGGAAGCTGAAGAACCAGTTCGCCGCGCTCGCCCCGGTGCGCCGCTGGCAGAAGGCGCAGCCCGAAGGCACGGAGCTCGACATCGACGCCTGCGTGCGCATCGCCGCCGACCGGCTCGCCGGCTGGCACTTCTCCGGCGCCGGCGCCTATCTGAATCACCGGCCGACCGAGCGCGATCTCGCCTGCCTGGTGCTCGCCGACCTGTCGCTGTCGACCGATGCCTATGCCAATGACACGCAGAAGGTGATCGACGTGATCCGCGACAGCCTGATGCTGTTCGGCGAGGCACTCTCTTCCACCGGCGACGCGTTCGCCTTCTATGGTTTTTCGTCGCTCAAGCGCAGCCATGTGCGTTTTCACGAGATCAAGCGCTTCGACCGCCCGCTCGACGCCGCGGCGCGCGGCCGCATCGCGGCGTTGAAGCCCGGCTGGTATACGCGCATGGGCGCCGCGGTGCGGCGCGCGACGCAGCTCTTGGAAAAGCAGCCCGCCAACCGCCGCCTGATGATCATCCTCTCCGACGGCAAGCCACACGACATCGATCTCTACGAAGGCCGCTACGGCATCGAGGACACCCGCAAGGCCCTGATCGAGGCGCGCGAGGCCGGCATCAAGCCGTTTTGCGTGACGATCGACCGCGAAGGCGCCGGCTACCTGCCACATCTGTTCGGACCGGCCGGTTACACCATCGTCAGGAAGCCCGAAGACCTGCCCGACCGGCTGCCGCTCCTCTACGCCCAACTCACCGGCAACGCATGAAACTCCTGACCCACCCCATTTTCGCGCTCGGCTTTCGCACGCTGTTCCCGCTCGCCTGTCTCGCCGGCATGATCTTGCCACTATGGTGGACGTTGACCTACACCAGTGCCGTCCCACCAGCGCCGACTTTCGTTTCCTCGCCTTTGCAATGGCATGCGCACGAAATGTTCTACGGCTTCGGCTGGGCGCTGTTGGGCGGCTTCCTGCTCACCGCGACGAAGAACTGGGTCAATGTGCGCGGCTGGCATGGCGGCGCACTGGTGTTTCTTGCCGCCGCGTGGCTCATCGACCGCATCGCCAACGGCTTCGGCGCCGGCGGGCTGGCATGGCTCTACTGGCCGGCCACGCTGCTCTTCCAGTTCGCCATCGTCGCGATGCTGATGCACACGCTGCTCAAGCAAAACCTCTCCGCGACGGGCAGCGACAACTACTTCTTCTGGATCGCGCTGCCGCTGTTCCTACCGGCGAAGGTCCTCATCCTGCAGGGCGACTTCTATGCGCTCGGCATCGGAATGTCGCTGGCGCTGTTCCGCCTCGCGTTCCTGATCATGCTCGAGCGCACCCAGGTGCAGTTCATGCGCCACGCCTTCCAGGTCGAGATCCTGCGCAGTCCCCGTCTCGACCTGCCGATCAAGTGGCTCGCCCTTCTCCTCGTTTTCGCCGAGCTGCTGCCGGCGCCGCTCACCGCACTGCTGGAGTTCGTCCTCGCTGCGCTGCTCCTGTGGCGCTTCGCGTTCTGGCATCCGGCCAAGGCACTCTCCCGGCTCGACATCGGCATCATGTACTTCGGCTATCTGCTGATCGTCGCGCAACTCGTCATTGCCGGCATTGGACGCTTCATCGACCTGCCCTGGGTCGGCACCGTGGCCGTCCATGTCTTCACCGTCGGCGTGATGGGCTTGATCGGTCCGGCGATGATCGTGCGCATCTCACTGGGTCACACCGGTCGCAATGTCGTCTTCACGCCCCTCGACAAGGCGGTGCTGTGGATCATGATCGCCGGTTTCGTCGCCCGCGTCGTCGCGCCGCAAATCCACCCGACGGGCTACTTCATGTACCTGCACCTCGCCGCGACCTGCTGGCTCATCGCCTTCGCGATCCTGCTCTGGCGCATCATGCCTTTCCTGCTCGCGCCGAGGGTGGATGGCAGGCCGGGCTAGCGATGAAGTCGGATCACTTCCGGGTCGTCGGCATGTTCCAGCAACAGCCGGCGCACCCGCTCCTGCCAGAGTGTGCGGAATTGCGCTTGCTCATCCGCCGTCGCCTGCCCGGCAAGGCATTTCGGCATCAGCGCCTCCAGCCGCGAATCGCCCGGCACGCGCGACAAATCGGCCGCCACTTCGACCCCCGCGCCGGTATCCAGCCGTGTGAAGCGCAGTGTCCCATGTTGCAGCGGCTCGCCGAAGAACAGCTTGTGACGCCGATCGAAGCGCCCGGCCAGTCCCTTGAAACCGGTAGTGGCCGTCGCGCCGGTGATCAGCGTGGCAATGCTGGCGATCACGCCGGCAACGCCGGCATCCTGGGCTTCGGCGAGATCGACGCGAATCTCGCCGCGCCGCGGCAGATCGATGCCATAGAGCGCGGCCAGCGCGGCGCGCGTCATCAGGAAGGCGGAAGCCACCGTCGGGCAGCTGTGGCCAGCCAGCCGCACGGCATCTTCGTAGCGGTAATCGATCCGGCCGCCCTCGGCGGCGCCGAGGAACTCGGCCAGCGGATCGACGGTGCGAATGACGGGGGCGCTGGCGAAAAAATCGGGAAAGGACATGGCATATTCACCTGGAAACATACAGATACATTTTCATCGCAAGTCAGCATCGGCGACATGATCGAAGTCAATTATCCGACAGCTAGTGTCGACTAATATGCCGACTACGCATTCACTTGGACCTCCGGATGAAACCCCTCACGCGTCGCACCCTGTTCCTCGGCATTTTCGCGTTCGCCTTTTTCGTTGCATTCGGCTGGACCATCGCCACGCAGGGGCCGCTGGCACCCGTCAAGGTGACGCTCGACACGGCCAAGGAAACCCGCCTCGAACGCGCGCTGTTCGGCATCGCCACCGTCGAGGCGCGCCGCAGCCATGCCATCGGACCCACGCTTGCCGGGCGCGTGGCGCGAGTGCTGGTCGATCACGGCGATGCAGTCAAGGCCGGCCAGTTGCTGGCCGAGATGGAGCCCATCGACCTCGATGCCCGCATCGCCGCCGGTGCCGCCGCGGCAGCGAGCGCCGCCCAGCGCGTGCAGTCGGCCGAAGCCGCGCTGGCCGAGGCGAACAGCCGAGCGCAGTTGGCGCAAAACAGCGCCGAGCGCTTCGCCGATCTGCGCAGGAGGAATTTCGTCAGCCAGGAAGCCGCCGATGCCAAGGCGCACGAAGCCGCTGCCGCACGCGCGGCGCGCGATGCCGCCGTTGCCGCGCTGGCCGCTGCCAAGGAAGATGTGCGTCGCGCCCAGTCCGAACTCGCCGGCGCCGGCAAATCCCGCGAGCACCTGCGGCTCACCAGCCCGATCGATGGCATCGTGACAGCGCGGCTGGCCGAGCCGGGATCGACGATCGTCGCTGGCCAGGCGGTGGTGCAGGTGATCGATCCGACCTCGTTGTGGCTGCGCGTGCGCATCGACCAAGGTCGCTCGCAAGGGCTGGCGGTCGGCCTGCCGGCCGAAATCGCATTGCGCTCGCGGCCCGGAGAAAAATTCGCGGGGCATGTCGAACGCGTCGACTGGGTCGGCGATGCCGTCACCGAGGAACGCATCGCCAACGTGGTGTTCGAGCACACGCCCGCCGGCCTCGCCATCGGCGAACTGGCGGAAGTCACGCTGCGCCTGCCGCCAGTCGACAAGGCGCTGGCGATTCCCGCTGCCGCGCTACGACGGCAAGGCCTGCAAAACGGCGTCTGGCAGCCGGCCGGGGGCAAGGCGCGCTTCAAACCGGTGATCGCGGGTGTCGTCTCGGCGGATGGCTTCGTGGAAATCCGTCAGGGACTGGCCGCCGGCGACACCGTGATCGTGCATAGCGCCAAAGCACTTGCCGAAGGCGCCCGCGTCAAGCCCGTCGAATCGCTGCAATGATCAACCTCGCCGCACGTGACGTTCTGCATGGGTGGGGCAAGTTTTTGTTCACCGGCATCGGGCTGGGGCTCTTGATCGGCGCGACGCTGACCATGGCCGGCGTGTTCCGCGGCATGGTGGACGACGGCCAGGTGCTGATCGACAACAGCGGCGCCGATCTCTGGGTGGTGCAGCAAGGCACGCTCGGGCCCTATGCCGAGCCCTCCAGCCTGCGCGACGATGTCTGGCGCGGCATCGCCGGCATCGAGGGCGTGGCGGAAACCGGCAATGCGACCTATCTGACCATCCAGATGGCGCACGATGGCAAGGATACGCGCGTGATGATCGTCGGCATCGAAGTGGATCGTCCGAATCGCCCTGGCGCGCCACCCTATCTCACCGCCGGGCGGCCGATCCTGCAAGGCCATTACGAAGCGATCGCCGACGAGCGCGCCGGATTAAAGCTCGGCGAGCGCGTGAAGATCCGGCGTCATGACTACACCGTCGTCGGCCTCACCCGCCGCATGGTGTCTCCTTCCGGCGACCCGATGATCTTCGTGCCGCTCAAGGACGCGCAGGAGATCCAGTTCCTCAAGGACAACGACGCGCTGATCAATGAACGCGCGCGCACCGCCGCCAACCCGGCCTTCAACCGTCCCGGCGTGCCCGGCCTGCTCGAAGCGGCGCAGGCCAGCGCCACCCAGGCGCGCAGCGTGAACACCGTGCTGGTGCGCCTCGCGCCCGATGCCGATCCGGCCGCGGTCGCCCACGAAATCCAGCGTTGGAAGCGGCTCACCGCCTACACCAAGGCGCAGATGGAAGACATCCTGATCGCCAAGCTGATCGCCACCTCGGCCAAACAGATCGGCATGTTCCTCGTCATCCTCGCCGTCGTCACTGCCGCCATCGTCGCCTTCATCATCTACACCATGACGCTCGCCAAGGTGCGCGAGATCGCCGTGCTCAAGCTCATCGGCGCGAAGAACCGCATCATCGCCACCATGATCCTGCAGCAGGCGCTGGCACTCGGCGTCATCGGCTTCCTCGTCGGTCGCATCGCCGCCGGCCTGTGGGGGCCGGCCTTTCCGAAATACGTGCTGTTGCTGCCGCAGGATGCGATCGGCGGCTTCATCGTCGTGCTGACGATCTGCGCCCTGGCGAGCAGCGTCGCCATCCGCGCCGCGCTGGCCATCGACCCCGCGGAGGCCATCGGTGGATAGGGTGGATAAAGTTCCAGCAATCAAGCTCACCGGCCTGAGGAAGCGCTACGGTTCTGGGGAGGCCGCCGTCGATGCGCTCAAGGGTGTCGACATGACCATCTGGCCCGGCGAAGTCGTCGGACTGGTCGGCCCCAGCGGCTCGGGCAAGACGACGCTGCTCAAATGTCTGGGCGCGGTGATCGAGCCAAGCGGCGGGCGCATGGAACTGGCCGGCGACGTCATTTACGACGATGGCTGGAAGATTTCCGACCTGCGCGCGCTGCGCCGCGACCGCATCGGCTTCGTCTTCCAGGCGCCGTATCTGATTCCCTTCCTCGATGTCACCGACAACGTCGCGCTGTTGCCGATGCTCGCCGGCCAGGACAATGCCAGCGCCCGCAAGCGCGCGCTGGAGCTCCTCACCGCTCTCGACGTGCAGCACCGTGCCGGCGCGCAGGTATCGCAACTTTCCGGCGGCGAACAGCAGCGCGTCGCCATCGCCCGCTCGCTCGCCAACCATGCGCCGGTGATCCTCGCCGACGAACCGACCGCGCCGCTCGATTCGGAACGCGCGCTGACCGTGATGCGCATCCTCGACGGCCTGGCGCGCGAATACCGCACCGCGATCATCGTCGTCACCCACGACGAGAAGATCATCCCGACCTTCAAGCGCATCTATCACATCCGCGACGGCAAGACCCACGAGGAGGCCGGCGAGGGGCGACCGATTTGATACATGAAAAAATCGGCGCTGGCAGGACGGCACCCGACGTGGGTAAACTTCTTCTCCCCGTGCTCTTCATAGACTGTTCCACGACATGACCTTCCAGATGATCGATTTTCAACCGCTGGCACCAAAGTCCGACCCCGACCCCATCGTCGGCGGCCGCGTCGAACTGCAATTGCTGACCACGCTCAAGTGCAACCTCAAATGCACCTACTGCTCGCTCGGCGTCGGCAACGTGCTCGGCTCGCAGACCGAGATCGCCTATGATCTGGATCAGCTCGCTGCCTTCATCGCCAAGCATCTGCGAGACAAAGAAATCTACGTCACCTTCTACGGTGGCGAGCCGACCTTGAACCGGCGCATGATGGAAGACGTGATGCGGCGCTTTCCCGAGTTCCGCTTCCAGCTGCAAACCAACGGCACATTGCTCGACGATCTGCCCGACTGGGTGCTGGCGAAGCTCTCGAACATCCTCGTCTCGATCGACGGTGGCGAAACGACCACCGACGGCTACCGCGGCCGCGGCATCTGGCGGCAAGTGATCGACAATCTCCACAAGGTGCACGACAAGGTCGGCGGCACGATCACGGCGCGCGTCACCTGGGGCAACCCCGACACGACGTTCGAAGAGCTCGACGAGCTCGCCACCGCCTTCGAGGCGATCGACTACGTCTACTGGCAGTTCGTCGCCGACGAAATGTATTTCGGCGATTCGGTCGCCAAGCGCAAGGCGGTGCTCACGAAGCTGATCGACAAGTTCTTTTCGAGCACCGATACACTCTATCCGTTCATCCCGCTGATGGGCATCGTGCGCAACAAGCTCTTGCCCAACCGCGGCACCGAGCTTTACGCCGGCCTGACGCAGTGCCGCGTCTCGACGCATCTGATCAACGTCATGCCCAACGGCGAAATCTACCCCTGCCCGGACATGATGTATGCGCCCGAAATGAAGATGGGCGAGATCCAGGGCAACTGGCTGAAGAAAAGCCCCCTGCAACCCACGCCGGACATGCCTTGTGAAGGCTGCGAGGCTTTCGCCTGGTGTCGCAGGAACTGCATGAAGAACCTGTATCTCGGCTATGTCAGGAAAGATGAACGTTACCGGCGAAACGTCGTCGAGCCGATCTGCGAGCTCTTGAGATTCATGGGCCGCGAAATCGACAAGCACGTCCCGCATGACTGGTTCGCACGACTCACCGTGCCAGTCAGGAAGCGGCTCGTGGATAATGAGATTTATGAATACGTCGAAATCATGCCCTGACGAGGCCGGCGGCCTCGATCTCGACTGCGAGCCGGAGCTGACCGACGAGGATATCCTCGAGGCGATGCGCCAGGTGGAAGGCTATCTGGACATCAGCACCGAAGATTTCCGCACCATCTACCACCTGGCCTGGCGACACGCCGTGGCGCGGCTGCGCGAGCGCTTGAAAGGCGGCCAGCGGTGAAGCTGGAGCGCAGCTTCGGCGATTATCTGCGCAAGTTTCGCGGCACCACGGCCGGCAGCCCGCCACGCGTCGGCTGGGCGGAAGTCTTCTGGTCGTGGAGTGGCGGGCTATGCGGCATCGGCCTGCTAGGCTGGCTGGGCCAGCACTTTTTTGCCCCTCATGACCTACCGATCGTGATCGGCTCGATGGGCGCCAGCGCCGTATTGCTGTTCGGCGCCCCGAAAAGTCCCCTGGCGCAACCGCGCAACGTGCTCGGCGGCCATGTCGTCTCGGCGTTGACGGGCGTGCTGTGCTGGCAGCTTTTTTTCGCTTGGCCGACATTGGCACAAGCGCTGGCGGTCGCCACCGCCATTGCCGCCATGCATCTGACGCGCACGCTGCATCCGCCCGGTGGCGCCACCGCGCTCATCTATATCATCGGCGGGCCGCAGATCCATGCATTGGGCTTCCTCTACGTGCTGATCCCCGCCACCTTGGGGCCGCTGATCTTGCTTGCCGTCGCGCTGATCGTGAATAACCTGCCCCGCTCACGGCGCTATCCGGAATTCTGGCTCTGACCGGATCCTCATCCGACACCGGGGCTGATCCAGATCAATTACTTGAGCACTGCGGTCAACTATGATCCGGAAACTGATTCCATAACCCGGAGATTCCCGATGACCCCCATCCCTGTCCACAACCACACCAATCCCGAAGGCATCTACGGCTTCGACGCGCGCGGTATCGCCAAGCGCTTCCGGCATGCGGCCATCTTCGGCGCTCTCGACGCGCTCCAGCCAGGCGAGGCGATGCGCTTCGTCAATGACCACGACCCGATTCCGCTGCTGCAGCAGGTGCAGGCGCGTTACGGCGATGCCGTCGAGATTTCCTATCGGGCACGCGAACCGGAAAGGGTGATGATCGATTTCATCAAGCGCGCGTAGGGCACATGCCCCGTCCGGACACGCTGGCCGTGCCCGGAAAGTCGGCGCTGGCAGGACGGCACCTGATCGGGATCAAGGACGGTTGCCGGTCGCGAACCCATAATGAAAGATTCGCATCCCTTTATATGCTGATTCCATGATACTCACGAAAACCCACTGGCTGGCGATCGGGTTTCTGCTGGCCGCGTGGCCCGCTAGAGCAGTCGAGGAAGCGCCGCGCGATGGGAAAAGCGAATACCTCACGCGTGCCGCACGGACTGATGGCCAGCCCTGCGCCGCGGACGAATCCATCACGCTCGCCGTGCCCTTGCCCGCCGAGATGCAGATCGGCTACGATGCCGCGACTGGCCGCCTGAACGTTTTCTACCCGATGCAGTTCAACGACCTGACCGAAGGCTGGAACTGGCATCCGGAAGAGGTCGCCGCGGGACGCGATTACTACACCTACAAGTATCTGCCGCTCGGTTCGGCCAGTGAGCTGCGTGGCAGAGGGCGCATGACCGGTCTCGATGGCAAAACGCTCGAATATCCGATCGAGTGGCGCTACGACTACTTCCTCGCCTTCGACAATCCTTATGATTTCTATGCCCGCGATGCAGGAGAGATGGCCGGCTTCGCCGCCGGGTTCGAGGTGCCGGAAGCACAAGCCCGGCGTCTCGCTGCAGGCAATCTGCGGATGGCCGTGCGGGTCCGCCTGAACGAAAAGTGTCTCAGCGACAGCACGACCTACTGGAAGGCGACCGTCTCCCAGCCGGTCGATTTCACGCTCAAGAAGCGCTATCTGGTCGGCACGCTCGAAGAAGTGCGCTTTCTCGACGCCGCGACGGGCAGGGTGCTGGCGCGGCTGCCAGCCCGCGGCCAACGCTAAAAAGCCGGCAGGCAGCTAACCTTCCATGCGCCATCCCGTCTGGTTGCTCGCTGTATTGCTAGCCGCCCCGCTGCATGCCGAAACCTGGCGCGAGCCGACGACGGGCATGGAGTTCGTGCGCGTTCCCGGTGGCTGCTATCTGATGGGCGATACCTTCGGTGGTGGCGACCACAACGAATTGCCAGTCCACGAGGTGTGCGTGAGCACCTTCTGGATCGGCAGATTCGAAGTCACGCAGGAGGAATGGCTACGTCTGATGCCCAACAACCCCGCCGTCTGGGATCGCAGCGCACGCCATCCGGTCGACAGCGTCAATCAGCGCGACATCGCCGAATTCGTCGCACGCCTCATGGCGGCGAACTCGGGCCGGCGCTTCCGCCTGCCGACCGAGGCGGAATGGGAATACGCCTGCCGCGCCGGTGGCCGGCAAGAGAAATTCGGCGGCCAGCCGCCCCCCGGAGGGGCGAACACCGCCGAATATGCCAATCTTCACGGTGAGGGATCGCAACCGGTCGGCAGTTTCCCGGCCAATGCGCTCGGCATCCACGACATGAGCGGCAACCTTTGGGAGTGGGTCAGCGACGTCTATGCACCCGATGCCTATGCGCGACACCCCCGCGACCACCCCCATCACCAGAGCGAAGGGCCGGCACGGCTGCTGCGCGGTGGCGGCTGGAGCCACGACGCTTTCTTCGCCCGCTGCAGCAAGCGGCACATGCACTGTCGGCCGACGGCACGCTTCGATTTCGTTGGCTTCCGCCTGGTGATGGAAGCGCCGGACGACTGACGAGACCGTCACTTCCATGGCGTCGAAGCTTTCCCCACAAACCCTGCGCCGCCTGAGTCAGGCCGTCAGTTTCGCCCTGTTTCTGATGGCGCCGGCGTTCGATTGGCTGCGCTTCGATCTGGTACAGGGGCACGCCTATTTCCTCGGCTGGGAATGGCATCTCGGTTTCGATGAATATTTCGCCAAGCGCATCAGCCTGCACGAGGTCGCAGCCAACATCTTCCTGAAACTGTTCCTGCCGGTTTTCGCGGCTGGCATGCTACTGCTCGCGATCGCCTGGCGCTGGGGGCGAATCTATTGCGGCTGGTTCTGCCCGCATTTCGGCGTCGTCGAACTGCTCAACGGCATGGTTGCACGCGCGAGCGGCAAGGCCAGTCTGTGGGATGCAAGACCTCTGCCCGGCGTCACACCGCAGCCACGCGGGTGGCTCCCCATCGTCATCGTAGCCCTGGCTACCGCCTTCGCCTGGTCAGTGGCGATCGTGACCTATGTCATCCCGCCGCGCGAGGTCTATGTCGGTCTCATGACGTTGACGTTGGCGCCCACGCCCACCGCCGCGATCGCAGCGCTCACCATCGCGCTATTCCTCGAATTCCTGTTCGCTCGCCATCTGTTCTGCCGCTACGGCTGCTCGGTCGGCCTGTTCCAGAGCCTGGCCTGGCTGATGAACCGTGATGCGCTGGTGATCGGTTTCGATCGCGGAAAGGCGGCTCGCTGTGCCGCGTGCTATGGGGCAATGGGACCGGGCGATGCGGCCAGCGAGACGATCTGCCCGATGCGCCTGCAACCCCGGATGTCGAAACACAAGATGTCCGCCTGCACGCAGTGCGGTCTGTGCATCGAAGGCTGCGCGACGGTTCAGGCCGAACCGCTGCTACGCTGGGTCAAGGACGAGACTGCGCGCGGCAGCAAGGCACGGCAGGCGCTTTTCGTGCCACCGATGATCAAGCGCGGCTCGTGACGCATCCGTCGCCGCGCACGGAACCAATCACTCCTTGGAAGATGCTGAAGATTCAGGGTTTCCCTTGCCATCCGGGCGATACGGGCATTCTTTCTTTGTGCACTCGGCATAGAGATAGAGCGCGTGATCGACGATACGGAAACCGCGTTCCTTGGCCACCTTGCCCTGACGTCGCTCGATTTCCGCATCGGTGAATTCCTCGACGCGGCCACATTGCAGGCAGACGAGGTGATCGTGGTGTTTGCCGTCCTTCAATTCGAACACCGCTTTTCCGGATTCGAAGTGATGCCGTTCGAGCAGGCCCGCTTGCTCGAATTGGGTCAGCACGCGATAGACGGTGGCCAGGCCGATATCGATGTCGTCGGCGAGCAACTGACGATAGACGTCCTCTGCGGAGAGATGACGGGTCGTCGACTTGCGGAACAGATCGAGGATCGTCATGCGCGGCACGGTCGCCTTGAGGCCGATGCTTTGCAGTTCGGCACGGTCGGTCATGAGCTTGCCAACTTTGCGGAAGGTGGATGGCCGTATGATATAGTTTTTCCGCGAATCTTCAGCCCCCATTCCCATCCATGCCGTCGCGCCCACCGCCTTTGAGCCTGCTGCCGCTCGTCACCGTCCTCGCTGCCTGCTCCAGCGCACCGGATATCACCTCGCGCCTGACACCCTATCGCATCGACGTGCGTCAGGGCAATTACGTCACGCAGGAGATGGTGGCGAAATTGAAGCCGGGCATGAGCCGCGATCAGGTGCGCTTCGTACTTGGCACCCCGCTGGTGACAGACGTCTTCCATGCCAACCGCTGGGATTACGTCTATCGCTTCCAACCCGGGCGTGGCGAAGCCCAGCAGCGCGTGCTATCGGTGTTTTTCGAGGACGACAAGCTGGTGCGCGTCGGCGGTGATGTCGTGGCGGCGGGCGAGGCCGACCCCTCCGGCGAAGCGGTTGCCGCGCCGACTGCGCGCATCATCGAAGTCCCCGCCGAAGGCAAGAAAGACTGAACATGAGCACGATCCGTTACGCGATTGCCGGCAAGAACGGCCGCATGGGCAAGATGCTGATCGAAGCGGTGAATGCCGCGCCCGATGCGATACTCGCCGCCGCCTTCGACATCGATGACGATGCCGAGGCCGCGCTGGCTCAGGCCGATTGCCTGATCGATTTCACCCGCCCCGAAGGCACGTTGAAGCATCTGGAGATTTGCCGTCGCCTCGGCGTTTCGATGGTGATCGGCACCACGGGTTTCACGCCCGAGCAAAAGCAACGGATCGTCGCGGCCGCGCAGGTGATTCCGATCGTCTTCTCGCCGAACATGGCCGTGGGCGTGAATGCCGTCTTCAAGCTGCTCGACGTCGCCGCGCGCATCCTCGACGAGGGTTATGACATCGAGATCATCGAGGCGCACCACCGCCACAAGGTCGATGCTCCGTCGGGCACCGCGCTGCGGATGGGCGAAATCGTCGCCGCCGCATTGGGCCGTGATCTGAAGGAATGCGCGATCTATGGCCGCGAAGGCCACACCGGCGAGCGGCCGGCCACCCAGATCGGCTTCTCGACGATCCGCGGCGGCGACATCGTCGGCGACCACACCGTGCTGTTCGCCGGCACCGGCGAGCGCATCGAAATCACCCACCGTTCGGCAAGCCGCATGTCCTATGCGCTGGGCAGCTTGCGCGCCGCGCGCTTTTTGCGCGGCAAGAAAAACGGCCTTTACGACATGCAGGATGTCCTCGGGCTGAGATAGTCGGGTTTCCTGCGCCGCGCCCGAAGTTCGGCTAAAATGGCGCGGTTTGGCCAACGCCCTGGTTTTGCGGGGTTGTTGCGCCGCGGTAACCTTCCAGGAGCCCGATTTTGACCGCATTCCCGTCTGCCTTGCTCGCCCTCGCCGACGGAACGGTATTTCGGGGCAAGGGTATCGGCGCCGTCGGCACGTCGGTCGGCGAAGTGGTGTTCAACACCGCGATGACCGGCTATCAGGAAATCCTCACGGATCCTTCCTACACGCGCCAGATCGTCACCCTCACCTACCCGCACATCGGCAATACCGGCATCAATCGCGAAGACTGCGAATCCGACCGGATACACGCCGCCGGGCTGGTGATCCGTGACCTGCCGCCCCTTGCCTCGAACTTCCGTTCCGAACAGACGCTTTCCGATTACCTCAAGCGCGAGAACGTCGTCGCCATCGCCGACATCGACACGCGCAAGCTGACGCGCATCCTGCGCGAGAAAGGCGCCCAAGCCGGCTGTCTGATGACGGGCGACGATCTCGACGCCGACGAGGCGATCGCGCAGGCGCGTGCCTTCCCGGGACTGGCCGGCATGGACCTCGCCAAGGTGGTCTCGACCCGTGAACCCTATGCCTGGAACGAAGGCGAGTGGAGACTCGGCGCTGGCTACACGGCACCCCCGCCCGCGAAATTCCACGTCGTCGCCTACGACTTCGGCGTCAAGCGCAACATCCTGCGCATGCTGGCCAGCCGCGGTTGCAGTTTGACGGTCGTGCCGGCGACCACGCCGGCCGCAGAGGTGCTGGCGCTGAATCCGGACGGCGTGTTTTTCTCCAACGGCCCCGGCGATCCGGAACCCTGCGACTATGCGATCGCCGCGATCCGCGAACTCCTCGACCGGAAGATTCCGGCCTTCGGCATCTGCCTTGGCCACCAGTTGATGGCACTCGCCGCCGGTGGCAGGACGTTGAAGATGAAATTCGGCCACCACGGCGCCAACCATCCGGTCAAGGACCTCGAAACCGGCCAGGTCTTGATCACCAGCCAGAATCACGGCTTCGCGGTCGATCCGGCCACGCTGCCGGCGAATGTCAAGGTCACCCATGTCTCGCTGTTCGACGGCAGCTTGCAGGGGCTCGCCTGGACAGACCGACCGGCGCTCTGTTTCCAGGGCCACCCCGAGGCGAGCCCCGGCCCGCACGACGTCGCCTACCTCTTCGACCGCTTCATCGGAATGATGGAACATGCCAAAAAGAACTGACATCCATTCCATCCTGATCATCGGCGCCGGCCCGATCATCATCGGCCAGGCCTGCGAGTTCGACTATTCCGGCGCCCAGGCCTGCAAGGCGCTCAAGGAAGAAGGATACAAGGTCATCCTCGTCAACTCGAATCCGGCGACGATCATGACCGATCCCGAAATGGCGGATGTCACCTACATCGAGCCGATCACCTGGCAGGTATTGGAACACATCATCGCCAAGGAGCGCCCCGACGCGCTACTACCGACGATGGGGGGTCAGACGGCGCTCAATTGCGCGCTCGATCTCGCCCGCCACGGCGTGCTGGAAAAATACGGCGTCGAGCTGATCGGCGCCTCGCGCGAGGCGATCGACAAGGCCGAGGACCGCGAGAAGTTCAAGAAGGCGATGACCAAGATCGGCCTGGGCTCGGCGCGCTCCGGCATCGCGCATAGCCTGGAGGAAGCGCAGCAGATCCAGGGCGCGATGGGCTTTCCGACCATCATCCGGCCCTCGTTCACGATGGGCGGCTCGGGCGGCGGCATCGCCTACAACCAGGAAGAGTTCGTCGAGATCTGCAAGCGCGGCCTCGAAGCTTCTCCCACCCACGAGCTTCTGATCGAAGAATCGCTCCTGGGCTGGAAAGAGTTCGAGATGGAGGTGGTGCGCGACAGAAACGACAATTGCATCATCGTCTGCTCGATCGAAAACCTCGATCCGATGGGCGTGCATACCGGTGATTCGATCACCGTCGCCCCCGCCCAGACGCTCACCGACAAGGAATATCAGTTGATGCGCGATGCGGCGATCGCCGTGCTGCGCGAGATCGGCGTCGATACCGGCGGCTCGAACGTGCAATTCGCGATCAACCCCAAGGACGGGCGCATGATCGTGATCGAGATGAACCCGCGCGTGTCGCGTTCCTCGGCGCTGGCCTCGAAGGCTACCGGTTTCCCGATCGCCAAGGTGGCGGCCAAATTGGCGGTAGGCTATACCCTCGATGAGCTGAGAAACGAGATCACCGGCGGCGCCACGCCGGCTTCGTTCGAGCCGACGATCGACTACGTCGTCACCAAGGTACCGCGCTTCGCCTTCGAAAAATTCCCGCAGGCCGACCCGACGCTGACCACGCAGATGAAATCGGTCGGCGAGGTGATGGCGATCGGCCGCACCTTCCAGGAATCGTTGCAGAAGGCGCTGCGCGGCCTCGAAGTCGGCGTCGATGGCTTCAACCTGAAGAGCGTCGATCCCGACACCATCGACGAGCAGCTGGCGCGCCCATCGGCGGAGCGGCTGTGGTATGTCGCCGACGCTTTCGGCATCGGCATGTCGATCGAGAAGGTGCACGCACTCACCAAGATCGATCCGTGGTTCCTCGCCCAGATCAAGGAGCTGGTCGATCTGGAACTCACCATCGAGCAACGCACGCTGGAGTCCTTCGATGCCGACGAGCTGCGCCAGCTCAAGCGCAAGGGCTTCTCCGACCGGCGTCTGGCCCATCTGCTGAAAACCGACGAGCACGCGGTGCGCGCGCGGCGCCATCGGCTCGGCGTCCGGCCGGTCTACAAGCGTGTCGATACCTGTGCTGCCGAGTTTGCCACGTCGACGGCCTATCTCTATTCGACCTACGAGGAAGAATGCGAAGCCCAGCCGACGCAGCGCAAGAAGATCATGGTGCTGGGCGGCGGGCCAAACCGCATCGGCCAGGGCATCGAGTTCGACTACTGCTGCGTGCATGCGGCGCTGGCGATGCGCGAGGATGGTTATGAGACCATCATGGTCAACTGCAACCCGGAAACGGTCTCCACCGATTACGACACCTCGGATCGCCTCTATTTCGAGCCGCTCACCCTCGAAGACGTGCTCGAGATCGTCCATGTCGAGAAACCCGTCGGCGTGATCGTCCAATTCGGCGGCCAGACGCCGCTGAAGCTCGCCCTCGATCTGGAGGCGGCCGGCGTGCCGATCATCGGCACCTCGCCAGAAATGATCGATGCCGCGGAAGACCGCGAGCGCTTCCAGAAGCTGCTCCATGAGCTTGGCCTCAAGCAGCCGCCGAACCGCACCGCCCGCACCGAAGAGGAAGCGCTACGGCTGGCGCGGGAAATCGGCTATCCGCTCGTCGTGCGCCCCTCCTATGTCCTCGGCGGCCGGGCGATGGAGATCGTGCACGAGGAGAAAGACCTCGAACGTTACATGCGCGAGGCAGTCAAGGTGTCCAACGACTCGCCGGTGCTGCTCGACCGCTTCCTCAACGATGCCACCGAGGTAGACGTCGATGCGCTCTGCGACGGCCAGCAGGTGATCATCGGCGGCATCATGGAGCACATCGAGCAAGCCGGCGTGCATTCGGGCGATTCCGCCTGTTCGCTGCCCCCCTTCTCGCTGAGCCGCGAAGTGCAGGACGAGCTGCGCCGCCAGACCGCGTTGATGGCGAAAGGCCTGAACGTCGTCGGCCTGATGAACGTGCAGTTCGCGATCCAGGGTCAAGGCGCAGATTCGGTCGTCTATGTGCTGGAAGTGAATCCGCGCGCCTCGCGCACCGTGCCTTTCGTCTCCAAGGCCACCGGCTTGCCGCTCGCCAAGATCGCCGCGCGCTGCATGGCCGGCAAGAGCCTGGCCGAGCAGGGCGTCACACGAGAGATCGTCCCTCCCTATTTCTCGGTCAAGGAAGCGGTGTTTCCATTCAACAAGTTCCCGGGTGTCGACACCCTGCTCGGCCCGGAAATGAAATCGACCGGCGAAGTGATGGGCATCGGCAGAAGTTTCGGCGAAGCCTTCGTCAAGTCGCAGATCGCCGCGAATACCCGCCTGCCCTCCGGCGGACGCGCACTGATCACCGTCAAGCAGGCCGACAAGGAGAAAGCCGTCGAAGTCGCGCGGCTGCTCGCCGAGCTTGGCTTCACCCTGCTGGCCACCCGCGGCACCGCCGCGGCGATCCAGGCCGCCGGCATCCCGGTCACTACCGTCAACAAGGTCAGCGAAGGTCGGCCGCACATCGTCGATATGATCAAGAACGACGAGATCGCGCTGTTGATCAACACCGTCGATGAAAAGCGCGCGGCGATCCATGATTCGCGCTCGATCCGCACCTCGGCGCTGGCGCAGAAAGTGACGCTGTTTACCACCATCGAAGGCGCGCGTGCCGCCTGCATCGGCATGCAGCATTCCGGCCTCGAAACCTATGCGCTCCAGGCGCTGCATTCCGAACTGCATCCATGAGCAAGATTCCCCTCACCCTCAACGGCGCCCAGCAGCTCAAAGAGGAGCTGCAACGCCTGAAGACCGTGGAGCGCCCGGCGGTGATCGCCGCGATCGCCGAAGCGCGCTCACACGGCGATCTATCCGAAAATGCCGAATACGAAGCCGCCAAGGAACGCCAGGGCTTCATCGAAGGCCGCATCGCCGAAATCGAAGGCAAACTCGCCAATGCGCAGATCATCGATCCGCGCGCGCTCGACGCCGATGGACGCGTCGTCTTCGGCGCCACGGTGGAGCTCGAGGACATCGACGCCGGCCAGACGGTCAGCTACCAGATCGTCGGCGACGACGAGGCCGATCTGAAGCAGGGCAAGATCTCGCTCAACTCGCCGGTGGCGCGCGCATTGATCGGCAAGTTCGCCGGCGACATCGTCGAGGTGCAGACACCCGGCGGCCGGCGCGAATACGAGATCCTCGACGTCCGCTACGAGTAGGCCGAGTCACCTCCTGCGCCCTGAACCCCGTAGTCCTTGAACTTCTCGATCACGCGCGCCATCTCGTCGGCGGGCAAGAGCTTCGGCGCGCCGAGCTGCAACACGCGCCAGTACTGCTCGCACAGCGCCTCGAACTCGATCGCCAGCGCCAGCGCCTCGTCGAGGTCGGCGCCGAACACCACCATGCCGTGATGCGCCATCAGGCAAGCGCGGCGGCCCGCCAATGCCGTCAGGATCGCATCGGAGAGTTCCTGCGTGCCGAAGGTCGCGTAACGCGCACAGCGGACGGTATCGCCGCCGAAACGCGCGATCATGTAATGGAAGGGCGGAATCTCGATTTTTTGGCAAGCGAGCGCGGTGGCGAACGGCGAATGGGCGTGGATGATCGCGCCCGCGGCAGGCCGGCTGGCATAGATGTCGTGGTGGAAGCGCCATTCGGAGGAGGGCTTGCGCCTGCCCCGTGCCGTGCCGCCAAAGCCGACTTTCACCATGTCCTCGGCCACGCAGCGGTCATAGGGCATGCCGGTCGGCGTGATCAGGAAACCGTCCGCGCAGCGCGCGCTGACGTTACCCGCCGCGCCACGATTGATTCCCGCCGCGTTCATCGCGCGCGCGGTAGCCAGGACGGCGGCGGCCAGATCGCTCATCGCCGCAATCTTGCCAGTTCGCTCGCGGCGACGATGCCGCGCTCGGTAATGACGGCGGAAATCAGCGCCGCCGGCGTGATGTCGAAAGCCGGGTTGGCGACCGGCGTGTGCAACTCGCCGAATTCTTCGGCGGCGCGTTCCTCGATCGGAATGTGCGCGCCATCCGGACAAGCGAAGTCGATCGTCGACACCGGCGCCGCGACATGGAACGGCACGCCATGCGCTCTAGCCGCCAGCGCCTTGAGATAGGTGCCGACCTTGTTCGCAGTGTCGCCATTGGCGGCGATGCGGTCGGCGCCGACGATCACCACATCCACCTTGCCCTGCATCATCAGCAGACCCGCCGCATTGTCGGCGATGAAGGTATGCGGCACACCCGACTGCGCCAGTTCCCAGGCGGTGAGCCGCCCCTGGTTGCGCGGCCGGGTCTCGGAGACCCAGACATGCACGGGCAACCCTGCGGCGTGGGCCGCGTAGATCGGTGCGAGCGCGGTGCCGTGAGCGACGGTCGCCAGCCAGCCGGCATTGCAGTGGGTCATGATCTCGACCCTTCCCGTGCGCTGGCCGATTTCCCGAAGAACGGTCAGCCCATGCCGGCCGATCGCGGCATTCGTTTCGGCATCCTCGCGGGCGATCGCACGCGCTTCCTCCCACGCATCGCGTCCTTGCGCCAGCGCGGACTTCATCCGCTCGAGCGCCCAGTGGAGATTGACGGCCGTCGGCCGTGTCGTGGCGAGCGTGGCGAAAATCTCGGCAGGCGATTTGCCTTCTGCGAGGCCAAGGGCAACCCCATAGGCGGCAGTCACGCCGATCAACGGCGCGCCACGCACCTGCATCGTGCGGATCGCATCGGCGGCGTCGGCGAGCGTCGTCAGCCGACGATGAACCGTCTCGCGCGGCAGTTTCGTCTGGTCGAGGATGACGACGGCGCCACCCTCTTCGGCGATGGTCGACACCATTTCAGCTCAATTTGCCGTGGCAATGCTTGTATTTCTTGCCGGAACCGCAGGGACAGGGGTCGTTGCGGCCGACCTTGGGCAACGCGCGCGCTCGTGGCTGAGGCTTTTTCTCGGCATCGGTCCGACGCGCGAGCGCCTCGTCGTAGTCGGCATGGTGATACTGCACGTTCTCGACCTGAGGATGTGTCTCTTCGACTTCCTCGATCTGCGTCTCGCTCCTGATCTCGACGGTCATCAGCAGGCGCGTCACTTCGTTGCGCACCGTGTTCAGCAGGGCCTCGAACAGCTCGAAGGCCTCACGCTTGTATTCCTGCTTCGGATTTTTCTGGGCGTAGCCACGCAGGTGGATGCCCTGACGCAGATGATCGAGCGCGGCGAGATGTTCGCGCCAGTGCACATCGAGGCTCTGCAGCATGACGCTACGCTCGAAGCCCTGCCAGGCAGCGAGATCGACCTTCGCCACTTTCTCCGCATACGCGGCGTCGGCGGCGTCGAGGATGCGCCTGAGCAGATCGTCGTCATCGAGCTTCGGGTCGTCCTTGACCCATTGCACGATCGGCAGTTTCAGCGCCAGCTCGCCGGCCAATGCGGCTTCCAGCCCGGCGAGATTCCACTGTTCCTCGACACTGTCGGCCGGCACGAATTCGCGGAACAGATCGTGGATCACGCCCTGACGCATCGCATGGATGGTGTCGGAGATGTCCGCGGCATCGAGCAGTTCGTTCCTCTGCTGGTAGATCACCTTGCGCTGGTCGTTGGCGACGTCGTCGTATTCGAGCAGCTGCTTGCGGATGTCGAAGTTGCGTTGTTCCACCTTGCGCTGCGCCGATTCGATCGAACGGGTGACCAATGGATGCTCGATCGGCTCGCCCTCCGGCATCTTCAGCCGCACCATGATCGCATTCAGGCGATCGCCAGCGAAGATCTTCAGCAGCGGGTCTTCGAGCGACAGATAGAAACGCGAGGAGCCCGGATCGCCCTGGCGGCCGGCGCGGCCTCTGAGCTGGTTGTCGATGCGCCGCGATTCGTGGCGCTCGGAACCGATGATGTGCAAGCCCCCGGCAGCGATCACCTGCTCGTGGAGCTTGGCCCATTCGTCCTTCAAGGCCGCGATCTTCGCCTCCCGCTCTTCCAAAGACAGCTTTTCATCGGCGCGGATCGCCTCGATCTGCTTTTCGACGTTGCCGCCCAGCACGATGTCGGTGCCGCGGCCAGCCATGTTGGTAGCGATCGTGATCATGCCCGGCCGACCCGCCTGGGCGACGATCTCGGCCTCGCGCGCGTGCTGCTTGGCATTGAGTACCTGGTGCGGCAGCTTCTCCTTCTCCAGCATTCCGGAGAGCAGCTCGGAATTCTCGATCGAGGTGGTGCCGACCAGCACCGGCTGACCACGCCGGTAGCAATCCTTGATGTCTTCGAGGATCGCTTGGTATTTTTCCTTCGCGGTGCGGTAGATCTGGTCGTTCAGATCCTTGCGGATCATCGGCTTGTTGGTCGGAATGACCACGGTCTCCAGGCCATAGATTTGCTGGAACTCATAAGCCTCCGTATCGGCCGTGCCGGTCATTCCCGCCAGCTTCTTGTACATGCGGAAATAGTTCTGGAAGGTGATCGACGCCAGCGTTTGGTTTTCCGACTGGATCGGAACGTTTTCCTTGGCTTCGACGGCCTGGTGCAGGCCATCCGACCAGCGTCGCCCGACCATCAGGCGGCCGGTGAATTCATCGACGATGATCACCTCGCCGTTTTGCACCACGTAATGCTGGTCGCGGTGGAACAGATGGTGCGCGCGCAACGCCGCATAGAGGTGATGGATCAGCAGGATGTTGTGCGGATCATAGAGGCTGCTGCCTTCCGGCAACAGACCGAGCTGGACGAGAATCCGCTCGGCCTTCTCGTGCCCCTGCTCGGTGAGCAGCACGGAGTGGTTCTTCAGATCGACGATGAAGTCGCCGGTATCCTTCTCGTCCGGGCCTTGCGCCGCGACGCCTTTTTCCAGCAGCGGCGGCACGGCGTTCATCTTGACATAGAGATCGGTGTGCTGCTCGGCCTGACCAGAAATGATGAGCGGCGTTCTCGCCTCGTCGATCAGGATCGAGTCGACCTCGTCTACGATCGCGTAGTTGAGTCCGCGCTGCACCCGGTCGCTGGCTGCATAGACCATGTTGTCGCGCAGATAGTCGAAACCGAACTCATTGTTGGTGCCATAGGTGATGTCCGCGGCATAGGCGGCCTGCTTTTCGGCATGGCTCATGTGCGGCAGGTTGCAGCCAGTGGTAAGGCCGAGGAAATTGAAGACGCGGCCCATCCAGGCGGCATCGCGGCTGGCGAGGTAGTCATTGACCGTGACGATATGGACGCCCTGGCCCGTCAGCGCGTTCAGATAAGCCGGAAGCGTCGCCACCAGGGTCTTGCCCTCGCCGGTGCGCATTTCGGCGATCTTGTTGTCATTGAGCACCATGCCGCCGATCAGCTGGACGTCGAAGTGACGCATGCCGAGCACGCGCCGCGCCGCCTCGCGTACCACCGCGAAGGCCTCGGGCAACAGGTTGTCGAGCGTTTCGCCATTGGCCACGCGCTCCTTGAATAGCGGTGTGCGGGCCGCGAGCTCGGCATCGGACAAAGCCTGCACGCCGTCTTCCAGCTCATTGATGCGTCTGACGACGGCGGAATATTGCTTCAGCAGCCGGTCGTTGCGGCTGCCGAAGATTTTTTTCAGGAAATTGGCGATCATGAATCCTACCGGCTCAGGGAAGAGCCGGTGATTCTACCCTACCCTGCTCAGCGCTTCGCCAAAGGGGTGGCAGGCTCGCGGTCGAGGAAGCGCGCGGGGTTCTGCGGCACACCCTTGAGCCGCACCTCGAAATGCAGATGCGGGCCGGTCGTGCGGCCGGTATTGCCCACTGCCGCGATCTGCTGGCCGCGCTTGACGAATTCGCCCGGCTTGACCAGCACCAGCGAAGCGTGCGCATAGCGCGTCACCAGATCGTCGCCATGATCGATATCCACGACGTTGCCATACTCGGGATGGCGTTCGACATTCAGCACGATCCCCGGCGCGGCCGCCAGGATCGGCGTGCCTGGCAGGGCCGTGAAATCGAGCCCTTCATGGAGCGCGGCCTGGCCGGTGAAAGGATCGGTGCGCCAGCCAAAGCCCGAGGCGCGCACGCCGTCGGGGATGGGATTGGCCGTCGGCAACAGGCTGCTGCGGATGCGTTCGTCGAGGATGCGGCTTTGCAGGGTCGCCAGCGTCTCGCTCTTCGCTTCGACTTGCCGCGACAGATCGTCGAGCGCGCGTTGCAAGGCCTGTGCATCGAGAGTGTTAGACCTCACCAGCGGGCCGCCCTGGGCGCCGTTGGCCGCCGCATTGGCTTTCAGGTCCTTGACCTTGACGCCCGCCATCGCGGCCAGCCGCTCGCCCAGCGTATCGAGCTCCATCAGCCGCGCCTGCATTTGCCCAAGGCGCGTCGCCATGTTCATGAGGTTCTCGCGTACCAAGTCACGCGTCTTCGCCGCCTCTTCGAGGCTGATGCTGCGCAGCATCTCCTGCAGGAACGGCAGGCGTATTTCTGCGGCATGACGAACGGTCAGATAGGAAAACATCGTGGAAAGCGCCAGCACCGTGATGACCAAAGCGGTGAGGGCCATCGCCAAATGACGGCCGGTCAATGTGAAGCTGCGGGCAGTCGCCATGCGATCGGATACGAGGATAATGTGCACGCTGATACTCCCTTTCTTTGTTCCACGAAACCCGGTTCCCGACGGATGCTTCGCCAGAAAACCCACCCGCTCGAGACGAGGCATGCTCGCCTGAGCGGATCACTGACAGACCATCTCGCCAGCAGCGACAGCTTTTCCCGGCTCGCCGATCAGGCAGAACGCCTGCGTCGGCTGCAAGCACTTCTCGACGCGATGTTGCCGATCAGCCTGGCGCCGGCGGCACGTGTCGCCAATCTCAAGCGGGGCAAGGTCGTCATCCACGCCGACAGCGGCGCGGTGGCGGTCAAGCTCAGGCAATTGGGGCCTCGGCTCGCCGCAGGGTTCGCCCAACGAGGGCACGAGATTAGCGGAATCGAGGTGCGGGTGCAACCCGGCGGGCGAATTTCTCCGCCCAAAACGAAAATTCCGCCGAAGAAGCTGAGCCTCCGGGCGAAGCGCTCACTCACCAGCCTGGCCTTTGGCCTGCCCGGGGACTCGCCGCTCAAGGCCGCCATCGAAAGACTCCTGCGCTCGGCTAGATCATGACCAGCAGCCGTTCGAACGCCAGCAGGGAGAACAACACCAGGGCGAAGAGCAGCGCGTACTTGGCAATGCGCCAAGAGAAAGCCAGATAACGCCGCTCCCCCGTGAAAAGAAAGGCGATGATGCCGGCGCCGATGGCGATCGCTGCGAGGATGCCGACGATGCGGAGAAAAAACATGTCGCGCAGCCTTCAAGCGAACTGCACGTCGGGATAGAGCCGGGCGATGCTGGGCGGCGTCTTCTCCGGCCGCTCGAAGCTTACCCATTCCCAGGCCGTCACATCCGCCAGCAGGGCGCGCAGCAACCGGTTGTTCAGCGCATGGCCGGACTTGTGGGCGGTAAAAGTTGCCAACAGCGGCGCGCCGACGAGATAGAGATCGCCGATCGCATCGAGCACTTTGTGACGCACGAACTCGTCGGGGACGCGCAAGCCGTCCGGATTGAGGACGCGGTATTCGTCCATCACGATCGCGTTGTCGAGGCTGCCGCCGAGTGCGAGCCCCTGCGCCTGCATCGTTTCGATGTCCTGCATGAAACCAAAGGTGCGCGCCCGGGCGATGTTGCGGATGTAGGACTGGTCGGCGAAATCGACCGTCACGCGCGTGCCGGATTTGTCGACCGCCGGATGGTTGAACTGGATCGAGAATTCGAGGCGGAAGCCTTCATAGGGCGACAGACGCGCCCATTTGTCGCCGTCTTGGACCTCGACGACCTTTTTCACGCGCAGGAAGCGCTTTGGCGCATTCTGCTCCTCGATGCCCGCCGACTGGATCAGAAAGACGAACGGGGCGGCGGAACCATCGAGGATCGGAATTTCCTCGGCATCGACATCGACATGGACGTTGTCGATGCCCAGACCCGCCAGCGCCGACATCAAATGCTCGACGGTGCCGAGTTTCGCGCCGTCCTTCTCCAGACACGAGGCCAGACGTGTATCGCCCACCGCGAGGGCATCCGCCTCGATATCGACGACCGGAGTGAGATCGACGCGATGGAAAACGATGCCCGTCCCGGGCGCTGCCGGACGCAGCACGAGCGTCACCTTGGCTCCGGAATGGAGGCCGACGCCGGTGGTCTTGACGATGGACTTGAGGGTGCGCTGCTTCAACATGGCTCGATTCTACGCGCCGGAGCATCCGGGAGGGTTGGAAAAGGAGCAGGAAAGCCCGCATGGCCAAAAAAAACAACGGCGTGCCGCGGCACGCCGTTGACCGCGTGGCAGCAACGGGCTATTTCTTGCTCGGGCAGGTGTTGATGCCCAGCAAAGGATACAGCGCGCAGAAGCCGACCAGGCCCGTGCCCAGTGGCACGACGCCGATCCACGCCCAGACGGGGCCACCCATCAACGCCCAGGCGATCAGGGCGAGGCCGACGACGATGCGCAATACACGGTCGATACCACCAACGTTCTGTTTCATCTTCGATCTCCTTTGGGGTTACGGGATTGATTGTGTCATGTCACATTAGAACATGCCGTTCCTTTTCCGTTCAGTAACCATTGTCACACAGGCAGGGGTGCCGTCTCGCCAGCGCCGATTTTCATCCGACAAGCTTGCGCAGGCCGGCGGGATCGAGGATCTCGATCTGCTCACGGCCGAGCCGCACCAGCCCTTGGTCGGCGAAGCCCTTCAACAGCCGGCTGACCATCTCACGCACGCTGCCCAGTTCGTCGGCAAGCTGCTGGTGGGTGACATTCAGTTGCCGGCCCTTGCCGAGCAGCAGGCCGGCCAGGCGCTGATCGAGCTTGCGGAAGGCGACTTCCTCGACGAGCTGCATCAGTTCGGCGATGCGCTCGGCGAACAGGCCGAAGACGAAATCGCGGAAGGCCGGCGTCTCGAGCATTGCATCGAACAGGCCGCGCGGGAGCAGCACGAGCCGGGTTTCGCCTTCCGTCACGCCGCAAGCGTTGTAAGGGACGTTGCCGAGCAGGCAGCTCGAGGTGATGATGCAGCTCTCGCCTGGCAAGACCTTGTAGAGCGGCAGCGCGCGTCCGTTCGCCGCCCGCTTGAGCACCCGGATGGCGCCGGAGAGCACGAACGGAAAGCCTTGGCAGGGCTGCCGTTCGTCGAACAATGTCGTGCCCGCCGAAACCCGCAAGCTCCGTGTCTCGACGGCCAGCCGTTCGCGCAGCAAAGGCGGCAGCGCCTGCAAGACCGGATACAGCGCATAAAGTTCGGCGGGCTGGGCCATCAGGCGAATTCGGCGATCACCGGCGCATGATCCGACGGGCGTTCGAGTTTGCGCGGTGCCGTGTCGATCCTGCAAGCGCGGCAGCGGGCCGCCAGCGGTGGCGAAACCAGGATGTGATCGATGCGCAAGCCGTGATTGCGGCGAAAGGCCATCATCCGGTAATCCCACCAGGTGAAGCTCTTTTCCGGCTGGTCGAAGAGGCGGAAGGCATCGACGAGTCCCAGCGCGAGCAGGCGGCGGAAGGCCTCGCGCTCCGGCTCGCTACAGAGCACCTGCCCCTGCCAGGCCGCCGGATCATGCACGTCGCGATCTTCCGGCGCGATGTTGAAATCGCCTAAGAGCGCCAGGTGCGGATGTCGCTGCAATTCCTCGCCGAGCCAGCGGGCGAGCGCGTCGAGCCATTGCAGCTTGTAGACATATTTGTCCGAGCCCACGGCCTGACCGTTCGGCATGTAGGCGCAGATCAGCCGGATGCCCTCCACCGTCGCGGCGACGATGCGTTTCTGGGCATCCTCGAAACCCGGCAGCTCGCGCACGATGTCGGCGGGCTCCGTCCGCGCGAGCAGCGCCACGCCGTTGTAGGTCTTCTGGCCATTGTGGATCGCCTGATAGCCGGCCGCCGCGATTTCTGCGAACGGGAAGCCGGCATCCTCGGTCTTGGTCTCCTGCAGACAGACGACATCCGGCTGCGCCGCGGCCAGCCAGTCCATGAGATGCGGCAGCCGGACCTTGAGCGAATTGACGTTCCAGGTCGCGATCTTCAACGTCCCTTTTCCTGCGGATAGCCCGCCGCGTCGAGCAGGCGCTGCCAGTCTTCCTTGAGCCAGCCCTTGGCCATCTTCGTGCCGACCGTCAGCACGGGCACCACCGCTTCACCGGCCAGCTTCTTCAGTGCTTCGATGTCCTCGTTGCCGGCGACGTTCTTCTCGCTGAAGGGGATGCCGCGCGCCTTCAGATACTCGCGCCCGGCCTCGCAGCCTTCCTTGCAATCGGCGCTGACGTAGAGGGTGACGGGGAAATTCGCCATCGCTTCGCGCACCGCATAGGGAAGCTGCCGATCCGGCTGCAAGACGCCGTGTCGTATCACCTGCGCCTTGCCCGCCATCGACGGCGGCGGATGGTCGCCGTAATGCACCTTGCCCTGCTCATCCACCCAGCGGTAATACTGCGCTTGGGCCACACCCAAAGCGCAAATCGATCCCATCGCCAAAGCAATACGCTTCATTCCGTTGCTCCTCAAGAGGCGGTGCCCACCATCCCATTATGGCGCAGCAACGCATCCGGTGTCGGCTCGCGGCCGCGGAAGGCTTTGAAGGATTCGAGCGCCGGGCGCGAACCGCCGACGGCGAGGATCTCGCGCCAGAAGCGCTCACCTGTCGCCGCATCGAGCACCGTGCCGACTTCCGGCGCCACCTCTTCGAAGGCGGCATAGGCGTCGGCGGAGAGCACCTCGGCCCATTTGTAGCTGTAATAGCCGGCCGCATAGCCGCCCGCGAAGATGTGCGAGAAGCTGTGCGGGAAGCGATTCCATTCGGGCGGCCGGATCACGGCCACTTCCCGGCGCACTTCGTCGAGCACGGTCATGAAATCCTTGCGGCCTTCCCAGTGGAGGCGCAGATCGAACAACGCGAATTCGATCTGGCGCAGCGTGAATAAGCCGCTATGGAAATTCTTCGCCGCGACCATCTTGTCATACAACGCGCGCGGCAATGGCGCGCCGGTGTCGACATGGGCGGTCATCGCCTGAAGCACGTCCCACTCCCAGCAGAAGTTCTCCATGAACTGGCTGGGGAGCTCGACCGCATCCCATTCGACGCCATCGATGCCGGAGACCGCCAGCTCGTCGACTTCGGTCAGCAGATGGTGCAATCCGTGGCCGGTCTCGTGGAACAGCGTGAGCACGTCGTCGTGGGTAAACAGCGCTGGCTTGCCGCCGACCGGCGCCGGGAAGTTGCAGCACAGATAGGCGACCGGCGTCTGGATCGCGTCTCCTTTGCGGCGCCGGCTGATCGCATCGGCCATCCAGGCGCCGCCGCGCTTGGTCTCGCGCGCATACAGATCGAGGAAGAACTGGCCGACTTGCTTGCCGTTGCGCTCGATGCGAAAGAAACGCACGTCGGGATGCCAGGCAGGCGCATGATCGGGAAGGACTTCGACGCCGAACAGCGTCTCGACGCAGCGAAACAGTCCCTCGAGCACTTTGTGCTCGGGAAAATACTGTTTGACCTCGTCATCCGAAAAGCGATAGTGCGCCTGCTTGAGTTTTTCCGCGGCCCAGGTGATGTCCCAGCTTTCGAGCGTTTCCAGCCCCAACTCGCGCGCGGCGAATTCGCGCAGTTCGGCGAGATCACGTTCGGCGAAGGGACGCGCCCGGGCCGCCAGATCGCGCAGGAAGGCGGCGACCTGTCCCGGCGAATCGGCCATCTTCGGCGTCAGCGACAGCTCGGCATAGTTGGCGAAGCCCAGCATGCGCGCCTCCTCGGCGCGCAGTTCGAGGATGCGTTCGATCAACGGCCCGTTGTCCCATTCGGGCTTGCCGAATTCCGAGGCGCGCGTTACATAGGCGCGATACATCCGGTAACGCAACCCACGGTCGTCGGCGTATTGCATCACCGGTAAATACGACGGCGCATGCAGCGTGAACTTCCAGCCCGGCTTGCCCTCTTTCTCGGCGGCGGCGCGCGCGGCGGCCCTGACATCCTCCGGCAGGCCCTCGAGCTTGGCCTCGTCGGTGACCCATTCGGCATGGACATTGGTGGCATCGAGCAGGTTTTCGGAAAACTTCGCGCCGAGCGCCGACAGCTCTTCCTGGATGGCCTGGAAACGCGGCTTCTGGTCAGCCGGCAGCTCTGCGCCGGCAAGACGGAAATCGCGCAGTCTCTGTTCGACGATGCGCCGTCGCACGGCATCGAGCCGCGCATATTCGGGGCTGGCCGCGAGCGCCTTGAACTTTTCATAAAGCGCGGGGTTTTGCCCCAGCTCGGCATAAAAGCGCGTCACCTCGGGCAGCAGCGCGTTGTAGGCTTCGCGCCACTCGGGCACGTCATTGACGCCGTGCATGTGCCCGACCACGCCCCAGGCGCGGCCGAGCCGCTCCCCAGCGTCGGTCAGCGGCCGAACGAAGTCGTCCCAGGTCGCAGGCGTCTCGGGGCTTTCCAGACATTCGAGCAGCGCGCGGTATTCAGCGATCAACTGGCGGATCGCCGGCGCGACGTGTTCGGGGCGGATGTCCGCGAAACGCGGCAGACCGGAAAAATCGAGCAGTGGGTTCATATTCATTCAATGGTGACGGAAGGCGGGACTTCAATGCCGTCCCGCCAGCGCCGACTTTCACTTCGTCAGCCGCTCGAGCGCCTCACGATATTTCGCCGCGGTCTTCTCGATGATCTCCGCAGGCAGGTGCGGGCCCGGCGCCTGCTTGTTCCAGTCGAGCGTTTCGAGATAATCGCGCACGAACTGCTTGTCGAAGCTCGCCGGGCTCGTGCCCACGGCATAGCTGTCGGCCGGCCAGAAGCGCGAGGAATCGGGGGTGAGCACCTCGTCGATCAGATGGAGCGTGCCCGCCGCATCGAGGCCGAACTCGAACTTGGTATCGGCGATGATGATGCCACGGCCGGCCGCATAGTCGGCCGCTTCGCCGTAAAGCCGAAGCGCGATGTCGCGCACCTTTGCCGCCAGGGCTGCGCCGATGGTCTTTTCGACGGTGGCGAAGTCGATGTTCTCGTCGTGGCTGCCGAGCTCGGCCTTGGTCGAGGGTGTAAACAGCGGTTGCGGCAGCTTTTCCGCCATGCGCAATCCCGCCGGCAGCGCAATGCCGCAGACCTTGCCGGTCTTCTGGTAATCCTTCCAGCCGGAGCCGATCAGATAACCGCGCACCACCGCCTCGATCGGCAGCGGCTTGAGCCTTTTCACGACGATCGCCCGGCCACGCACCTGATCGCGCTCTTCCGGCTTCACGACCGACTCGGGGTCGATGCCGGTCAGCTGGTTGGGCACGATGTGCCCGAGCTTGGCGAACCAAAAATTGGCCATCGCAGTCAGCACCTCGCCCTTGCCGGGGATCGGATCCGGCAGGATCACGTCGAAGGCGGAGAGTCGGTCGGTGGTAATGATCAGCATCTTGTCGTCACCGACTGCATAGATGTCGCGCACCTTGCCGCGATTGATCAGCGGCAGGCTGGTGATGGAAGATTCGAATAGTGGCTGGGTCATGATCTTTCCTCAAAAGGCGAATTCTATCCGTCCAATGACGGCAAGCAGCTGGCAAGACCCGTTCAGACGCCGGCCTGCGAGGTCACCGTGACGGGCAGGTCGTTCAGCTCGTAGCAGGTGCTACGCCCGCCCGCATCCGATTTCCGCAGCACGCCCCGCGCAAGCAGGTCGTTGATGTCGCGCAGAGCCGTGTCCTGCGAGCACTTGGCGATGGCCGCCCACTTACTGCTGGTGAGCTTGCCTTCGAAGCCGTCGAGCAACTTGTTGAGCAACCTCACCTGCCGCTCGTTGAGCGGTGTGGTCGTCCAGCGCTGCCAGAACCGCGCCTTGATCAATACGGCGTCGAGCGTGTGCTGCGCCTGATCGACGGCGCGGTGGAGCGTGTCGAGGAACCAGGCAAGCCACTCGGTGACATCCATCGACCGCTTCTGTGTGCGCTCCAGGATGTCGTAGTAAGCCTGACGTTCGCGCTGGATCTGCGCCGACAGACTGTAGAAGCGTTGCGGGCTGCCATCGGCGCGCGCCAGCAGCAAATCGCCAATGGCTCGGGCGATACGGCCATTGCCATCGTCGAACGGGTGCACAGTGACGAACCACAGATGGCCGAGGCCAGCTTTGAGCAGCGGCGGTTCGTTCGATGGCCCGTTCAGCCAGTCGAGGAAGCGTCTGATTTCGGACTCGATGCGATCGGCGGGCGGCGCTTCGAAATGCACCCGTTGGCGACCGATGGGGCCGGACACCACCTGCATCGGACCGCTTGCATCATCGCGCCAGGCGCCGACCTTGATCTTGGCAAGGCCGGAGTAGCCAGTGGGAAACAGCGCGGCATGCCAGCCGAACAACCGCTCACGCGACACAGGCGCATGGCAGTTGGCCGTGGCATCGAGCACCATCTCGACCACGCCCTCGACGTGTCGATCGACCGGAGCGAGCGCGCCGATGTCTACGCCCAGCCTGCGAGCGATGGACGAGCGCACGGATTCGATGTCGAGCCGCTCACCCTCGATCTCGCTGGTCTTGACCACGTCCTCGGTAAGCGCCACCAGGCTCGCCTGATCGCGCAAGGCTAGACCTACGTCGGCCAGGCGACCTATCAAGAGCCCCTGGGCACGACTCACCTGCGCCATGGGGCCGGCCAGCGCCGCCAGGTCGAAGCGCCAGTTGGGCCAGTCGCTGGACTGCCAGATGTATTTGCAATCGCCGCTATTCATGCGGAGATTATGAATCGCGATCTTTGCATGCGCAAGTCATTCGCCGCATATCGTGCGGCGATAGAGAGCATCATTCGCCGCACGGCGGGTTGTCTCACCCAAGATTGGGCAAATGGGTAGTAGCTGGGTCAGGATCTTCTCAAAAGGCGGATCCTATCCGTCCAATGACGGCAAGCGGCTGGCAAGACGTGTTCAGACGCCGGCCTGCAAGGTCACCGTGACGTCCAGCGCCTGCCCTTCCCGCAAAATGCGCACAGGAACGGCTTCGCCGACCTGATGATCGTCCAGCCTGGCGAACAGTTCGCGCACGCCGCGCACGGGCTTGCCGTCGATGGCGACGATGACGTCGCCCGGCACCAGCGAGCCGTCCGGTGCCAGTGAAGCGCCGCGCAACCCTGCTGCGGCCGCTGCCGAATCCGGTAGCACGCGCAGGATGATCACCCCTTCGACGCCCAGAAGCCGCGTCAGCCGGGCATTGAGTCCCTCCTCCACCTCGATGCCCAGCGCCGGCCGGATGTATCGGCCCTTTGCGATCAGTTGCGGGACGACGCGGTTGACCGTGTCGACGGGGACGGCGAAGCCGATGCCGGCATTCGCTCCGCTGGGGCTGTAGATCGCCGTATTGATGCCGATCAGGCGGCCCGCCGAATCGAGCAGTGGCCCGCCGGAATTGCCGGGATTGATCGCCGCATCGGTCTGGATCAGGTGTTCGATGGTCTGGCCGCGTTCGGTGCCGAGTGAACGGTCGAGCGCCGAGACGATGCCGGTGGTGAGCGTCCAGTCGAGGCCGAACGGATTGCCGATGGCGAACACCTTCTGCCCGACCTTCAGATCGTGGCTGGTGCCGATCGGCACCGGCGGCGGACGCTTGAACGCCACGCCGATCTTCAGCACGGCGATGTCGTGCGCGGGTGATGCGCCGACGAGCGCAGCACGGAAGCTGCGGCCATCGGCGAGCTTCACCATCGCTTCGCTGGCGCCTTCGACGACATGGAAATTGGTCACCACGTGGCCGGCATCGTCCCAGATGAAGCCGGAACCGGTGCCGCGCGGCACGGTGAAGACGTTGCGCGTCCAGAAGTCCATCACGGCGGCGCGCGTCGTGATATAGACGACACTGTCCTTCGACTTTTCGAACAGCTCGATCGTCGCTTGCTCGTCCGCGGCCAGATCGCCACGTGCCGAGACCAGCCGCGGCTCTGCTTTTTGCCAGTGATCGCCCCAGAATGGCGAGAGGGCTTGCCAGGCCAAGAAGGCAACGGCCGCCAGCAAGCCTGCCTTGATCAACGTGCCAGGATTCATTTCTGCAAATCTGCGGTGAGCTGGGCGATTTCCGCTTCGTCGAGGGTTTCCCTGGCGAGTAGCTCATTGGCGCAGCGTTCGAGGATCGCGCGGTTGTTTTCCAGGATGCGGTAGGCACGCTCGAACACGCCCATCACGATGCCGCGGATCGCGGCATCGATACGCCCCTGGGTGGCCTCGGAGACGCGGCAGCCGCCCGAGACCAATTCCGGCACGTCGAGGAAACGAGGACGTTGCGCTTCATAGGCAATGAAGCCCAGTTCTTCGTCCATGCCATAGCGCGTGATCATGTCGCGCGCGATATCGGTCGCCTTGGCCAGATCGTCGGCCGCGCCCGTCGAGAGCCTGCCGAAGACGAGCTTTTCCGCCGCGCGACCGCCCAGCAGCACCGCGATCTTGTTTTCCAGCTCTTCGCGCGTCATCAGATAGCGATCCTCGGTCGGGCGCTGGATCGTATAACCCAGGGCACCGATGCCGCGCGGCACGATCGAGACCTTGTGCACCGGGTCGGTGCCGGGTAGGGCCAGCGCCACCAGCGCATGCCCCATCTCGTGATAGGCGACGGTGCGACGTTCCTGTTCGTTGAGCACCCGGCTCTTCTTTTCCAGGCCGGCGACGATGCGTTCCACCGCGGCGGTGAAGTCGCTCATGCCCACCGCATCGGCCTTGCGCCGTGTCGCGACGAGCGCCGCCTCATTGACCAGATTTGCCAGATCGGCGCCGGAAAAGCCGGTCGTCAAGGCCGCC
Source organism: Rhodocyclaceae bacterium (assembly GCA_046294935.1). GTDB lineage: Bacteria > Pseudomonadota > Gammaproteobacteria > Burkholderiales > Rhodocyclaceae > Sulfuricystis. The sequence continues at coordinate 43,918 of JBKBOI010000003.1, forward strand.
ACCTGCTCCAGATCGACATCCGGCGCCAGCGTGATCTTTTTCGCATGCACGCGCAGGATGTCGACGCGGCCCTTCTTGTCGGGACGATCGACCAGCACCTGACGGTCGAAACGCCCTGCGCGCAGCAGCGCCGGATCGAGGATTTCCGGCCGGTTCGTGGCGGCGAGGATGATCAGCCCCACCGAGGAATCGAAACCATCCATCTCGGTGAGCAACTGGTTCAGCGTCTGTTCGCGCTCGTCGTGACCGCCGATCGGACTGGCGGCGCCGCGCGCCCGGCCGAGCGCGTCGAGCTCGTCGATGAAGATGATCGCCGGCGCCCGCTCACGCGCCTGCTCGAACAGGTCACGCACCCGCGCGGCACCGACGCCGACGAACATCTCGACGAATTCCGCGCCGGAGATCGAGAAGAACGGCACGCCCGCCTCGCCCGCCACCGCCTTGGCGAGCAACGTCTTGCCAGTGCCCGGTGGGCCGACGAGCAGCACGCCTTTCGGGATGCGCGCGCCCAGCCGCCCGTATTCGCGCGGGTTCTTGAGGAAATCCACCACTTCGCGCAATTCCGCCTTGGCCTCATCGACGCCGGCGACGTCGTTGAAGGTGACGCCGGTATCCTTCTCGACATAGACCTTCGCACGGCTCTTGCCGATGGTCATGAAGCCGCCCATGCCCTGCTTTTCGGCGAATTTGCGGAAGAGAAAGAACCAGACCGCGAAGAAAGCCACTGCCGGTACGATCCACGACAAGAGATCGCGCAGGAAGGTGCTTTCGATCACGCGCTGGTAGGGCACGTCATACTGCGACAGCCGCGCGGCGAGATCGGGTTCGACGCGCGTGGCCATGATCACCGTCTTGCCCTTGCCATCCGGCGATTTGAGCTTGCCAGTGAGCACCTTGTCGGTGACCGTCACTTCGGCGACGCGTCCTTCCTTCAACGCCTGCTCGAATTCGCTGTAGGGGACGTGTTCGATGCTGCGGGCCGTCTGCCACCAATCCTGGATGATGAGCAGCATGAATGCCGCAAACAACCAATAAAAGACGTTCCACTGGGTTTTCTGTTCCATGACTCTCTCACTCGGTTCAACGCCAGACGCCGCCAACCCGCCAACGTGGCGTTCGTGTCTTTGGAGTATATGGCCAATGCCATGCCTCGCTGGTCAAAGCCGGCGCGCCGTCCTCCATCGCCATCAACCGCGCGATGCGTTCTTCGGTGGCCGGATGGGTGCGCAGCCAGGAGGGTTCCGGATTGCCCCAGCCAGGCAGCAGCCAGGCGCGCCAAGAGCGAGAGGCCTGCTCGATGCGATGAAGCGCCGCGGCGAGACCTTGCGGATCGCCGGTCAGTTGCGCCGCGGCACGGTCGGCCTCGAATTCCCGTACCCGCGAGAGCCCCAATTGCGCCAACAGTGCGAGGTGGGGTGAAAACAGCAACAACAGCAAACCCGGCCAGCTCACCTGCGCCATACCCGCAAGCCAAGCCGGCAGAGAAAGCAGCAAGAGGATCTGCGCAGTCGTCGCAAACAGGGCGGTCAGCCGGCTCACGTAATCGGCCAGCCCCATCACACGAAGATCACCGTGCGCGATATGCGCGATTTCATGCGCCAGCACCCCGGCCAGCTCGCGCAGACCGAGTGTCCGAAGCAGACCGTCGGTGACGGCAATGTGCGCATCCATGCGACTGCCCACCGCGAAGGCATTGGCCAAGGGGCTGGGAATGCGATGAAGGCGAGGCATGCGGGCAAGCCCCGCACGCGCGGAGAGATCCGCTACCAACCGATGGATCACCGGCGCCACAGTCGCCGGCAGCGGTTCGGCCCGATAGAAGGCCAAGGTCAGACGGCCGGCTGCCACCGGCTCGATCATCAACACCAGCAAAGACGCCCCCAGCGCCATCCACAGCCCGTCGGCTCCGAGCAGCAGCCACCCCGCCGTACCTGCAATGGCCAGCAAAACGGCGACCAGCAGCACGGTATGCAGCCGGTTGATCAGCGCGTGATGCGGCATTCATTCCTCGCCGAGACATCTGAGCCGCGCGCGCAAGCGTTCGGTTTCCTCGATCAGGTCGGCCACCAGCGCGGCGAGCTCCGGCACCGCGTCGAAATCGCGTTCCAACTGGTGCATGCGCCGCACGCGCCGCAAGGAATCGAAGGCGAGCCGCCAGACACCCGCAACGCTTTCGGCATGAGGCATCAAACCCGCTTCGAGATGGGCGAGCAGCCAATCAGCCTCGACATCACAGGCAGCCGCCACCTGTTCCAACGTCAGCCAGCTCTCGTCGAGCAAGGTGCCGATCAGTACTTCGTTCTCGCTCATGCTCATCTCCCGGCGCGCGGATCGAAGGCGAGTTCCCGCGCCATCGTTTCATAAAACTCACGGGCCTTGGGCGTGTCCGCCGGTGGCACCACCACCTGCAGATTCAGCAACAGATCGCCCGGCGGCTCGGCGGGAATCCCCTTGCCCCGCACACGCAACTGTTGCCCGGATTGGGCGCCGGCCGGAATGCGCACCTTCACTTCGCCTTCCGGCAGCGCGATCGGGATCACCGCACCGAGCGCCGCTTCCCACGGCGCGAGCGGCAGGGTCATGTGTAGGTCACGGCCATCGACGCGGAAGCGCGGATGCGGATTGAAATGCACCTCGAGCAGCAAATCCCCTGCCGGCGCGCTGCCGAGGCCGGGAGAGCCTTGTCCAGCCAGCCGGATGATCTGCCCCTCGCGCACGCCTTTGGGGATCTTGACGTTCAGCGTCCGCGTATCGAGCACGACATGGCCCTGGGGATCGAGCCGGGGCGCGCGCAGGCTGATCTGCCGTAGGGCGCCACGATAGGTGTCTTCGAGGTCGAGATAGATCTTCGCGTGATGATCCTCGCCGCGGGCGTGGAAGCTCCCGCCGCGGCGCGTGCGCCCGCCCAGGCCGCCGAACAGCTCGGCGAAGAAGTCGGAGAACTCCGCCGCCTCGTGCGGCGAGAAGCCATGCGTGCTGAATTCGAAGCCGGCGTCCCACCCTGGCGGCGGACGGAATTCCTGACCCGGCCGGTAACCTTGGGCCAACTGGTCATATGCGGCGCGCTTCTCGGGATCGGAGAGCACCGCATAGGCCTCATTGACCTCCTTCATGCGCTGTTCGGCATCCGGTTCCTTGGAAACATCCGGATGGTATTTGCGGGCGAGCTTGCGGAAGGCCTTCTTGATCTCGTCCGCCGTCGCATCGCGCGCCACGCCCAGCACATCGTAATAGTTCTTGAATTCCATGCGTTCGCCTGCTCCGAATCAGATGATTTCAACCTAGAAACCGCAGTTGGACGGTGTGGAGTGTGCGTTCATCGCGGCGCAGGGCAAGGCGTGACGACGAGGCAGGGTAATCCCCCTGCCGAGGAGGAACAACACAGCCATGCGCCGCGAGGGACGTGCAATCCACGCCGTAGCGCCTCACCCAACGGATGAAATCGCCAATGTCAGCATGTCGCCAACGAATCAGTAACTTGCAACTCATGGGGCGCGGTCGACTGCGGTTTCTAGGTTCAATAAATAGGGGCAGGGGGAGGTAAGTATCAAGCCCCATCGTCCCGTCCGGCGCAGCCGGCCACCCAGGCTTGTCCGAGCGACAGCCCGCCGTCATTGGGCGGTAGCGCGCGTGCCTCGAGCAAACGGATGCCCTTTGCGGCGAGCCTACTGCGCAATGCGGCCGCCAGCAAGCGGTTGAGCAGGCAGCCGCCAGCCGCGGCGACGGTGCGGATGCCGGTGCACCCGGCCGCGGCGGCGACCCAGTCGGCCAGAGCGGCGGCGAAGGTGGCATGGAACAGCGCGGCGCCGGCGCTCGCATCCTCGCAGTCTTCCAGATGGGCGAACAGTGGCAGCGGATCGAGCACGCCTTCGTCGATCCGCCAGCCGCCGGCCAGCGGCGCCGTCTCGCCGTGCCGCGCCGCCAGGCCTTCGAGCAGCATCGCCGCCTGACCCTCGAAGCTCTGCCTGCGCCGCACGCCGAGCAGGCCGGCCGCCGCATCGAAGAGGCGCCCAGCGCTGGAGGTCGGCGGGCAGTGGAAGCCGCGATCGAGCATTTGCGCGACGGTGGGCGCGGCAGGCTCATCGGCGAATCGCGCCATGATTTCCTCGCCCCGACCGAGCGCATGGAGCACCGATGCCGCCATGCGCCAAGGCTCGCGTGCCGCGACATCCCCACCGGGCAGTGGCAACGGCCGCAAGTGGCCGAGGCGCTCGCACTGCGCGCCTTCGACGCGCAACAACTCCCCGCCCCAGGCCGTGCCGTCACTGCCGAGCCCGACGCCATCGAGCGCGAGCCCCAACACCGGCTCCATGACGCCATGCTCGGCGCAGACGGCGGCGATGTGCGCATGATGGTGCTGCACGCCGAGCGCCGGAATGCCGCGCTCGGCCGCGAAAGCGACGGCGAAACGCGTCGAATGGAAATCGGGATGCAGATCATGGGCGACGATTTCCGGCTCGACATCGAGGATGGCGAGCAGATGTTCGACCGTTTCCTCGAAGAAGCCGCAGGCGGCGGCATTGTCGAGATCGCCGACGTGCTGCGAGACGAAGGCTTCATCGTCGCGGGTGACGCAGACCGTGTTCTTGAACCAGCCGCCGACCGCCAGAATCGGCGGCACCGCGCGCGCGAGCTTGATCGCCCGTGGCACATAGCCCCGGGCGCGGCGGATGAAGCCGCCGCCCCGGCGCACCGAATCGTCGCAGCGCACGACGATGTCACGGTCATGCACGAGATAGGCATCGGCGATGCCGGCAAGCCGTGCCAGCGCCTCGTCGTTGCCGATCACCAGCGGTTCATTGTGGGGGTTGGCACTGGTCATCACCAGCGCCATCTCGGGCGCGTCGTGGAACAGCAGGAACTGGATCGGCGTGGCCGGCAGCATCAGGCCGATCTCGGCCAGACCCGGCGCGATGCCGGCAAGCCACGCATCCGTGTCCGGCCGTTTCGCCAGCAGCACGATCGGCCGCTCGGCAGAAGCGAGCAGTGCCGTATCACCAGCGCCGACTTTCGCATATTTCGCGGCTTGCGCGACATCGGCGACCATCACCGCGAAGGGCTTTTCCTCGCGGGCTTTGCGCGCGCGCAAGGCGGCGACCGTCGCCGCGTTCGTCGCATCGCAGGCGAGATGAAAGCCACCCAACCCCTTGATCGCGACGATCCTGCCCGCCTGCAGCAGCGCGAGCGTCGCCGCGATCGGCTCGCCGGCGATGGCTCGTCCCGCCGCATCGAGCAGTCGCAGCCGGGGCCCGCAATTCGGGCAGCAGGTCGTCTCGGCATGGAAGCGCCGGTCGGCGGGATCGAGGTATTCGCGCTGGCAATCCGCACAGAGCGGAAATGGCGCGAGGCTCGTCTGCGGCCGGTCGTAGGGCAGGCGGCGCGTGACGGTGTAACGCGGCCCGCAATGCGTGCAAGTGATGAACGGATGACGGTAGCGGCGATTGGCCGGGTCGAACAGTTCGGCGAGGCAGGCCGCGCAGGTCGCGGTGTCATGACCGATCGCGGTGCTGACCTTGCCGCCGGCGCTCTCGACGATCGCAAAGCCGGCATGGCCTTCGTATGCGGTGACCTGTGCCGTCACCGCATCGACGCGGGAAAGCGGCGGCGCCTCGCGCGCGAGCCGTGCGACGAAGACGTCGAGCGCCTCGCCCTCCGCATGAATCTCGACGCCGGCAGCGTCGTTCCTCACCCAGCCCTTGAGGCCGAGCTCGTGCGCCAGCCGCCAGACGAAGGGCCGAAAGCCGACCCCCTGGACGACGCCGGTGACGCGGATGCGTCGGGCTTCAGTCACGGAATGCGGCGGCGCCTTTCTCGATCCAGGCGAGCCACTCGGCCATGCCCTCGCCCGTGGTCGCGGAAATGCGGATCACCTCGATCAGCGGATTGACGCGACGCGCGTAAGCAATGGCCCGAGCCACGTCGAACTCGAGATGCGGCAGCAAATCGATCTTGTTGATCAACATCAGCCGCGCGGCGCGAAACATGTCCGGATATTTGAGCGGCTTGTC
>JBKBOI010000004.1:0-34557 GCA_046294935.1 Rhodocyclaceae bacterium
TGATCACTTATCAGCGCATGTATCAGGCCAATGCGCAGACGATCAAGACGCAGGACTCGATCATGCAGACGCTGGTCAATCTCCGCTAAAACTCGGCGCTGACGGAGCGGCACGATGGATCGCCTGATCTATACCGCGATGACCGGCGCGACTGGCGTGCTCAACCGCCAGGCCGCCGTCACACACAATCTCGCCAACGTCACGACGCCGGGCTATCGCGCCGAAGAGCATCGCCTGCGTGCCGTGCAGGTGCTCACGCACAACGCTTTTCCTGCCGCGTTGCCGACGCGGGCTTTCGCCGTAGACGCCAGCACGCACAGCGATTTTTCCGAGGGCGCGCTGCAATACACCGGGAATCCTTTCGACGTCGCGGTGAAAGGCCGTGGCTGGATCGCGTTGGCGCTGCCCGACGGCACCGAAGCCTATACACGCAACGGCAGCCTCACCATTTCCGAAAACGGCCTGTTGCAAACCAAGAACGGCATTCCGGTGCAAGGCGATGGCGGCCCGCTCGCCATCCCGCCCGATTCGCGCATCACCATCGAGCGCGACGGCACGGTCTCCGTGGTTCCGGCCAGCGGCGCGCAGAACACCGTGAATGCGGTCGGCCGCATCAAGCTGGTGAATCCGCCGGAGGCGGACCTGGTGCGCGGTCCGGAAGGTCTGTTCCGGCTCAAATCGGGCGACCCGGCGCCGCAGGACGAGACGGTGACGCTCGCCCCCGGTTATCTCGAAAACAGCAACGTCAATCCGGTCGAGCAGATGATCGCGATGATCTCGCTTGCCCGCCAGTTCGAAATGCAGATGCGCGTGATCACCGCGGCGGAAGCCAACGACCGCGCCGCCACCCAAGTGCTCACCCCACGTTGAGGAGAGATGAATGATCCGTTCCCTGTGGATTGCCAAGACCGGCCTGGATGCCCAGCAGACCAATCTCGACGTCATCTCGCACAACCTGGCGAACGTCAGCACCAACGGCTACAAACGCCAACGCGCGGTGTTCGAGGATCTGCTCTACCAGAACCTGCGTCAGCCCGGCGCGCAATCGACGCAGCAGACGCAGATTCCCTCCGGCCTGCAGCTCGGCGTCGGCGTGCGCACCATCGCCACCGAGCACATCCACACCCAGGGCAACCTGCAAAAGACCGAGAATCCCCTCGACATCGCCATCAACGGCCAGGGCTTCTTCCAGATCCAGATGCCCGATGGCACGCTCGCCTACACGCGCGACGGCGCCTTCCAGCGCGACAGCACCGGCCAGATCGTCACCTCCAGCGGCTATCCGCTCTCGCCGGCGATCACCATTCCCGCCGATGCGGTGAGCGTGACGATCAGCCGCGATGGCATCGTCTCGGTGCTGCAGGCCGGCCAGAGCACCCCGACGCAGGTTGGCAACATCCAACTGGCGACCTTCATCAACGTCGGTGGCCTGCAGAGCATCGGCGAAAACCTCTTTGTCGAGACGGCCTCGTCCGGCACGCCGACGCCCAATACGCCAGGCAGCAACGGCGCCGGGCTGCTGAATCAGGGCTACGTCGAAACCTCGAACGTCAATGTCGCCGAGGAACTGGTGACGATGATCCAGACCCAGCGCGCCTATGAGCTCAATTCCAAGGCGGTCTCCACCTCGGATCAGATGCTCGCCCGACTGACGCAATTGTGAGGCGGATCATGAAAATCTCCGCGCTCGCACTGCCTGCAGCCCTGACATTGGCCGGCTGTGTGACCACCGCGCCGCCGACCGCCGTGCATCAGCCGATGACCGTGCGGCCCGAGCCACGTGTGGCCGTCGCGCCAGCCAACGGCAGCATCTACAACGTCGCCACCGCGCGGCCGCTGTTCGAGGACCGGCGCGCGCGCTTCGTCGGCGACATCCTCACCATCAATATCACCGAGAAGACCGCAGCGGCGAAGAAGTCGGATACCAAGGCCGACCGTGGCTACGACACCAAGCTCGGCGTGCCCACGGTAGCCGGATTGCCGTTCAAGACCATCCAGGGCGCGACGCTTTCCGCCAACAGCGCCACCAAGTTCGAGGGTTCGGGCGAGAACACCTCGTCATACAACTTCACCGGCACGCTGACGGTGACGGTGATCGAGGTGTTGCCGAACGGCAATCTGCTCGTCTCCGGCGAAAAGCAGATCGGCCTCAAGGAGGGCGAGGAGTTCATCCGCTTCTCCGGGGTGGTCAATCCGGACACGATCACGGCCGCGAATACGGTGCAATCGACGCAGGTCGCCGATGCGCGCATCGAATACAAGGCCAATGGCTTTCTTGATTCGGCCCAGGTCATGGGCTGGCTTGGGCGATTCTTCCTCAGTTTCCTGCCCTTTTGAGAAAGTCCCGACATGAGCACCGTGCATAAGTTTCTGATCGGCATGATGTGGCTGTTCGCGGCGCTGCTGGTAGCCGATGCCGCGCGCGCCGAACGCATCAAGGAAATCGCGACGATCGCGGGCGTGCGCAACAACCAGATCGTCGGCTATGGCATCGTCGTCGGCCTCGATGGCACGGGGGATCAGACGACGCAGACACCCTTCACGGTGCAGAGCATGATCAACATGCTCTCGCGCATGGGCGTCAATCTGCCGCCAGGACAGTCGCTGCAACTGAAGAACGTCGCCGCGGTGATGGTCACCGCCGAGCTGCCGCCCTTCGCCCGCATCGGCCAACCGCTCGACGTGACGGTCTCGTCGATCGGCAATGCCAAGAGCTTGCGCGGCGGCACGCTGGTGATGACGCCGCTCAAAGGCGCGGACGGACAGGTCTATGCAATCGCGCAGGGCAATGTCGTCGTCGGCGGCGCCGGCGCAGCGGGCGGCGGTTCGAAGACGACGGTGAATCATCTGGCCGCCGGACGCATCGTCAATGGCGCCACCGTCGAGCGCGAGGTGCCACTTTCGCTCGCCCAGGGCGACAGTATCCAGTTCGAATTGCGCCGCAGCGATTTCGGCACCGCGCAACGCGTCGTCGAGGCAATCGACAAGGCGATGGGCCCGGGCACCGCGACCGCGATCGACGGCCGCCAGATCCGAGTCCGGCTGCCGGCCCAGCCGGAGGCGCGCGTCGCCTTCCTCGGCACGATCGAAAACCTCGAAGTGACGCCGGTCGCGATGCCGGCGAAGGTGATCGTCAATGCCCGCACGGGTTCCGTGGTGATGAACCGTGCGGTGACCATCGAGGATTGCGCGGTGGCGCACGGCAATCTCTCCGTCACCATTGCCGCGGAAAATGTCGCCAGTCAGCCGGGTCCGTTGTCGGCCGGCCGCACGGTGGTGACCACCAATGCCAATATCGACATCAAGCAGGAAGAGCGTCAGCTCGTGCAGCTCAAGTCCGGCGCCAACCTTGCCGATGTGGTCAAGGCGCTCAACGCGGTGGGCGCCAACCCGCAGGATTTGATCGCCATCCTGCAGGCGATGAAACAGTCGGGTTCTTTGCGCGCCGAGCTGGAAATCATCTGAAATGACCGGTTTTGCCGGCCTATTCGGACTTTTGCGGCGACGACGATCGGGCAAGCTGTCGGCATGAATTCAGCAGCGGCGATTCCCTCCGTTTTCGATGCGCAGGCGTCGACCATCTCGAAAAATGGCCTGCGCAAGGACGACCCGCAGGCCCTGAAGGCGGCCGCGCAGCAGTTCGAGGCGCTGTTTTTGCAAATGGTGCTCAAATCGATGCGCGCCGCGTTGCCTGCGGACGGCCCGTTCGACAGCGACCAGACGCGCTTTTATCAGGAGCTGCTCGATGCCCAGCTCGCCCAGGTGCTGGCTGCCAAGGGCGGCACGGGGCTGGCCGCGCTGATCGAGCGCCAGCTCGCGCCTGCGGCGCAAGGGGCGGGGGATGATGGGGGCGACGGCATCCCGCTCGCGCCTTCGCGAGCGATTCCCTTTGGGGGCAAGCGAGCCTTCCCGTTGCCCGCAGAGGAAAGCGCCGCCCCCGCGCTGCCGCTGGAAGGGGCTCCGGTGCGTCCTGCCGCTACCGGGAGCGCGCAAGGTGCCGTATCGCCAGCGCCGATTTCTTTCATCTCCGCCATTTGGCCACATGCCGTCGAGGCGTCCAGGACGACCGGCATCCCGGCGCGGTTCATCGTCGCCCATGCGGCGCTCGAGAGCGGCTGGGGCAAGGCGGAGCCGCGCTTTCCGGACGGCCGGCCGAGTCACAACCTGTTCGGCATCAAGGCCGGCAGCGGCTGGACGGGAGCCGTGGTCGAGGCAGTCACCACCGAGTACGTCGATGGGCTGGCCGAGCGCCGCGTCGAACGCTTCCGCGCCTATGGTTCCTATGCCGAAGCGTTCGCCGATTACGCGCAACTGCTCGCCGGCTCGCCGCGCTACGCCGGCGTGCTCGGCAGCCGCGATGCCGTGGGCTTCGCCCAAGGGCTGCAACGGGCCGGTTATGCCACCGATCCGGCCTATGCCAGTAAGCTGCTGCGCGTGCTGCGCCTGATTGCTTGAGGAATGCGATGACCCCATTGCAGCAGACCTATCTTTCCAAGCTGCATGCCACCGCGGCAGCCAATCTGGAGTTCTTCAAGCTCAATCTGCCGGAAATCCATCAGCGCGTCGTCGCGGCCAGTCCCTTGCCGACGTTGGACATCTCCGACCAAGGGGATTTGACGCTGCGCTATCCGGATGGCTCGGGCCGGCCGCTGGCGGTCGAGCGGGTGAGGCTGGAAGAAAAATTCCGTGAATTCGCCGATCCGGTGACCCGCCCCCAACTGCTGGCGTTCCACGCCCTGCGCGCGGTTTCCGAGCAGCCATCGCATGGCGACATGCAGCGCTACCATTACTCGAACATTGATGCCGAGTTCCCGAACCGCGCGCGGCGTCACTTCGTGCAGCATTATCCCGACGATGCCGGCCTCCATCGCTATCCGGTCTTCGGCTCGCCGCACACCATCCCGCTGCTGATCGTGCTGGGCAGTGGAATGGGAGGCCATCTGTCACGACTGGTGCTCGAATACGACGTGCGCCACCTCGTCGTGCTCGATTGTGACGAAGACGCTTTCCGCGTCTCGTTGTTCTTCCAGGATTACGTCGAGCTCAGCCGGCTGGCGATGGAAAAGGGCACCGATCTGGCTTTCATCATCGGCCCGGACATCGACCATCTGACGCGGGGCATGATGGGGGTGCTGCGAAAATCACTGCCGCCTTTTTTCGTGCATGGCGCGGCGCTCTTCTATGCGATGCCCGAAGGCGAGACGCTCGAAGCGATCAAGACCTGCATTCGGGAAAGTCTCTGGCAGATGTATTTCGGCCAGGGCTATTTCGATGACGAGCTGATTTCGGTTCGCCATACGCTGAAAAACTTCGCCGCAGGAAGGCCGGTCTATATCCGCCCGCGCGTCGTCGATTCGAAACCCGTCGCTTTCGTCATCGGCTCCGGCCCTTCGCTGGACGAGCTGCTCCCGTTGTTGCGGGAGCAACGCGACAAAGCCGTGCTGTTTTCCTGTGGTACGGCGCTCGGTCCCTTGTCCCATGCCGGCATCGTGCCGGATTTCCATATCGAGAAAGAACGGCCCGGCATCGTCTTCGACGTCCTGACCCGGACGATTCCCGAAGCGTTTCGGAAGAAAATCCGTTTCATCGGCCTCAACGTCGTGATGCCCGAAGTGTTCGACTTGTTCGGCTGGGCTGGCATGGCGATGAAAGAGGTCGATACCATGTCGGCGGTGCTGCACGGTATGGGCAGCGTGCCGCGCGTGCCGATCGATTCCCAGCCGACGGTGACGAACATGGCGCTCTCGCTCGCGCTGACGCTCGGCTTCGAACGCATCTACCTTGCCGGCGTGGATCTGGGCTACCGCGACAAGGAACGTCATCATTCCCGGCACAGCGCCTATCTCGGCAAGCTGCCCGAAGCGGAACATTTGCGCCGTTTGCTGCAGAAGCGGCCAGGGGACGAAAAGCAGGTGCCCGCCAATTTCGGCGGCGAGGCGTGGACGAACGGCATCCTCGAAATGGCGCGGCTGTACATGGAAAACACGATTCGCGCCTGCCCCCATGCGGAAATCTACAACCTCAACGATGGCGTGGCGATCGCCGGAGCCAGACCACTGCGCGTAGAGGAGTTTCCGGCGGTGCGCGAGACAGCCGACAAGGAGTCTGCGCTGAGCTCGATCATGGGCGCGTTCGAACCGTGCGCGATCGAGGTGCCCGCCGTGGCGGCTGCGCTGTTGCGCAGCGTCGATGAACTGATCGAAGCGTTCCGCAACCTCTTGGCCGGAAAACGCGATACGCGTGCCGATGTCCTCGACACCATCGTTGCGCTCTACCAGCATTTGCGCAATGAGGAAGTCAAAAACTCTCCGGCGGGCATCCTGTTCCAGGGCACGGTATTCAACCTGCTCAGCCTGTGTTACAACGCGCTGTCGATCATCCGCGACGAAGACGAAGCCGTGGCGAAGGCCGAATACGATTTCATCAACCTGATGGACGCGCTCCAGGCGGGGCGTGCCGAGATCTCGCGCGCCCTTGGCGAAGAAAAGGCCAACGAGGAACCAGCATGAACGATCCTTTGAAAACCCTGCGCCTGCAAAAGCGGCTCGATGCCGCGGCCACCGCTTTGGCCGCAGACCGGCTGGACGAAGCACACGCGATCTACGCGCAAGTGCTGGCCGAGGAACCCGACCACGCCGCCGCTTTGCATGGGCTGGGCGTGTTGCAGGTGCGCGCTGGGCAGCCTGAGGCCGGGGAACGGCTACTCCGTCAGGCGTTGGAGCTTGCCCCGCAGTCGCCGCGCCTGCACAACGACCTGGGCGAAGCGCTGCGTCTGCAGGGCAAAAAGGACGAAGCGCGCGCGGTTTTCGAAGCGGCATTGCGCCTCGATCCCGACGATGCCCAGATACACAACAACCTCGGCGCGCTCCTGCTGCAAGACGAGCCGGAAAGCGCGCGGCAGCACTTCCTTACCGCGATCCGGCTGGCGCCGGAAGATGCGCACGCCTACAACAATCTCGGCGTGCTGCTGGAGCGCGAGGGGAGGGTCGAGGATGCGCTGACCTGCTATGAGGCGGCGGTGACCATCGATCCGGCTTACCGGGTCGCGCTGGAAAACCATCAGACCCTGCTGCGCAGCCATCCCGAATTGCTGAAAGCCTCGCTCGATCGACTGCTCGCCAAGGCCGAGGAGCTCTTGGCAAGCGAAGAAACGGAAAACGGCTAAAGTTTTCCCGCCAGGCGCCGTAAAAAGAGCTGCGACGCGGATGCTCCGTTAGGAAATTCCGCCAGGCACCATGCGGGGGAGAAGCCCCCGTTTCCAGCCAATCCAGAATAGGAGATAGACAAATGGCACAAGAAGTCACACTGACCGCTTCGATGCGGGCGAACCTCATCAGCCTGCAGAACACCGAAGTATTGCTGAACCGCACGCAGGAACGCCTGGCGACCGGCAAGAAGGTCAACAGCGCGCTGGATAACCCCCTCAACTTCTTCGCCGCCTCCGCGCACATGCAGCGCGCCAACGACCTGACGGCACGCAAGGACGGCATGGGCGAGGCGATCCAGGCGATCAAGGCCACCAATGCCGGCATCGAAGGCATCAAGACCCTGCTCGAAAGCGCCCGCGGTCTGGTCGAGGCGGCGCGCTCCGAAAGCGGCGATCGCGCCACGATCGAGGCGCAATACAACACGGTGATGGCGCAGATCAGAAGACTGGCGGTGGATTCCGGATACAAGGGCACGAACGTCATCGTGTCCGGAACGAACGGCAGCGCCAGCGGCTCCAATACCACCCTGGACGTGCTCTTCAATGAAAACGGCACGAACAAGCTCACATTGCGGGGTTTCGATGGCCGCAATTCTGCGCTCGGCACAGCGGGATCCCGCCTACTGACCAATGCTGGCGCCAATTTCAGCAATGCGTCGGTCCTGAACGCTGTCGCGGCAGCGATCACCTCGGCCATTTCCGAACTGCAAAGCGAAGCGTCGAAGCTGGCGAGCAACCTGTCGATCATCAACGCGCGGCTCGATTTCACCAAACAGATGGTGAATACGCTCAAGGAAGGCGCCGACAAGCTGACGCTGGCCGACACGAACGAGGAAGGCGCCAACATGCTGGCCCTGCAGACCCGTCAGCAACTGGGTGTCACGTCCCTGTCGCTTGCCTCGCAGGCGGCGCAGTCGGTGCTGCGTCTGTTCTAAACTTTCCGGCAGGCCGCACGGCTGGCCGTGCGGCTCCGGAAAGAGGGGCGAAGGCCGTGGCGGATATGGGTTCGCCACGGCGTTTCGGTTCTCTGCCGGGCTGACGAAGAGGATCGGTCATGGTGCAAGAGACGAAACTGGTATCGGCTGCGACATTGTCGCGCCAGGTGGGTGCGTCGTCATCCGCCGAACCCGCTCCGTCCTCCATTCGGTCCCATCGTCCCACTGCAGCCGCAACGGCCGATGTGGTGCAGCCGGTCTTGCCCCGGCAGTTTGCGGCCTATGCGCGGCTTCAGGATGTCAAGGACACGCAGCAAAATGCCGCGCTGGCCGATCGGCAACGCTTGGCCGCAGCGGACGCAGCCAGGGAGCTGGCCCGCGAAATGCGCGCCAACCTGATGGCGATCGTCAAGAACTACCCCCCCTTCCCGCCGGAAAGCGAGGAAAGGCAACATTATCTCGAGCTTGCGATCGGCCTGCGCAAGCAGATGGAGGCCTTGATCGTGCCACCGCCGGAGAAAGGAGGGCCGCCCGCGCTGTCTGCGGCGGGTCAGGCCTCGTTGGCGAAGCTCTCGCCACGGGCGAGCGACGCAGACGTGGCGGCCGCAGCCGAGGCGTTGGCCGGATGGGAAGCGGCCGTCGCGGGCTATGGCGAAGAGATACGCGCTGCGTGGCGGTCCGAGCCGATGAAGCAGGATGCAGCGCTACGGATCAGCGCCACCGTCTCGGCGCAATTGTCGGCGTTGCCAGGCGCCATCGGCGCCACGGCGTGGGTTCGGGGCTGAGGTGTCGCTCAAGATCAGCCTCAAGGCGGGTGAGCGGATCTTCGTGGGGGGGGCGGTCATCCAGAATGGCTCAACCCCCTGCGAGTTCCTGATCCTCAATGATGTCCCGCTGCTGCGGGAAAAGGACATCCTCAGCGAGGAAGAGGCGAATACCCATTGTCGCCGCATTCAGCTCTGCGTGCAGCTGATGTACATGGACTCGCCCAATCTTGCCGGTTACCAAAAGAAATATGCCCAACTCGTCGATGAGTTGCTGGTCGCTGCGCCGAGCACTGCATCATTGGTCGCCGAAATCAACCATCATCTCGCTTTCGGCGAGTATTACCAGGCGATCAAGAGCGCGAAGCGCCTGGTGGCCTATGAAGAGGAGTTGATCCGACATGCCCAGTCCGCTTGATCTATATCGCAAGGTGGAGAAAGAAACCCTGAGCGGACGCGATCTGGAAGCCAGCGTGTTGCTCAAGGCGGCGCAAAAACTCGTCGAGGCGCGGCACCGGTTGGCGAGCGAAAAAGACCTGGCGACATTGGACGAGGCCTTGCGCTACAACCAGCGGCTGTGGACCCTGTTCCAGAGTGAGCTGGGAGAGCCGACCAATCCTCTGCCCGAGCCGATCAAAGCGAATCTGCTGGCGCTCATCGGCTTCATCGATCGCCGCACCTTCGCGCTGATGGCAGACCCCATCCCAGAACGGATCGACGTGCTGATCGAGATCAACCGCAACATCGCCAGCGGCTTGCAGACCAAATCAGGCCCGGTTCTTGCTCAGGAAGCCTCTGGGTAGTCGCCGCGGCAAATCCTGCCGCCTTTGTGGTGCGTTGCCGCTGCGCTGCCAGCCCGATGAGCCTTTACTGAAAGGGCAGCCATGAATACCTTTTCGATCGGTGTCGCGGCCTTGCGCAATGCATCGGTTGCGCTCGCCACGACCAGCCACAACATCGCCAATGCCAATACGGAAGGCTTCCGTCGGCAAAGCGTCATTTTTGCGAATAATCCACCCCTGTTCACCGGTGCCGGTTTCATAGGGCAGGGCGCCCGGATCGTCACGGTGCAGCGCAGCTATAACCAGTTCATCGAGCAGCAGCTCACGCAAGTCGATGCGCAAAGCGCCTATTGGCAGAAGAAAGCAGCGGCACTTGAGCAGATCAATGCCGTGCTCGGTGATCGTTCTGCGGGTCTCTCGGTGGCGTTGCAGGGTTTCTTCGCCTCGTGGAGCGACCTCGCCAATGATCCAGCAGGCACCGCGACGCGACAGGGCGTGCTGAGTGCCGCCCATGCGCTGACGAACACCCTGAACGCACAGGGCGGCTATCTGTCCGACCTACAACGAGGCGTCGATGCCGAGCTCGAGAATCTAGTAGCGACCATCAATGATCATGCGCGCCAGGTCGCCGAACTGAATGTGCGCATTGGCGCGTTGCAAGGCGCCAGCGGCCATGAAGTCAACGATTTGCTCGATCAGCGCGATCAAGTCCTGGCGCAGCTGAACCGTCTGACGGGCGTTTCCGTCATCGAGAATGGCAGCGCGGATTACAGCGTCTTTCTGGGGAATCAGGCGCTGGTATTGAATGACACCGTCAACCCGCTCGTCGCGCAGCCCTCGCCCTACGATCCATCGCGCATCGAGGTCTATGCCGGGACGACGATGCTGGCCGAATCCGGCAGCGTCGGCGGTGAGCTCGGTGCCCTGCTCGACTACCGCCGGGAAAGCCTCGATACGGCGCAAAACGCCTTGGGGCGCATCGCGCTGGCCGTGGCGCAGCAAGTCAATACACTGCACCAGGCGGGCAGAGACCTCGCAGGGAATGTCGGCGGATTGTTTTTCAACGATCCGACTGGCCTGCCGCAGAGTTTTGCTGCCAGCACCAATGCGGGGACGGGTGTGGTGACGGCGACATTGGCGAATTCGGCGCAACTGACCACCAGCGATTACGAGCTTGGTTACGATGGCGCGCTCTATACGCTGCGGCGCCTGAGCGATGGTCAGATGTGGAGCGATGCCAACCTCGCGACGCTTTCTGCGACGGCGGCACAAGGCTTCTCGCTGTCGCTGACGGGGACACCCGCGAGCGGTGATCGATTCCTGATCCGCCCGACCGCGGCGGCAGCCACCGGTCTTGCGCTGGCCATCGCTGCGCCAGAAAGAATCGCCGCTGCCGGGGGGAGCGCAGCGCCGGGCGATATCCTCGACAATCGCAACGCATTGGCCATTGCTGCCCTTGCCGTCGATCGCACGGTGATTGCAGGCGGCAATACCTTCGCGGGCGCCTATGAGGCGTGGGTGAGCGAAATCGCCCATGAAACGGCGGCAGCGCGCTCGCAAGTCGCGGTGTTCGACAACCTGCTACAGCAGGCGAAAGCGGCGCAGCAGGCCGAATCCGGCGTCAATCTCGACGAAGAAGCGGCCAACCTGATGCTCTACCAGCATTACTACCAGGCTGCCGCGCAGATGATCAAGATCACCGACAAGCTGTTCGAGACGATTCTGTCCCTATAAGGTGAAAGCCATGCGCATTTCGACTTCACTGATTTATGAACGCAATACCGACGCGCTATTCGCCAAGCAGGAGCGTCTGTTCCGCCTGCAGCAGGAGCTCGCCACCGGGCGGCGCATCCTGACGCCTGCAGACGACCCGCGAGGCTCGCAGCACGCTATGCGACTGGCAACGAGCCTGGGACGGCTTGCCGTGTATTCACAAAACATGCAGATGGCGCAGACGCGTCTCAAGTACGAGGATACGGTGCTGCAGGCGGCGCGCGGCGTGCTCGACATGGCGCGCAATGCCGCCATGGGAGTGCAGATGCAAACCGACATGGCGTTGCGCAACAAAGTGGCCGACTATCTCACCCAGCTGCGCGCCGATCTGCTGGCCTATGGCAACAGCCGCGATGCCAACGGCGATTACTTGTTCGCCGGCTCCAAGGCAGGGGCGGCGCCGTTCCAGGTTTCCGGCGGCACGGTCAATTATCTGGGGGATTCTTTCCAGCTCGAGGTGGCGATCAGCGAGAACCGCAACATCGCTGCTTCCGATCCGGGTGATGCCGTGTTCAGCATGGGGACGGCCAATGATCCATTTGCGGCGATCCAGCAACTGATCACCGATCTGCAGAATCCGAGCCTCACCGGTGCCGCCTATTCGACGGCGATCGGCAACGGCGTCGCCAAACTCGCGGTCGCGCTCGATCGGGTCGATACGCTGCGAAATGCCGTTGCCAACCGGATGAACGAAATCTCCTCCGCCCTGACGGTCGCCACCAACCTGCGCCTCCAGTCCGAAAACGAGTTGCAGAAGGTGGAAAGCGCCGATACGCAGAAAGTCGCGGTCGAACTGCAGCTGCAACAAATCTCCTTGCAGGCCTCCCAGCAAGCCTTCGTCAACGCCAGTCAATTGAGCCTTTTCAACTACCTCTGATGTTCAACGGCAAATCGATTCTCATCACCGGCGGCACGGGATCGTTCGGCCGCGCCTTCATCCGCGCCATGCTCGAACGCTACCGGCCACATCGGCTGATCGTGTTCTCGCGCGACGAGCTCAAGCAGTTCGAGATGCAGCAGGCTTTCTCGGCTTCCTGCATGCGCTATTTCCTCGGCGACGTGCGCGATCGCGACCGCCTCGTGCAGGCGATGCGCGGCGTCGATTACGTCGTGCATGCGGCCGCGCTCAAGCAGGTGCCGGCGGCCGAGTACAACCCGATGGAATGCATCAAGACCAACATCCACGGGGCGGAAAACGTCATCCATGCCGCGCTGGCCAACGGGGTGGCAAAGGTGATCGCCCTCTCCACCGACAAGGCAGCCAATCCGATCAACCTGTATGGCGCCACGAAGCTCGCCTCCGACAAACTGTTCGTCGCCGCCAACAACATCGCGGGTAATAATCCGACCCGTTTTGCCGTGGTGCGCTATGGCAACGTCGTCGGCTCACGGGGCTCGGTGGTGCCGTTTTTCCGCAAGTTGCTGGCCGAAGGGGCGCGCGAGCTGCCGATTACCGACACGCGTATGACGCGCTTCTGGATCAGCCTCGAGCAGGCCGTCGATTTCGTCTTCCGCAATTTCGCCCGCATGCAGGGCGGCGAGATCTTCGTGCCGAAAATCCCATCGGTGCGCATCGTCGATCTGGCCGAGGCGCTGGCCCCCGGCGTGCCCCACAAGATCGTTGGCATTCGCCCGGGCGAGAAGCTGCACGAGGTGATGTGCCCGGCCGACGATTCCCATCTGACGCTGGAGTTTGCCGACCATTTCGTCATTCGCCCCAGCATCCGCTTCGTCGGCCTCGAATGCGATTACGCGCGTAACCTGCTCGGCGAAGAGGGCGCGCCCACCCCGGCCGGTTTCGAGTACAACTCCGGCAACAACCCCCATTTCCTCGGCGTGGAGGAAATCCGCGCCTTCAATGCGGCAGCGGGCGCATGATTCCCTACGGCCGGCAAGACATCAGCGAGGCAGATGTCGCTGCCGTCGCCGCCGTGCTGCGTTCCGACTGGCTGACGCAAGGCCCGACGGTTGCGCGCTTCGAGCAAGCCGTCGCCAGCCGCTGCGGCGCTGCCCACGCGGTCGCCGTCAATAGCGCCACTTCGGCGCTGCATCTGGCTTGCCTCGCATTGGGGCTCGGGCCTGGCGACAGGCTGTGGACCAGCCCGATCACCTTCGTCGCTTCCGCCAATTGCGCGCGTTACTGCGGCGCCGAGGTCGATTTCGTCGACATCGATCCTGCTACCGGCAATCTGAGCGTTGCGCGGCTCGCCGAAAAGCTCGAGCGCGCGGCGACATCCGGGCGGCTGCCGAAGATCGTCGTGCCCGTGCATTTCGCCGGGCGGCCGTGCGAGATGGCCGCCATCCACGCCCTGGGGCGACGCTATGGCTTCAGGATCATCGAAGATGCCTCGCACGCGATCGGCGCGCGCTATCGCGGTGAGCCGGTCGGCAATTGTCGCTACAGCGACATCACCGTGTTCAGCTTCCATCCGGTCAAGATCATCACCACGGGCGAGGGCGGCATGGCGCTGACCAACGACGCGGTGCTGGCCGAGACGATGGCCTTGCTGCGCAGCCATGGCATCACTCGCGATCCGGCGCACATGGACCGTCCGCCGGAGGGAGCTTGGTATTACCAACAGGTCGCGCTGGGCTTCAATTACCGGATGACCGACATCCAGGCGGCGCTGGGCTTGAGTCAATTGCAGCGCCTCGATGCTTTCGTCGCCCGCCGGTGGGAACTCGCACAACGTTACAACCAGCGCCTGGCGGGCTTGCCGCTCACGCTCCCCGATGGGCCCGACGGCGCGCATTCGGCGTGGCATCTCTATGTGATCCGCCTGCAACTGGACCGGATCCGCAAAACCCACCGGGAGGTGTTCGATGCCCTGCGCGCAGCGGGCATCGGTGTCAACCTCCATTACATCCCGGTGCATTTGCAGCCCTATTACCGGCGACTGGGCTTTGGCCCCGGCGACTTTCCCGAGGCGGAACGTCACTATGCCGAGGCGATCAGCCTGCCGATCTACGCCACGCTCGGCGAGACACGACAGGACGAAGTGATCACCGCGCTCGAGGAGGCGGTTGGCAAATGAGACTTGCCGTGATCCCCGCCCGCGGCGGCAGCAAGCGCATTCCGCGCAAGAACATCCGGCCCTTCGCAGGCTTGCCGATCATCGCCTGGTCGATCCGCGCGGCGCTTGCCTCGCAGTGTTTCGACCGCGTCTTCGTCAGCACCGATGACGAGGAAATCGCCACGGTGGCGCGCGCCCATGGAGCGGAGGCGCCATTCCTGCGCCCCGCCGAACTCGCAGACGATCATGCGGGCACCATCCCCGTCATCGCCCATGCGATCTCATGGCATGACCGGCAGGCTGCCGAGCCGGCCACGGAGGTCTGCTGCATCTATGCCACTGCGCCCTTCGTGCAGGCGAAAGATCTGCAACGGGGCTTGCAGGTTCTGCATGACAGTGGCGCTGAGTATGCTTTTTCGGTCACCACCTATCCTTTCCCCATCCAGCGGGCGATCCGCTTGACGCCAGACGGGCGCGTCGAGATGTTCCAGCCGGAGCATTTCCATACCCGTTCGCAGGACTTGGAACCGGCCTGGCACGATGCCGGCCAGTTCTATTGGGGCAAGGCCACCGCCTGGCTCGCGGGCAAGCCGCTCTTTTCCCACGATGCCGCTCCCGTGCCGATACCGCGCCACCGTGTCCAGGACATCGATACGCTGGAAGACTGGGAACGCGCCGAATGGCTGTTCAAGGCAATGCAACTGGCAGCGCAGGCACGATGAATGTCCTCATACGCGCCGATGCTTCAATCGAGATCGGCACCGGCCATGTGATGCGCTGCCTCACGCTCGCTGAGGCGTTACGCGCGCATGAGGCGAATTGCCGCTTCGTTTGCCGGGCCCACCCTGGGCATCTGATCGAGAACATCCGGCATCGTGGCTTCGAAGCCCATGTCTTGCCGCACCACCCTGATTGGCGAGCATCGGCAACGAACCCTGCCCATGCCGCCTGGTTGGGCGCCGATTGGCAGATGGATGTCGAAGAAACGAGACTCGGCGCTGGTGATACGGCACTCGACTGGCTGATCGTCGACCATTACGCGATCGACGAGCGTTGGGAAGCGGCGCTTCGCCCCTGCGCGCGGCGCATACTGGTCATCGACGATCTGGCCGACCGGCGGCATGACTGCGATGCGCTGCTCGATCAGAACTGGTTTGGCGATGTCAGGCAAAGCCACTATCGGGGGTTGGTTCCCGAGGGATGTCGATTGTTCCTCGGGCCACGTCATGCGCTGCTGCATCCCGACTATGCCACATGGCGGAAAAAACTGCGTCAGCGGGATGGCAGTGTGCGTAGGGTGCTCGTCTTCATGGGCGGCAGCGATCCTGCCAATCTGACGGCGAAGGCCCTATGGGCATTGAGCGAGGCCGAGCTCGCGTCCCTGGAAGTCGAAGTGGTGCTCGGCCCCAATCACCCCGATCCTGACGGCATTGCCAGACTGGCGGCAGAACGCGGCAATGCCCGCGTCGTTAGCAATCTGTCTTCGCTCGCCGCACCGATGGCGTGGGCCGACCTGATGATCGGTGGCGGTGGAGCGGTCAGTTGGGAGCGCGCCTGCCTGGGGCTGCCCGCCATCACGATCAGCCTGGCCGCCAATCAGACGCCGATCCAAGAGGCATTGGCCCAGGATGATGTAGTCATTTTTCTGGGTTCTGGCGAGATGGTCGAGGCTGCTCGAATCGCCGCTGCGCTAAGAGAATGCATGGCACATCCCGAGCATCTGCGCGCGATGAGCAAGCGGGCTTTGCGACTTACCGAGGGTCTGGGTGCGGAGATGCTCGCCGAGCACTTGATACAAAGCCGCGCAAGGCCTGTGAATTCAGATGGTTGGATACAGAATGGAGCTTTACAATGAGCACAACAAATCCACGGGTAATCGAGCTTGCCCTACTGACATCTCTTGATGCTGAATCACAGCTGAAGGTCAGAGAAATCAGAAATGAAGAAAATGTTCGGAAATGGATGTACACAGATCATGTTGTCAGCGTAAGTGAGCATCTCGATTGGATAAATCGGCTCAAACAAGATGACAGGCAAATCGTTTTCGTTGTCTTGAACGAAGAGCGTAGCCCTCTGGGTGTTGTAAGTGCCAATGCAATTGATCGTCTTCATAAGAAAACAGATTGGGCGTACTACTTAACAGAGACCGCAAGAGGCGGGCTCGGCTCAGCTCTCGAGTATTCATTTATTAACTTCATTTTCGACGTATTGGGAATGGAAAAATTAAACTGTGAAGTACTCGAAGGAAACGATGCCGTTGTGAAGCTGCATAAGAAATTCTTGTTTCAAGAAGAAGGCTTCAGACGTTCAAATATTGTAAAAAATGGCATTCGCATAGGCGTTCACTTTCTTGGATTGACCAAAGAAGATTGGCTTGCGGGAAAGGCTGACATTCAAGAGAAATACAAAGAGGTGTTCGAGAAATTCTCTGTATCAATCCAATGGCAGCCAAAATGAAGTTGTGTATCGTTCCTTCTGTAAATTCCGTTCTGCCTCTTTGTCTGCTGGGCGGAAGCGAAGGTTTGTTGCTCCGCAGCATCCTGCTTGGCAGACGGCGTGACGGTTAACATTAGACTCAGCGATAGAGAGAGTCGCACATCTGCTGGTCGATGGTTGGAATACACGCATTTCGGATTTGCGAAAATCTGCTCGGGCCTTGAACTCGAGGGCAGATGGCAACGAGAATGAGCAAGGTGGGCCGGAATGGTTTTAGAGATTGCCGGACGGAAATTGGGCGAGGGTTTTCCACCCTATCTGATCGCCGAGCTTTCCGCGAATCACAACGGTTCGCTCGAGCGCGCGCTGGCGACGCTGGAAGCCGCGCAGCGTGCGGGCGCGCACGCCGTCAAGCTCCAGACCTATACGGCCGACACGATGACGCTCGACTGCGATCTGCCGGATTTCCGGATTCACGGCGGATTGTGGGATGGCTACACGCTCTATGCGCTGTACCAGGAGGCGCATACGCCATTCGAATGGCATCGTGCTTTGTTCGATCATGCGCGCAAGCTCGGCATCACGATCTTTTCCACCCCATTCGATGAAAGCGCGGTCGAGCTGCTGGAGCGGCTCGACGCCCCTGCCTACAAGATCGCCTCCTTCGAAGCGACCGATCTGCCGCTGATCCGCGCGGTGGCCAGAACGGGCAAGCCGCTCATCCTGTCGACGGGCATGGCCAGTCTCGAAGAGATCGGCGAAGCCGTGGACACGGCACGGAGCAATGGCTGCCGGGAGATCGTGCTGCTGCATTGCGTCAGCAGCTATCCGGCGCCGATCGATCAGGCGAACCTGCGCACGATTCCGGCTTTGGCCAGACGCTTCGGCGTGCCGGTCGGCCTTTCCGATCATACATTGGGGACGACGGCCGCTGTGGCCGCGGTGGCGCTCGGCGCGTGTGTGATCGAAAAACACTTCACGCTCAGTCGCGCCGAGAAGGGCCCGGATAGCGCATTCTCGATGGAACCGGAGGAATTCGCCCGCCTTCGCGCGGAAACCCAACTCGCTTGGCAGGCGCTGGGCAGCGGTGATTTCGTTCGTCCTGCAGCCGAATCGGGCAGCAAGGTTTTTCGCCGCTCGATCTATTTCGTGCGCGATCTGCCGGCGGGCGCCATCGTCGGCCCGGAAGACATCCGCCGTATCCGGCCGGGTTTTGGCTTGCCGCCGAAGCATTTCGATGCCTTGATCGGCCGGCGCTTGAAGGTTGCCGTCAAGCGCGGCACGGCCACGCGTTGGGAGATGTTCGATGACTGAGCAAGGAACACGAATCCATAACGGCTGGACGCATGGGCTGTTGTTGATGGCATTGGCCGGCTGCGCGCAGAACCCTACACCGGTCAGCGGCACCGGCATCGTCGGCAATACCAGCGAAGCCATCGCCAAGGCCGGCAAGAACGTCATCGGTGGCCCGTTGATTCCGGACAGCGTGGTGCAGATCGGGGCGACGGTGTCCTATCCTCTCGAAAAGTTGGTCTATTGGGGTCTTTATGTCGGTGCCGCCTGGCTGATCGTCGATCCGCTGGCGCCGAACTGGGAGATCGAGGAGGCGCGGCTGCCGGACGATTACGTCCATTTTTCGCTGAAGATGAAACGCATCTACAGCGGCGGCGCCGGCGAGGCGCGTAGCGTGCTCGACCGCCGTGCGAAAGCCCTGGTGCGCGAAGGGGGCTTCCAGGGCTACGAGATCGTCGAATACGCCGAGCGGCTCGATTCCTCGGTGCTCGGCTCGCAGCGCAAGGCCGAGGGTGTGATCCGACTCGTCAAGAAGGATTCTTGATCAGCCAGCAGCGCGCATGATCTGCGCCATGGCTCGGAACGCCTGGTCGAATAGCCGTTCCAGCGGCGCGCCGAAATAAGGGATCGAGAACATCAGCACCCCGAAACCGGCCGCGAGCGTGACCGGGAAGCCCACCGCGAAGATGTTGAGCTGCGGCGCGACGCGCGCCAGCACGCCCATCGCCAGGTTGGCGATCAAGAGCGCGGTGATCAGGGGAAGGGCGAGCAGCAGACCGGTCGAGAACAGCACGGATGACCAGGCCAGCAGCGCGCCGATGCCCCCCGTCCCAACAGGCGCCGTGCCGACTGGCAGCAGGCGGAAACTCTCCGCCAGCGCCGCGAGCGTCAGCAGATGGCCATTGAGCGCCAGGAAGAGCAGCATCGCGATCAGCCCGAGAAATTCGGCGATCACCGGCGTCTGGCCGGCATTCTGTGGATCGTAGAACATCGCGAACGACAGGCTCATCTGCATGCCGGTCAATTCGCCGGCGAGATCGACCGCGGCGAAGGCGATGCGCAGGCTCAAACCCAGCAGCAGCCCGATGATGACCTGCTGCGCGAGGATCGCGAAACCCAGCCAGGAGCCGGCGGGGACATTCGGCATCGGCGGCAGCATCGGCGCCAGCGCGAGCGTGACGATCAGGCCGATCGCCAGCCGCACGCGGCGCGGCTGCGCGGCATTGCCGAAGATCGGCGCGATCGATAGCAGGGCGAGGATGCGCGCCAGTGGAAAGAGGTAGGCGTTGATCCAAGCGTCGAGCTGGGCACTGGAAAAGGTGATCATCCGATCAGGCCAGGAATCGCGCCATAGAGGCGCTGGACGTAATCGGTGAGCACGGTGAGCATCCATGGGCCGGCTAGGATCAGCGTGACGAACACGGCGACGAGTTTCGGCACGAAGGACAGCGTCGCTTCGTTGATCTGCGTCGCGGCTTGGAAGATCGAGACGATCAGGCCAGTGGCCAGCGCGGCGATGAACAGCGGCGCCGAGATCAGCAGCGTGATTTCGACGGCCTGGCGGCCGATGTCGATGACGGTGGCAGGCGTCATGGCATTTCCCTCAACCGAAACTGGCGACCAGCGAGCCGATGACGAGCTGCCAGCCATCGACGAGCACGAACAGCATGATCTTGAACGGTAGGGCCACCATCACCGGCGACATCATCATCATCCCCATCGACATCAATACCGCGGCGACCACCATGTCGATGATCAGGAAGGGAATGAAGATGATGAAGCCGATCTGGAAGGCGGTCTTGAGTTCAGAAGTCACGAAGGCCGGGATCAGCACGCGCATCGGCACGTCGTCGGCCTTCTCCGGCGCCGGCGCCCGGGCGATCTTGGTAAACAGCGCGAGATCGGCATCGCGCGTCTGCTTGAGCATGAAGGCCCGCAGCGGCACGGCACCGCGGTCGAGCGCCTCCTGAAAGGCGATCCTGTTTTCGGCCAGTGGCAGATAGGCATCGCGGTAGATCTTTTCGCCCACCGGCGCCATGATGAAAAACGTCAGGAATAGCGCCAGACCGACCAGCACCTGATTCGGTGGCGAGGTCTGCGTGCCGAGCGCATGCCGCAGCAGTGAGAGCACGATGATGATGCGTGTGAAGCTGGTCATCATCAGCAGCATCGCCGGCAGGAAGGTCAGGCTGGTGATCAGGAGCAGCGTCTGGATCGACAGCGACCACTGCGTGCCGCCGCCGGCCACCGGCGTGCTGGTCAGCGCCGGTAGGGCCTGTCCCCAGGCTAACTCAGGAAACAGACTCGTCACGAAAACCGCGGCGAGCGCGATCGGCTTACTGTTTGCCACGACTTTCAATGATTTTCTTCAGCCAGGCGGGAAACTCGGCCGTGGGAAGCTGTGCGCCGGGCGGCAATTCCTGGCGTGGAATCTCGGCCAGCGTGGTGACCTGTCCTGGCGCGACGCCGAGCACCAGCCAGCTGCCGCCGAGTTCGAGGATCACGACGCGCTCACGAGGGCCCACCGCCACGCCGGCGACGACGCGCATCAGGCCCGCGGCGCTGCCGTGCGGCTGGGAAAGGCGCTTCATCAGCCACAGCGCGCCGATGAGCAGGGCGAGTACGACGATCAGGCCAAAGACCATCGACAGGGCGCTGCTGCCAAGGTCGGGGGCGGAGGTGGCGAAAGTCGGCGCTGACGGAACGGCATCGGCTGCCCGGGCGAGCGGTGCGGACAGAATGAAAATCCAGCAAATGAAACGCGATGGCAGCATGGCCACGAAGCTTATGCCTCGCCCGTCCGGACGATGGCCGAATTAAAAGGCAAAAGTCGCGCCTTACCTGTTCAGCTTGCGGATGCGCTCCTGCGGCGTGATGATGTCGGTGAGCCGGATGCCGAATTTCTCATTGACGACGACGACTTCGCCTTGCGCGATCAGCGTGCCATTGACCAGCACGTCCATCGGTTCGCCGGCCAGACCATCGAGCTCGACGACCGAACCATGCGCCAGTTGCAGCAGATTGCGGATCGAGATCTTGGTGCGGCCGAGCTCGACGGTGAGTTGAACCGGGATGTCGAGGATCAGTTCCAGCCCCTGATTGGCCGGCGCAGCCGCACCCCCGCCGAGCGGTTCGAACAGCTTCGTCGCGGGCGCGGCGGCCTTTCCCTGCGCGGCCTGTTCTTGCATCGCCGCTGCCCAGTCGTCATCGGTGACCTGATTTTCCGTTTCAGCCATGATCGACCCCTCTGTTCATTCCACTTCTTCCGGCGCGATGAATTTCTCCACCTTCAGCGCATACTGGCCATTGTTGACCCCATAGCGACATTGCAGCAGCGGGACGCCATCGACCGTCACGTAGATGGTCTCCGGGATGTCGATCGGCACGATGTCGCCGACCTTGAGCCGGGCGACCTCGCCGAGCGTCAGTTCGGCATGACCCAGCGGCGCCACCAGCTCGACTTCGGCGCTTTGCAACTGCTTCTTCAGCAATGTCGTCCAGCGCTGATCGATACCGGCCTGTTCGCTGTGCATCGTGCTGTAGAGCACGTCGCGGATCGGTTCGATCATCGCATAGGGAATACAGACGTGCATCTCCGCCGTGTTGCCCCCAAAATCGATCGTGAAGCCATAGGCGACCACGACCTCGGAAGGCGTGGCGACGTTGACGAACTGTGTGTTTATCTCCGAGCGCACATACTCGAAGTTGATTTCGAATACCGGCTTCCATGCCTTTTCGTATTCGCGGAACACGACGTCGAGCAGGCCCATGATGATGCGTTGCTCGGTGGGCGAGAAGTCACGCCCTTCGACGCGGGTATGGAAACGGCCGTCGCTGCCGAACATGTTGTCGACGACCAGGAAAACCAGATTCGGATCGAACACTATCAGCGCCGTGCCGCGCAGCGGCTTGATCTGCACCAGGTTGAGGTTGGTGGGCACGACCAGATTGCGGATGAAGTCGCTGTATTTCTGCACGCGCACCGGGCCGACCGAGATCTCGGTATTGCGATGCATGTAATTGAACAGGCCGATGCGCAAGTTGCGGGAGAAGCGCTCGTTGATCAGTTCCAGCGTCGGCATCCGGCCGCGCACGATGCGTTCCTGGCGGCCGAGATCGTAGGGCTTCACGCCGCTGGCTTCTTCCGGCTGCCCGGCCTCTTCTTCGTCGATTTCTCCCGTGACCCCCTTGAGCAAGGCGTCGACTTCTTCCTGGGAGAGAAACTCCCGGCTTTGGCTCATCTGCTCATTGCACGATCAGCGACGAGAAGAACACTGCGATCACCGGCCCATCCTCGTTGGTGTCCAACTTTTCCTTGGCCGGATCGGGCTTGCCGCCTTCGAGTGTCGCATTGATCGATTCGCGGATCTGGTTGGCGAGAATCTGCATGCCCTCCGGAGTGGAAAGCTCGGAAGCCTTCTTGCCGGCAAGGATCAAGAGCACCTTATGACGGATTTCGGGCATGAAGTTCTTGATCTGATCCGCGACATGGGCATCGACGAGCTTCAGCTCCGGTACCGCCTGGACATAGGCTTCCTGCTGCTCCGCCTGCAATTTCACGACGAAGGGATCGAGCTTCGCGAAGGCAGGTGGCGTGCCATGGTCGTCTTTCTTTTTCTTTTTCGCCTTCACCGTCTTTACGGGCACTTCCTCGTCACCCTCGTCGGCGGCCTCTTCGTCGGCAATCTTCTTCTTCAGCAGGAAAAAGGCCGCGCCGCCACCCCCGAGCACCAGTACCAGCACGGCAATGAGGATGATCAAGAGCAGCTTGCTTTTCTTCTTGGGGGCTTCACCCTCGGCGGGCGTTCCGGTTTTCTTGGCTTCGGCCATTGGTCACTCCATTTTTTTCTGGATTCAGGCAAAGACATCGACCAAACCCCGCCCCGACTTGAGTGCGGCGAGCGTCGATGAGTTGCCCGAGCCGGCCGATGATATTGCCGCATTTGCATCGGTGATGTGCATCAGGTCAGAAACCGGATTCTCCCCGTGTTTTTCCTGCCACGCCTGGTGCTGGCGATGTTCGGCGCTCACCTGGGCCTGGCCGAGCTGGATGCCGGCATCGGCGAGCACTTCGCGTAGCCGGGGCAGCGCCGCTTCGAGCAGCTCGCGTACCACCGGGTTGCTCGAGGCGAAGCTTGCCGTGGCCTGATCGCCGTTCAAGGTGAGATTGACTTCGATGCGTCCCATCTGTGGCGGATTGAGCACCAGTTCCGCCTGGCTGCGGCCTTGGCCGGCGATCCAGGCGATGCGGTTGCCGACCTCATCGCTCCAGCCCGGGGTACCGACGGGCCGAGCGACGATCAGGTTTTCATGGGCAGTGGAAGATTGCGCCGGGGATTGATGTGTGACGACATGCTGTACAACGGCTGCGGTGTTGATGGGAGACTGCGTCTCGTGGCTGGTCGTGATCGCGCTGGTCAGGCTCGACGCAAACTCACGCCCCGTCGACGGGACATGGGCGGCCTCTGTCCTGGCAGGAATGAGGTGATCGGGCGTGACGGAAACCGCCGGATCGCGCAGCTCGGCCTGGAGGGGGGAAGTCACAGCGGCAGGGGCGTCTGTGGCGGCGGCAGAGTTTGCCGCTGATGAGGGAGGTGTGGCCGGCGCCGCGAGCGCTGCTGCGCCCGAATCCGCAGTCGAGGAGGGCAGGGGGTGAAGTTCTGCGTTGGGCAAGGCAGGGACTGAGGCTGGGGAGTGCGGCTGCGCCAGGCCCAAGGTGTCGAGAATGGGCAGGAGGGCCATCAAGTCCTGGCCGGTACTTTCGTCACTCTCCGCGGGTTCTTCCGGTGACAACGTGGTGAGGCCGATGTCCACCTGTTTCGCGGCGATGCGCTGGAAATGGGCTGCGAAACTCGCGGCACTCGCCGCTTCCCCGTCGGCCAGCGCGTGGCCATCGCCGGCAGGCAGTTTTGCCGTCAAGGCAGCCAACGAAGCACTTTGCGCGGCAGGGATCGGTGGGGTCGGCATGGATTTCCTCGTCGTGAAGGCGGAACGTCCTCAACGAGAAGCAAGGATCACGCCAGAGCGTCTACTGCTCTTCTTCTTTGGCGCCTTTGAGAAAGCGCGCTGCATGTTCATCCATCAGTTTCTGCTGGCTGCGCGCCTCCTCGTAAGCGATGCGCTCGCGAAAGCGCTGTGCCAACGTATCGAATGCCTTGACCTTGCCGCGCTTGTCCTGCCAGTCCTTCTGTCCCGCGCTGGTGCGCTGCCGGGCCGCGGCGACCATCGCGCGCGCCTGTTCGATGGCAGAATCGATCTTGGCGAGAAACTGCTGGTAATTGCGCCAGCGGTGAAGGTCGAGCCCCTTTTCGGCCGCTGCGAGGAACTGCGCCTGGTATTCGTTGCGATATTGCACCAGCAGTTCGAGACGCTGGCTCGCCTGCTGCTCGCCGGCGATCAGCTGACCGAGCTGGCGCGTCGCTTGCTCCAGGCGCAGGTTCGACAGCTCCTGCAACGGGGCCAGATGGAACGGCTTGGTCATCCGGACAGTATAGGATCAGTCGGCGTCAATCCTGTAGCAGCGCATTGAGCGCCGCGAGGCTCTGTTCCGCGTCGGCGCGTTCTTCGATGCCCTGTTGCAAAAAGGCTTCCATTCTTTCATGCAATTCGATGGCGCGGTCGAGCAGCGGGTCCGAGCCGGGCACATAGGCGCCGACCGCGAGCAGATCGCGGGCCCGCTGATAGCGGGAATAGAGCTGCTTGAAGCGGCGTATGCGTTCGAGGTGGCCCGGTGTGATCAGGCTGGTCATCGCGCGCGAGATCGACTGCTCGATGTCGATCGCCGGATAGTGCCCGGCGTCCGCGAGCTGGCGGGAGAGCACGATGTGGCCATCGAGGATTGCGCGTGCGGCATCGGCGATCGGGTCTTGGGGATCGTCGCCCTCGGTCAAGACCGTGTAGAAGGCGGTGATCGAGCCGCCACCCACCGGGCCGTTGCCGGCGCGCTCGACCAGTTGCGGCAACCGCGCGAATACCGAAGGCGGATAGCCGCGCGTCACCGGCGGTTCGCCCACGGCCAGCGCAATCTCGCGCTGGGCCATCGCATAACGGGTGAGCGAGTCCATGATCAACAGCACATGGCGACCCTGATCGCGGAAATATTCGGCGATCGCGGTGGCATAGGATGCGCCCTGCAGCCGCATCAGGGGGCTGACGTCGGCCGGGGCGGCGACGACGACGGCGCGCTGGCGACCCTCGGCGCCGAGGTTGTGCTCGATGAATTCCTTGACTTCCCGGCCGCGCTCGCCGATCAGCCCGACGACGATGATCTCGGCGGCCGTGTAGCGTGCCATCATGCCGAGCAGCACGCTCTTGCCGACGCCCGAGCCGGCGAACAGACCCAAACGCTGGCCGCGACCGATGGTGAGCAGCGCATTGATGCTGCGAATGCCGACGTCGAGCACGTGTTCGATCGGTGCCCGCGCGAGGGGGTTGAAAGGCCGACTGATCAGCGAGCGCAACGGCTTGCCGTCGAGCGAACCCAGTCCATCGAGCGGCCGGCCGTTACCGTCGACCACCCGTCCGAGCAACTGTTCGCCGACCGGTAGATGCTTCGCGCGGTCGAATGCGCGGCGGAAGGGTTGCACCGTCTGGCCGATCCGCGGTGGCGGCACGGGGGTTTCCAGCGGCATGACCTGAGAGCCGGGGGCCAGACCATAGACATCCTCGGTCGGCATCATGTAGAGCCGTTCGCCGGCGAAACCAACCACTTCGGCTTCGACCGTGCCGTCGTTCGGCACCTGGATGCGGCAGCTCGATCCCAGGGGCAGCTTCAGACCAGAGGCTTCCATCACCAGCCCGCTGATGCGCGTCAGGCGACCGCTGATCTGGAACGGCGTCACATCGGCCAGCTGCTTGCGGCAGTTGGCGAGCAGTTCACGCCATGCCTCGCTGTGGGGCGACATGGCTATTCCTTGGGTTCCCAGGGGACGTCGTTGCCGAGCGCTTCGATCACCCGTCGCCAGCGCGTGGGGAGCGAGGCGTCGATCTGGCTGCCGCCAGCTTCCAGCAGGCAATCGCCGGGTTTGAGCCGCGGGTCTTCGAAAATACGGTGGCCGGCATGGGCGAGCGCTTCGCCGATGCTGGCGCGCACCAGCGCGGCATCGTCTGGATTGAGGTGGATGGCGGCGTGCTGGTGCGGCAACTGGGCCAGAGCCTCACCGACCACGCCGACGATCGTCTCCGGCCGCGTCTTCACCTCGTGACGCACCACCTGGCGGGCGATTTCGATGGCCAGCGCCACCAGCTCGTCGGCCACCTGCTGGTCGAATTCCTTCAGCGCATCATCGAGCTGCGCGGCCGCTTGGCCGAGGCGTTCCGCTTCGGCGCGGACAGCCGATTGCCCGGCCTCATAGCCTCGCTTCATGCCATCCTCATAGCCGGCGTGGAAGCCCGCCTGATAGCCGTCTTCGCGGGCTTCGGCGCAGATGCGCTCGATTTCCGCCCGATCCAGTGACAAAGCGTTGGGTTCCGTCGGGGCTGGTGGTTCGACGGACGGAGGCGCGGGCGCGACATCCTCCTCGAAGCTCGCCAGCTCCCAGCGTTCCCAGGCGGTGAGATTCGAGGTCTTGTGCATGATGGCTTCAGATCATCACGTCATCGCCGCCCTTGCCACCGAGCTGGATCTGGCCTTCGTCGGCGAGGCGGCGTGCGATTTTGATGATTTCCTTCTGTTCGGCCTCGACTTCGGAGAGTCGCACCGGGCCTTTCGATTCGAGGTCCTCCTTGAGCATTTCGGCGGCACGCTGCGACATGTTCTTGAAGATCTTTTCGCGCAGCTCGGGCGAAGCACCCTTCAAGGCGAGGATCAACGAGTCGGACTGCACCTCGCGCAGCAACAACTGGATGCCACGGTCGTCGATGTCGAGCAGGTTCTCGAAGGTGAACATCTCGTCGAGGATCTTCTGCGCCAGATCGGGATCGTACTCACGCACATTGTCGATGATCGCCGTCTCGGCCGCTTGACCGACGAAGTTGAGGATTTCCGCAGCATGCCGGATGCCGCCCATCGCTGCTTTCTTGACGTTGGCCGAGGCGCCAGCGAGCAAACGGGTCATCGCCTCGTTGAGCTCCTTGAGCGCGACCGGCTGCACGCCGTCCAATGTGGCGATCCTGAGCATCACGTCGTTGCGCAGCCGCTCCGGGAACAACTTGAGGATCTCGCCGGCGTGGTCGTATTCCAGATGCACGAGGATCGCGGCGATGATCTGCGGGTGTTCGTTCTTGATCAGGTCCGCCACCGTCGGCGCGTCCATCCACTTCAGGCTTTCGATGCCGGCGATGTCGCTGCCTTGCAGGATGCGGCTGATCAGATTGGCCGCCTTGTCGTTGCCGAGTGCCTTGGTGAGCATGCTGCGGATCATCTCCTCGTCGGCCGACAGCGCGGCGCCCTTGGCGGCATGAGCCTCGACTTCGTCGATCAGTTGTTCGGCCTTTTCCCGCGGCACGGCCTTGATGCCGGCCATCGCGTGGCCGAGTTTCTGCACTTCGCGCGGCCCCAGGTGCTTGAGCACTTCGGCGGCGGCATCGGGGCCGAGCGAGAGCAACAGCATCGCGCTCTTTTCCAGTCCTTCTTCAGGCCCCGGCACCCATCCACTCCTTGATCAGCTCGGCGACCAGCTTGGGGTTCTGCTGCGCGATTCCGCGCGCGGCATTCAACTTCTCGTCGAAAGTCCGCACATGCGGCCCGGCAGGGGCCTCTGCAGTGCCGGCACCTTCCTCACCCGCTGCTTCGGCCGCGGCGCGCCGTTCCGCATCGGCTCGCTGCGCGGCGGCGGCGAACATGTCGAGCACCGGTTTCAAGAGCTTGCGCCAGACCAGCCAGGCGACGATCGCGAAGACCAGATATTGCGCGGCCTCCTTCGCGAAGGCGATCATACCGGGGTCCTTCCATAGCGGCGTCTCGGGCAGCGCTTCGGTCTCACTTTGCACGAAGTTGGCGGCGGCGACGTTGATCGTATCGCCGCGCTTTTCATCGAAACCGACCGATTCGCGCACCAAGTCGTTGATGCGTTTCAGCTCCTCTGCGGTAGGAGGCACAGGCTTGCCCGGCTTGCCGTCCTTGCCGACCCCTTGCCTGTGATTGACCGCCACCGCCACCGACAGACGCTTGATGGCGCCGGGCGTGGCGCGGGTATGGCGCACGGTCTTGTCGAGCTCGTAATTGATCGTCGCGTTGCGGGAGAAATTGCCGGCGGCACCTGCGCCGGGCGCGCCTGCGGCGGCCACCGGCGGCGTGGTGAGCGGCGCTGTCGCTGGCACCGGCGGCTGGTTGGTGAGCGCGCCAGGCACGCCCATCGCGAGGGGAGTGCCTGAGCCGATCTCGGAAGTCTGCTGACTGCGGATCGCGGTCTTCGGCGCCGGGTTCGGCTGGTAACTTTCCTCGACCTGTTCGACTTGGCTGAAATCGATCTCGGCCACCACCTGGGTGCGGAAATTGCCCTTGCCGAGCAAGGGTTCGAGGATCGTCTCGATGCGCTTGACGTATTGCGCCTCGACTTCTTTCACATAGCCGAGCTGGCCGGGATTCAGGTCGTCGTTTTTGAAGCCGTCCAGGCGCTGCGAGATCAGCTTGCCATCCTGGTCGATCACGCTGACGTTGGTGGGAGACAGTTGCGGCACAGAGGACGACACCAGATGGACGATGCCGGCGATCTGCGCCGGTTCGAGCGTGCGGCCCGGTTGCAGGCTGACCAGCACCGAGGCCGAGGGCTTCAGGTCGTCGCGCAGGAAAGCGGTCTGCTTCGGAATCGCCAGATGCACGCGGGCGGCGCGCACCGCGCCGAGTGTCTGGATCGAGCGCGCCAGCTCTCCTTCGAGGCCACGCTGGTAATTGATTTGTTCGGCGAACTGGCTGATGCCCAGCTTCTGGTTTTCCATCAGTTCGAAGCCGACCAGTCCGCCTTTCGGCAGGCCCTGCGAGGCGAGCTTCAGGCGCGCCTCATGGACCAGGCCGATGGGTACCAGGATCGCACCGCCACTTTCGGAGACTTTGTAGGGGATGTTCTGCTGCTGTAAGGCAGCAACGATCTGACCGCCATCCTGATCGGAGAGATTGGAAAACAGCACGCCGTAGGGAGGTTCCTTCGTCCACAGCCAGACGCCGACCAACACGGCGATGGCCAGCGCGAGCATCGCCATCGCCATCAATTTCTGGCGGGCGTCGAGCTTTGAGAGCGCCTCCAAGCCGAAAGGAAAGGCGGGCGAGGCGGTGGCTGGTTCTGCCATGTTCGCGAAACGTTCTCCAATGATGTGCGGAATGGATTGTGACGTGATGAGGCAAGACGGGTTCCCGCAATGAGCGGCAATAATTGCCGCCATTTCGGTCATTGTTTCGGCCTTATTCCCCGTATTGCCCAAGCCGACTTTGCGCGAACATGCTGCCGATGAATCCGCCCTTACCCTCCCGTGCCGAAACCCAGACGGATCCCGCGCGCCTGGCCGAAGCCTTTCGCCTGTTCAACCAGGTTTCGGAAGAGCTCTCGGCGGCGTATGGTGCGCTGGAGAAGCAGGTCGAGCGGCTCACCGCCGAGCTGGCCGCGGCGAATGCCGAAGCGCAGCGTCTGCGCGAGCAGGCCGAACGCAATGCACGGCTCGCCGCGATGGGCGAGATGGCCGCGCAGCTCGCCCACCAGTTGCGCACGCCGCTTGCCGCGGCGCTGCTCTATGCCGGCAATCTGGAAACGCCGGGCTTGCCCGAGGAAAGCCGCGTCGCGATCGCCCATAAGACCGTCGAGCGGCTCAAGCATCTCGAGCGTCTGATCCAGGACATGCTGCTGTTCGCGCGCGGCGAGGTGCTGGGCCGGGAAACCTTCGAACTTGCCGATCTGCTCGGCGAGCTGACCCACACTTTCGAGCCCTTGGCACGTGCGCGCGGGGTGAAGCTCACGGTGTGCGCGCCACCGCCCGGTCTGACGCTCACCGGCAACCGCAAGGCGCTCGCCGGGGCGCTCATCAATCTGCTCGAAAACGCGCTCCACGCTGTCGGCGACTGCGGCGATGGCCGGATCGACCTTGCCGTCGAGGCGAGTGACGAGCGGATCACTTTCCTGGTCGCCGACAACGGGCGCGGCATGCCGCCCGAGGTCGCGGCGCGGCTGTTCGAACCTTTCTTTACCACCCGGAGCGAAGGCACGGGCCTGGGGCTGGCGATCGCCCGCGGCGTCGCCCGGGCGCATGGCGGCGGCATCGAGGTTGAATCCGAAGCCGGCAGCGGGAGCACCTTCCGGCTCACGATCTGGCGCGGCTCGGGCATGATGGAGCAAAGCGAATGAACCGGCAGACGATGAACGTGCTCGTGGTCGAAGACGACGAAGCGCTGCGCGATGCGTTGTTGATCACGCTGGAAACCGCCGGCCATCACGCCAGTGCGGCAGCCAGTGGCCCGGAGGCGCTGGCACGGCTCGAACGCCAATCCTTCCAGATGGTGGTCTCCGATCTGCGCATGTCCCCGATGGATGGCTTGCAATTGCTGGCGGAAATCCGTCATCGCAAGCCGGGCCTGCCGGTGCTGTTGATGACCGCGTTCGGGGATGTCGACAAGGCGGTGGCAGCGATGAAAGGGGGGGCCTGCGATTTCATGCTCAAGCCCTTCGAGCCGAAGACGCTGCTCGAGCAGATCGAACGCTATGCGTTGCCGCCGCTGGCTGCGGGCGTGATCGCCGCCGATGCGAAGACGCGCGAGATTCTGCTGCTCGCCGCACGGGTTGCCAAGACCGATGCCACCGTCTTGCTCACCGGCGAGTCCGGCACCGGCAAGGAGGTGTTCGCCCGTTACATCCATGACCAATCGCCGCGGGTCAAAGGGTCGTTCGTCGCGATCAACTGCGCGGCGATTCCCGACAACCTGCTCGAGGCCACGCTGTTCGGCTACGAAAAAGGCGCGTTTACTGGGGCGCAGACCACCCAGGCCGGCAAATTCGAGCAAGCCGACCACGGCACATTGCTGCTCGACGAGATTTCCGAGATGCCGCTCGCCCTGCAGGCCAAGCTCTTGCGCGTGCTGCAGGAGCGCGAGGTCGAGCGCGTCGGCGGCAAGAAGCCGATCCCGGTCGATATCCGCGTGCTCGCCACCTCGAACCGCGACATGGCGGCGGAAGTCGCCGCCGGGCGGTTCCGCGAGGACCTGTTCTATCGCCTGAACGTCTTTCCGCTCCACATCCCGCCCTTGCGCGAACGATCCGCCGACATCGTGCCGCTCGCGGAGCATTTCCTGGCCGTGCATGGGGCACGACTCGGCCGGCGCGCGCATCTTGCCGCCGAGGCCGCGGCAAAACTTGCCGCCTACACGTGGCCAGGCAACGTGCGCGAGCTCGAGAATGCCATCCAGCGTGCGCTGATCCTCGCGCCGGGCGAGACGATCGAAGCGGAACATCTGCGGTTGCCGGACAAGGAGCCGAACGCAGTGGCGGTGTCGGCCGCTGCCGTTTTGCAAACGGGTGCCGTGCCGCCAGCGCCGACTTTCGCAGCGCCGGCGCCAGCCGCAGGCGCGTCGAGCATGAAAGACCTCGAACGTCAGCACATCCTCGACACCTTGGCCAAGGTGGGCGGCTCGCGCAAGAAAACCGCCGCATTGCTGGGCATCTCGGAGCGCACGTTGCGCTACAAGCTCGCCCAGTATCGCGAAGAGGGCTATCTCGAAGAGTAGCCTTTCGG
Organism: Rhodocyclaceae bacterium; assembly: GCA_046294935.1. Classification (GTDB taxonomy): domain Bacteria; phylum Pseudomonadota; class Gammaproteobacteria; order Burkholderiales; family Rhodocyclaceae; genus Sulfuricystis. The sequence continues at coordinate 31,858 of JBKBOI010000004.1, forward strand.
CACGGGCTTTGCTATAAAAAGCGCATGGCCATCGATACCCGTAACCTCGAACAGATGCTCACCGAACTGCGTGCCGCCACGGCGCTCGCGCAGGGCAAACCGGCTGCCGCGCCCCAGGCGGGCGGCGGCGCCGATTTCGCCGCCGCGCTCAAGGCGGCGATCGATCAGGTGAATGCCGCCCAGCAGCAGGCCCAGCAACTCGCGCAGGAGTTCGCCGCCGGCAACGAGAACGTCAATCTCCAGGACGTGATGATCAATCTGCAGAAGGCCAGCCTGTCGTTCCAGCAGATGGTGCAGGTGAGGAACAAGCTCGTCACGGCCTATCAGGACGTGATGAACATGCCGGTCTGAGGGTGGTTCAGAACCCCAGGCCGGATTCGCGCGCCTTGCGCTCGCGCTCGACCTTGATGATGTAACGCTGGATCGATGTCTGCTGCGGCCCCGGCAGCTCCACGAACTCGCAGCCCGCGCGCCGGCGGGTCTGGCCGCGTTCGAATGAAACCCCCAGCTGACAGACGCGCAGCGTGCCGTCGATGATGCCGACTTCGGGCAGTTCGATGCGGCAATGCGGAACGATCTGCCCTGGCTCGAAGGGAATGTCTTCGGGCGGCGCGATGAGGCCGACGCCACCGACGCTGATGTCCAGCACCGTAGCATCGTAAATGAACGTTCCACCCTCGGCCAGCGGGATCGGCATGCGGCATTTGAGCGATCGCGCGATCGGCGTCCTGAGACGGTAATACTCGCGGCGCTGCAAGCGCAGCACTTCCTTGGGCAGAGCCGCGAGGAAGGCAGGGCGGCCGGCGAATGCGATACGGGTGAAGGGGCCCAGCAGAAACTGGATGCGCACATGATCGAGCAGGCCGATGCAGTAATGCCGATCGGCCAGGGCGATGCGGCGGTTGATTTCCTCGTCTGGGCCGATGTCGAGGATCACATGCTCGTCGGAGACCTCCAGCAGCATGGTGAGCATCATGTCCCGGCCTTCGTTGCAGAACACGGTGAGCTGGGTTGCGTGCTCTCGCAGCTGGCGCAGCAGCGTCCGCACCTCGACGGCGGCGCGTAACATGTACTTGTCGTATTCGCTGCCTTCGAGAATGGGCAGGGGAATCGTAACCGGTGGGGGTACGTCGTTCGGCATCATGGTCTTGCGTGGCAAGACCGGATTGTATTGCCTTTCAGCCGGGCAGGGTGAGCGACGGCGCGGGTTCGTTGCCGTCTTGGTGTTCGATGCGGTAAATCCAGGCGAGCAGTTCGGCCACGGCGAGATAAAGCGCTGGCGGGATGTGGCGGTCGACATCCACCTGCGCGAGCAGCGCGACCAGCTCGGGCGATTCATGGACGAACACGCCATGTTCTTTCGCCCGGGCGACGATTTCCGCGGCGATCAGGCCGCGTCCCTTCGCCACCACCCGGGGGGCGGCGTCTCCCGGCGCATACTTTAGCGCGACGGCGAGTGCTGCCTTGTCGGATCCGGACTGAACGCTCACGCTTCCACCGTGCCTTTGAGCGGAGGCAGGCCGGCGCGGTCGAATGCGGCTGCCAGCTCGGGCATCGCGCCGCGCAGCTTTGCGGCGCTTTCGGCCTCTGCGGCAGACAGCCTCATCTGCACGCCCTGGCCGCTCAGTCTCAGGCGCGCCTCGATACGACCCAGCCGCGGCGTGGTGAGAATGAGCGTGGTGTGCCAGGCGGAGGGCTCTTCCGCGTCATTCGCCCCGCTTCGCTCCCTTTCCCATTCGATCGCCCATTCCATGCTCTGCTGTGGCCAGATCTCGCCATGCCAGACGATCCGTTGGAAAGCCGCGGCTTCGAGCTGCTGTTGGACGATCGGCCGCAGCGCCTCCGGAAGCTGGGCTGCCGCGCCGCCAGCTTGCTGGGACGGGACTGGATGCGTGGGGGCCGGTACGGGCGAGGTTTGGGGTGCCGTCCCGTCAGCGCCGAGTTTTGCCATCGCAGCCTGAGTGAAGGCCTCCGGCGAAGAGAGGCGCCCTTGCGGCTCCTGCAGCAGTTCTGTCAGCGGCCGCTGGCCGTTGACCCATTCGGCCTGGTGCGCCTCGTAGAACACGCCGCTTTGCGTCACTGCCCTGGCGAGCGTTTCCGCCAGCTGCGCAACGGCTAGTCGTCCCGACGGCGGTGCGGCGATCAACGGCTGGTCACGGTCGAGCGGCGCGGCAGGGGCCGCCTCGCCCTCGGGCGGCAGCAAGGCGCCGATCAGGCGCGCCGTCGGGCTCAGACGGGTGTAAGGGTAGGGACTCGCGTCCTCTGCCGCCGCATTGCCGGTTGCGATGCGTTGCGCGATGATCGCGTGCACCGAACGGTCGACGACCACCAGTTCCAGCTGGTCTCCGGGCTTGGCGCCTTCGGGTAGCTGCAGCGTCAGTTGTTTGCCGGCGACCAGCGCACGGTAGATGTTGTCGGGCAAGGGTTCGAGGATGCGCGCCTGGAAGGTCTGCCCCGGGCGCAAATCGGGCAGGTCGGCGGGAATCGGACGCGCCGGCTGGACCGGCTCGAGCAGATTCGCCTCGGTCTCGAAGCGCATGCGGATCGCCGCATCGGGAGGGACGAGCACCATGGTTGACTACCCGCTGCGTGGGGCGGCCGGGGATCAGTGTCCGCTACCGTATCTACGGTCGATCTGCTGCCAGCCGGCGTTGCCATTCAGGAAACGCCATACCTTTTCCATCCACGGTTCGGTATGAC
>JBKBOI010000005.1:0-29922 GCA_046294935.1 Rhodocyclaceae bacterium
AAACCGTCGCGAGCGGGTGGAGGGCAAGGCGATTGGTGCGCAGCGACCGAGACATAACAAGTAGTTAGGCGAGGGAGCCAACACCGCGCAACGCAGCCATCCGCCCGCGCAGCAGGTTTATCGAGGTGCCCGACTGAAACTCGGCGCTGGCACACCGGCACGCAGGCCGCGCGCGCCAGTCAAGGCGCGTTACGCGCCTGGTCGATCAGTTCGGCGAGCTGCTGCCGCTCGGCGGCGTCCAGGCGGTCGATGTTCTTCTTCCAGCGATAGGTCGCATAATTCGCCTGCACATACTGCCAGCCGAGCGGCCCATAGGCATCGACGCTGGCCTTGAGCTTCGGAATCGCCTCGATGATCTGCTTGAACTGCGTCCAGCTCAAGCGCTGCAGGCGTCGTTCGAGGTCACTGCTGTCCAACGCCGCCATCGCATTGCTCTCGGCCCGTTGCGGCCGTCCTAGGCTTTCCATCGAGTGGGCGGGCAACGCACATACCGCGCCGAGCAGTGCAAGCATTGCAGCGGTATGTGTCAGCGACATCGGGAAGGATGGAATGCCGATCAGAAGCGAAAAGGGCCCGACACACCATGCCGGGCCCAGATATTCTTGGCTCCCCGAGCTGGGCTCGAACCAGCGACCTACGGATTAACAGTCCGGCGCTCTACCGACTGAGCTATCGGGGAATCGCGAGCCGCGAATGATAGGGGCTTCCGCAGTTTTCGTCAACGCAGATCGAACGAAAAACTTGCGAGCCGTGCGGGTTTCATTGTTAAACTTCGCACTTTGCCCACCGGGACTTTACCAAGATGGCCGAAGAAACTCTGCACAAGCAATTTCCTCCCTACGTTCCCAAAAAGGGCGAGGAATACATGAACCCGAAGCAGCTCGCCCACTTCAAGAAGATCCTCGAAACCCTGAAGGCCGAGCTGCTGGAAGACATCGAAAAAACCGTCCACACGATGCAGGACGAAGCAACGGTGTTCGCCGATCCGAATGACCGTGCCAGCCAGGAATCGGACATCGCGCTCGAGCTCAGGAACCGCGACCGCGAACGCAAGCTGATCAAGAAAATCGATGAATCTCTCGCTCGCATCGAAAGCGGCGAGTATGGTTACTGTGAAAGCTGCGGCGTGGAAATCGGCCTGAAGCGCCTCGAAGCGCGTCCCACCGCGACGCTGTGCATCGACTGCAAGGAAATCGAAGAGCGCAGAGAGAAACAAATGGCCAAGTGAATCGGCCATCCGCTCGCGCCACGAGCCTTGGCGCGTGTATCGATGTCGCGCACCGTTGGCAGCCACAAAAAAAGGACGCCGCAGCAAAAAGGACGCCGCAGCGTCCTTTTTCTTTCGAGGCAAAACGTCCTTCCTCTTACTGGACCACGGGCGCCACGCCGGTATCGTCACCGGACTGCAACGCCTTCATCGACAGCCGCACACGTCCCTTGTCGTCCATCTCGATGACCTTGACGCGCACGGTCTGGCCTTCCTTCAGATAATCGGAAACGGCATTGACGCGCTCGTTGGCGATCTGCGAGATGTGCAGCAGGCCGTCCTTGCCCGGCAAAATCTGGACGATGGCACCGAAATCCAGCAGGCGCAGCACGACGCCTTCGTAGACCTTGCCGACTTCGACTTCGGCAGTGATGTCCTCGATGCGCTTCTTGGCCACCTGGGCAGCTTCGGAGCTCAGCGAAGAGATCGTCACGGTGCCATCGTCCTCGATGTCGATCGTGCAGCCGGTTTCTTCGGTCAGGGCGCGGATGGTGGCGCCGCCCTTGCCGATCACGTCGCGGATCTTTTCCGGGTTGATCTTCAGCGTGATCATGCGCGGCGCATAGCTGGAGACCTCCTGACGCGGCGCGGCCATTGCTGCCTCCATCTGATCGAGGATATGCAAACGTGCTTCCTTGGCTTGAGCGAGCGCCACCTGCATGATCTCCTTGGTGATGCCCTGGATCTTGATGTCCATCTGCAAGGCGGTGACGCCTGCGCGCGTGCCGGCCACCTTGAAGTCCATGTCGCCGAGATGATCCTCGTCGCCGAGAATGTCGGTGAGCACGGCGAAGCGGTTGCCTTCCTTGATCAAGCCCATCGCGATGCCGGCGACATGCGCCTTGAGCGGCACGCCGGCATCCATCAAGGAGAGCGAGCCGCCGCAGACCGAGGCCATCGAGGATGAACCATTCGATTCGGTGATCTCGGAGACCACACGCATCGAATAGCCGAACTCCTCGGCCGAGGGTAGCACGGCGACCAACGCACGCTTGGCGAGCCGGCCGTGGCCGATCTCGCGGCGCTTCGGGCTGCCGATGCGGCCGGTCTCTCCGGTGGCGAACGGCGGCATGTTGTAGTGGAGCATGAAGCGTTCGCGATATTCACCATGCAGCGCGTCGATGATCTGTTCGTCACGCGTGGTGCCGAGGGTAGCGATGACCAGTGCCTGGGTCTCGCCGCGGGTAAACAGCACGGAGCCATGGGTGCGTGGCAAGACACCCGTGCGGATCGTGATCGGCCGCACGGTGCGCGTGTCGCGGCCGTCGATGCGCGGGAAGCCAGCGAGGATCTGCGAGCGCACGATCTTCGCTTCGAGTTCGAAGATCAGGTTGCCGACGGTGACCGCATCGGGCGCGCCTTCGCCGGTGCATAGCGTCTCGATCACGCGGTTGGAGATCTCTCGGCAGCGTTGTGTGCGCGCCTGCTTGCTGGTGATGCGATAGGCTTCGCGCAGCTCGGCCTCGGCGAGCTCCGCCACCTTGGCGATCAGGGCTTCGTCCTTGGCCGGCGGTTGCCAGTTCCATTCCGGCTTGCCGGCGACCTCGACCAGCTCATTGATCGCCTGGATGGCGACCTGCATCTGCTCATGGCCGAACACGACGGCGCCGAGCATCACGTCTTCCGGCAGTTGCTGCGCTTCCGATTCGACCATCAGCACGGCGCTTTGCGTGCCGGCGACGACCAAGTCGAGCTGGCTGTCGAACAACTGGGTGCGGGTCGGGTTCAGCACATACTGACCGTCGATGTAGCCGACGCGCGCGGCGCCGATCGGGCCATTGAAAGGGATGCCGGAAATGGCCAGCGCCGCGGAGGCGGCGAGCATTGCGGGGATGTCCGGATCCACTTCGGGGTTCGAGGACAGCACATGGACGATGATCTGCACCTCGTTGTAGAAGCCATCAGGGAACAACGGGCGCAGCGGGCGATCGATCAGCCGCGAGGTCAGCGTCTCCTTCTCGGTGGGGCGGCCCTCGCGTTTGAAGAAGCCTCCGGGGATGCGGCCTGCGGCATAGACCTTCTCGACGTAATCGACGGTCAGTGGGAAGAAATCCTGACCGGGCTTGGCCTCGTCCTTGGCGACGACGGTGGCAAGGACGACGGTTTCATCGACATTCACCAGCACGGCGCCGGTGGCCTGCCGGGCGAGTTCGCCGGTTTCCATCGTCACGGTATGGGCGCCGTAGGTGAAACTTTTCTTGATCGGTGTGAGCACTGGGTTTCCTTTGAAAATGGAACGCCCTGCCTCTCGGCCACTCCCATTCGTCAGCTCGAACGGTCGTGATCGGCCGAAATGCAGGCGATGCGGCGTTACTTGCGCAGACCGAGGCGCTCGATCAGCGTGTGATAGCTATTGGCGTTCTTGCGCTTCAGGTAATCGAGCAGCTTGCGGCGCTGACTCACCATCTTGAGCAGGCCACGGCGGGAATGATGATCCTTGACGTGGATCTTGAAGTGAGCGGTCAGGTCGTTGATGCGTGCGGTGAGCAGCGCGATCTGCACCTCGGGGGAGCCGGTATCGCCTTGTTTGCGCTGGAAATCGGCAACGATCTTTGCCTTGTCGGCGGTGGAAATGGCCATGGATCGATCTCTCAAACACTGGGTTGATGGAAAACGGCTGCGGCCCCGGTTTGATAGAGCGCGACAGCCGCGGATGACTCGGAATGACAAGTTCGGGATTATATACGAATCAGCTGCTTGCGATTAGGCGCTTGGGTTTGAGCCAGGCATCGTCTTCAAGTGTCCCGATACCGATGAACCCTTGTGGCGCGACGAGGCGGTAAAGCTGGCCCGATTTGCCCGACCAGCGCACCGCCTGGCCATGCAGTAGATGCGCCGCTTCGGTTGCTGTGAGCACAGCAACGGGCAGATCACCCAGCAGGGTATCAAGGGGCCACAACAACCGATCACGTGTCTCGGCGGGCATCGCTTCGAGAGTGCCGAGCGTCACTGCTTGAGCGACGTCCAATGCGCCGACGCGCGTGCGGCGCAGCGCCGCCAGATGCGCGCCGCAGCCGAGCGCGCTGCCTATGTCGGCGGCAAGTGTGCGGATGTAGGTGCCCTTGCTGCATGAGACGCGCATTTCGAATGCATCGCCATGCCAGGCGAGGAATTCGATGGCGTGGATCGTCACCCGCCGGGCGGCACGCTCGACCTCGATACCTTGCCTGGCCAGCTCATAGAGCGGCTTGCCGTCGCGCTTCAACGCCGAATACATTGGCGGCACCTGCTCGATTTCGCCGACGAATCGCTCGAGCGCCAATCGCACCTCGCTCTCGCCGACGCCTACCTCGCGCGTGGCGATCACCTCACCCTCGGCATCGGCCGTGGTCGTGACGATGCCCAGCCGCACCGATGCCAGATAGGTCTTGTCGGCATCGAGCAAGGTGCCAGCGAACTTGGTCGCCTCACCGAAACAGAGTGGCAACAGGCCCGTCGCCATCGGATCGAGCGTTCCGGTATGGCCGGCCTTCTCGGCATCGAACAGCCGGCGCACGGTTTGCAGCGCGGCATTGGAGCTCATCCCCGCCGGCTTGTCGAGCAGCAAGACGCCATCGATGCGCCGGCGTATGGCGCGCCGCGGCTTATTCACTGGCCGATTCGTCCTTGCCTTCCGCGTTGATCACCTCGTCGATCAGGTGCGACAGGCGCATGCCGCGCTCGACCGAGGCATCGAAGACGAAGGTGAGCTCCGGGATGTGATGGATGTGCAAGCGCCGGCCGAGTTCGCGGCGCAGGAAGCCGGCGGCATGGGCCAGGCCGCACGCGATTTCTCCGGCATGCTCGTCGCCGGCCAGCGAGGTGTAGAACACCTTGGCATGCGCATAATCGGGCGTGACTTCGACTGCCGTGAGCGTGACCAGCGGCAGCCACTGGGCAAGGCGCGGATCCTTGACCTGGCGCAACAGATCGACCAGATCGCGGTGGATCTGTTCCGCGACGCGCTCGCCACGCGAAAAACCGTGAGTATGGTGCCGTCTTGCCATCGCCGACTTTCAGCACGCCATTACATTACAGCGTGCGCGCGATCTCCTGCACTTCGAACACTTCGAGCTGATCGCCTTCCTTGATGTCGTTGTAGTTCTTCAGGCTCAAACCGCACTCGAAACCTTCCTTGACCTCGCGCACATCGTCCTTGAAGCGCTTGAGCGAATCGAGCTCGCCGGTGTGGATGACGACGTTGTCGCGCAGCACACGCACCAGCGCACCGCGTCGCACTACACCAGAGAGCACCATACAACCCGCCACGGTACCCACCTTCGAGATGCGGAATACCTGTCGCACCTCGACCAGGCCGATCACGTTCTCGCGCTTCTCGGGCGCGAGCAGGCCGGAGAGCGCCGCCTTCACGTCATCGACGGCATCGTAGATGATGTTGTAGTAACGGATGTCGATGCCGAAGGCCTCCGCCGCCTTGCGTGCGCCGGCATCGGCCCGGGTATTGAAGCCGATGATCACGGCCTTCGAGGCCTGCGCGAGATTCACATCGGACTCGGAGATGCCACCGACGCCCGCATGGATCACATTCACCTTGACCTCGTCGGTCGACAGCTTGGTCAGCGCATGGGTAAGCGCCTCCTGAGAGCCTTGCACATCGGCCTTGATGATCAGCGGCAGCACCTTGGCCTCACCCTCGCCCATCTGCTCGAACAGGTTTTCCAGTTTGGCGGCCTGCTGCTTGGCGAGCCGGACGTCGCGGAACTTGCCTTGACGGAACAAGGCGATTTCACGCGCCTTCTTCTCGTCGAGCAGCACGATGGCTTCGTCGCCGGCGGTCGGCACATCGGAAAGCCCCTGCACCTCGACCGGGATCGACGGGCCGGCGGATTCGACCGGCTGGCCGTTCTCGTCCAACATCGCACGCACACGGCCCCAGACCTGGCCGACCAAGAGCACGTCGCCACGCCGCAGGGTGCCGGACTGCACCAGCACCGTCGCTACCGGTCCCTTGCCCTTGTCGAGACGCGCCTCGATGACGACCCCCTTGGCCGGCACGTCGCGTTGCGCCTTGAGCTCGAGCACTTCGGCCTGCAACAACACGTTTTCGAGCAGCTCGTCGATGCCCTGGCCGGTCTTCGCGGAAACCGGCACGAAGGGCGAATCGCCGCCGTATTCCTCCGGCACGACGCCTTCGGCGACCAGTTCCTGCTTGACGCGCTCCGGATGGGCATCGGGCTTGTCGATCTTGTTGATCGCCACGACCAGCGGAACGTTGGCCGCCCTGGCGTGGTGGATCGCCTCCTTCGTCTGCGGCATCACGCCATCGTCGGCCGCGACCACCAGGATGACGATGTCGGTGGCCTTGGCGCCGCGCGCGCGCATCGCCGTGAAGGCGGCATGGCCGGGCGTATCGAGGAAGGTGATCACGCCGCGTGGCGTTTCGACGTGATAGGCGCCGATGTGTTGCGTGATGCCGCCCGCTTCGCCTGCCGCCACCTTGGTGCGGCGGATGTAGTCGAGCAACGAGGTCTTGCCGTGGTCGACGTGGCCCATCACGGTGACGACCGGCGCGCGCGGCAGGGCCGGCACGTCCTTGTGGCTGGCCTGGGCTTCGTCGAGGAAGGCATCGGGGTCGTCGAGTTTCGCGGCGACGGCCTTGTGGCCCATTTCCTCGACGACGATCATCGCCGTTTCCTGGTCGAGGTGCTGGTTGATGGTCACCATCATGCCCATCTTCATCAACGCCTTGATGACTTCGGTGGCCTTGACGGCCATCTTGTGCGCCAGATCGGCGACGGAAATGGTCTCCGGCACATGGACTTCGCGCACCACCTGCTCGACTGGCTGCGCGATTGCGCGTTCCTCTTCGTGGTGTCGGCCATGGCGCCCTTTCGGGCCGCCGCGCCACCCGGCTACGCCGCCTCCGACGTCGCCGCGGGTCTTGAGCCCGCCACGCCGGCTGCGGGTTTCTTCGCCTTTGGGCACGGCCGGCACGCCCTTCTTTTCGGCTTTGCGCGGCGCCTCGGCCGCCTTGGCGGCCGTGGCCGGTTTGTGCAACGTGCCGCTGGTCGCGGTGGCTTGACCTGCCGGCGCAACCACACCAGCAGTCTCCTGCGCCTGTTGGGCTTCTCTGTCCGCCAGATGGGCCTCGGCCTGAGCGCGCGCCGCAGCCGCCTTGGCTTCGCGCTCCTGCTTTTCCTTCAGCTCGGCGGCCTGAATCGCCGCCAGCTCGGCCTGGCGCTTGGCTTCGGCCTCGCGTAGCGCGGCCTGTTCCGCATCGATGACCGGCGGCGGCATGACGGCCTGCTTGGCGGCAGGCGCGGCGGCCGGCGTTTCCACGGGCATTTCGATGTCGCGCTTGACGAAGGTGCGCTTCTTGCGCACCTCGACCTGCACGGTGCGCGCCTTGCCGCTAGCGTCGGTCGCCTTGATCTCGGTGGTCTGCTTGCGCGTCAGCGTGATCTTCGCCTTCGGCGCCGACTCACCATGCGAGCGACGTAAAAATTCGAGCAGACGCGCCTTGTCCTGCTCGGTCAGGGTATCGCTGCTCGATTGCTTGACGACACCCGCCTTGGCCAGTTGTTCGATCAGGGCCAACGGCGGGATCTTCAGTTCGGCGGCGAACTGGGCAACACTCATCTGGGCTGACATGGGCCCTCCTTACTTCGTTTCATCGGCGAACCAATGCGCACGCGCGACGGTGATCAGGGATTTGGCACGCGCCTCGTCGATGCCGGTCATTTCCATCAGCTCATCGACCGCCAGGTCGGCAAGCTCATCGCGGCTATGGATTCCATGCCTGGCAAGTTTGGCGGCCAACGGCTTGTCCATGCCGTCGAGCTCGAGCAGGTCTTCGGAGACCTTCTCGAGCTCCTCCTCATTGGCGATCGCCTCTGTGAGCAGCACGTTGCGCGCGCGTTCGCGCAGCTCATTGACCGTCGCCTCGTCGAAGGCTTCGATCTCGAGCATCTCGGCGAGCGGCACATAGGCCACTTCCTCGAGGGTGGAAAAGCCTTCCTGGACGAGGATGTCGGCCACGTCTTCATCGACGTCGAGCTTGTCCATGAACAGCTGGCGAATCTTGGCGGCTTCCTTTTCCTGCTTCTCCTGCGACTCCTCGACCGTCATCAGGTTGATCGTCCAGCCAGTCAGTTCGGAAGCGAGGCGGACGTTCTGACCACCGCGGCCGATCGCGATCGCCAGATTGTCTTCATCGACGACGACGTCCATGCTGTGTTTTTCCTCATCGACGACGATCGAGCGAACCTCCGCCGGGGCAAGGGCGCCGATCACGAACTGGGCGGGATCGGGCGACCAGAGCACGATATCGACGCGCTCGCCGGCGAGTTCGTTGGTCACCGCCGTGACGCGCGAGCCGCGCATGCCGACACAGGTGCCGATCGGATCGATGCGCGGATCGTTCGATTTCACCGCGATCTTGGCGCGCACGCCGGGATCGCGGGCCGCCGACTTGATCTCGATCAGGCCATCCTCGATTTCGGGCACTTCGAGCTCGAAGAGCTTGATGATGAATTGCGGCGCGGTGCGCGACAGGATCAACTGCGGACCGCGGGCGTTGCGGTCGATCTTCATCAGCCAGGCGCGCACGCGATCTCCAGGGCGCAGGTTTTCCTTCGGGATCATCTGGTCGCGCGGCAGCAGTGCTTCGATGCGGCCTGCCTCGACGATCGCATTGCCGCGATCCATGCGCTTGATGGTGCCGGTGACGATGTGCTCCTTGCGCTCGAGGAAGTCGTTCAGAATCTGCTCGCGCTCGGCATCGCGGATCTTCTGCAGAATCACCTGTTTGGCGGTCTGAGCGCCGATGCGGCCGAAATCGACGGCTTCGAGCTGCTCCTCGATGTAATCGCCGACCTGCACCTCCGGATCATCCTCGCGCGCCTCGGAAAGGCCGATCTGCTGGGCGGGAATCTCCACCTCGTCGTCGTCCAGCACCAGCCAGCGCCGGTAGGCCGCATAATCGCCCGTGTTGCGATCGATCTCGACGCGCACGTCGGCTTCGTCGTGGATGCGCTTCTTCGTCGCCGAGGCGAGCGCCTGCTCGAGAGCGGAAAAGACGAGCTCCTTGTCGACATTCTTTTCGCGTGCCAGCGCATCGACCAGCAGCAGCAGCTCACGACTCATTTCGATCTCCTGTACGAATAATCAAAACTTCGGCACCTTGGGCACCAGGCGGGCCTTTTCGATGTTCTCGAACGCAAACGAACGCTCGCCGCCCTCGACCGCGAGGCGCAGCCGATCTTCGCTGCAGCCGAGGATCGTGCCGGAAAAATTCCGCTGCAACGGCCCCGCCGCGCCGTTGCCGTTCTCGGCGGCCGCGGCGACACGCAGCTTGATCTGGACTTCCTGCCCGGCAAAGCGTGCGAAATCGGCGGGTTTCTTGAGCGACCGGTCCAGCCCGGGCGAAGACACTTCGAGACGGTCGTAGTCGACGTTCTCGACCTGGAACAGCCGCGTCAAATGGTTGCTCACCGTGGCACAATCCTCGACCGTCACCCCGCTGCGCGGGCCGCTGGCATCATCCAGCGGCCGATCGATGAACACGCGCAGCAGACGGGCGCGCGGGCTCGTCTCGAAATCCACGAACTCGTAACCCAGTCCCACCACCGCCTGCTCGATCAACCTTGCCAAATCCACCATCTTCGCAACGCCACAAATAAAAAATGGGCGGACCGCCCATTTTTGTTCTCGACACCTTCCGTCCTCGCGACCACGACGGGTGCCCTGTAAAGCTGCGCATTATACAAGCCATGGCACGGCAAAGCAATTCAATCGGCGGGCTTTTTCTCCACGGCGGGCTTTTTCTCCAGCGTTCGCAGCAGGGCCTGGACCTCGTCCGGTTCCAATTCCCGGCACTGGCCGCGTTTCAGATTGGCCGGCAGGGCGATCGGCCCATAGCGCACGCGCATCAGCCGGCTCACCGTCACGCCGACCGCGGCGAACATGCGGCGCACCTCGCGATTGCGCCCCTCTTCCAGCGTCACGCGATACCAATGATTGGCACCCTCGCCGCCCGCCGGCTCGAGGCGAGTGAAGCGGGCCACGCCGTCCTCGAGCTCGATGCCCTCGGTCAGCTTCTTCAAGGACGCCTCGTCGATCTCGCCGAACACGCGCACCGCGTATTCGCGCTCCAGCCTGTAGCGAGGGTGCATCAGACGGTTGGCGAGCGCGCCATCGGTGGTGAACAGCAGCAGGCCGCAGGAGTTGAAATCGAGCCGGCCGATGGCGATCCAGCGGCTACCGCGCAATCGCGGCAGCGCATTGAAGACCGATGGGCGCCCTTGCGGATCGTCGCGCGAGACGATTTCGCCTTCTGGCTTGTGATAGATCAGCACGCGCGGCACCCGCGTGGCGAAATGGAGATTCACCAGTTTGCCGCCCACCTTGACTTTGTCGCCGGGCGCGATGCGCTGACCGATGTGTGCCGGCTCTCCATTGACCTGGACGCGCCCGGCGGCGATCCATTCCTCGATCTCGCGGCGCGAGGCGAGGCCAGCGTCGGCGAGCGCCTTTTGTAGCTTGACGGTCGCTACCGAGAGTTCAGGCTTGGCCGACTTCGCCGAAGAGGCCCGCTTCTGCGGTGGCCGGAAAGGCGTCGCCTTGCGCCGGGGCCGCGACGGCGACGTCCGGGTCGTCTGCGCTTTGCGGGATTTCTTGGATTTGGTGTGTGTTGGCATCGATCATCCGTTCGATCTCGGCGAGCGGGGGCAGTTCCGCAAGACTGCGCAGGCCGAGATCATCGAGAAATTTGCGGGTGGTGGCATACAGCGCTGGGCGGCCCGGCGCGTCACGGTGGCCGACGACGTCGATCCAGCCGCGTCCTTCCAAGGTCTTGAGGACGTTCGGCGAGACGGCCACGCCGCGAATCTCCTCGATGTCGCCGCGGGTGACCGGCTGCCGATAGGCAATGATCGCCAGCGTTTCCATCACCGCGCGCGAATAGCGGGGCGGACGCTCGTTCTTCAAGCGGTCGAGGAACACCTGGTATTCAGGCCGCGTCTGGAAGCGCCATCCCGATGCCAACTGCACCAGCTCGACGCCGCGCCCCATCCAGTCACGCTTCAGATCGTCGAGCAAGGTGCGCCAGGTATCGTCATCGAACTCTTCGTCGAACAGCTTCTTGAGCTCGGCGAGCGGCAATGGCTCAGGCGCGGCGAGCAACGCCACCTCGAGCACTTTCTTGTAGTCTTCAGGCTTGTAGAGTCGCAACATCCTTGCATTTTACGTAAATCGGCGCCAAGGCCTCGCTCTGGGTGATCTCGATCAGGCTTTCGCGCGCCAGTTCTAAGATCGCCAGAAAACTGACGATCAGCCCGGCGACTCCGGCCTGGGCGGCGGTTGCGACGAAGAGGTCCTCGAACATCACGTATCCGCGGCCTTGCAGATGGCGCAGCACGACGCTCATCGTCTCACGCACCGACAGCTCTTCGCGCTGCACGCGGTGATGCTGTTTGACGCGGGCGCGACGCATCAGTGTCAGCCATACCGTCAGAAGATCGTGCAGGCTCACCACGGGGGCGCGCTCCGCGACCTTTTCAGCCACCCAGACAGTCGCCCATTCGTAATCGCGCTCTACCCGCGGCAGCGCGTCGAGACGCGCGGCGGCGAGCTTGATGCGCTCGTATTCCATCAGCCGCCGCACCAGCTCGGCGCGTGGGTCTTCTGACTCGCCCTCTTCCGTTTTCGCCGGCCGCGGCAGCAGCATGCGCGACTTGATCTCGAGCAACATCGCCGCCATCAGCAGATAGTCGGCGGCCAGTTCCAGGTTGCTGCGCCGCATCGCCTCGACGTATTCGAGATATTGCGCGGTGAGCGGCGCCATCGGGATGTCGAGGATGTTGATGTTCGCCTTGCGGATCAGGTAGAGCAGCAAGTCCAGCGGCCCTTCGAAGGCGTCGAGGAACACCTCCAGCGCATCCGGCGGGATATAGAGATCGCGCGGCAGTTCCGGCAGGGGCTCGCCGTAGAGCTTGGGCACGCGCATTTCCGCAGGTGCCGTATCGCCAGCGCCGATTTTCGTATCTTCCGTCATGAGTAATCCAGCCCCATCGCCTCGCGCACGTCGCGCATGGTCTCCTGCGCGAGCTTGCGGGCCTTCTCGCAGCCATCGGCGATGATGCTCCTCACCAGTTGCGGGTCTTCTTCATATCGCCGGGCGCGCTCGCGTATCGGTTCCTGTTCCTTCAACACGGCATCGATCACCGGCTGCTTGCATTCGAGGCAACCGATGCCCGCCGAGGTGCAGCCCTGGCGCACCCAGGCTTTCACGTCGTCGTCCGAGTAGATCTGGTGGAACTGCCAGACCGGGCACTTGTCGGGATCGCCGGCATCCGAGCGTCGCACGCGCGCCGGGTCGGTCTGCATCGTGCGGATCTTCTTGCGGATCGACTCCTCGTCCTCCCGGAGCGCGATCGTGTTGCCATAGGACTTCGACATCTTCTGGCCATCCAGGCCCGGCATGCGCGAAGCCATGGTGAGCAGCGCGCTCGGCTCGACGAGGATCATCTTGCCGCTGCCTTCGAGATAGCCGAACAGCCGTTCCCGATCGCCGTGGGAGAGGCTCTGCGCTTCCTCGAGAATCGCATGGGCCTGCTCGAGCGCAGCCTCGTCCCCCTTTTCCTGGAAGCGCACACGCAGCTCCTCATACAGCCGGGCGCGCTTGCCGCCGAGCTTCTTCACCGCTTCCTTCGCCTTTTCCTCGAAGCCGGGCTCACGGCCGTAGAGATGGTTGAAGCGCCGCGCGATCTCGCGCGCGAACTCGAGGTGCGGCACCTGATCCTCGCCGACCGGTACCTTGTCGGCACGGTAGATCAGGATGTCGGCCGCCTGCAGCAGCGGATAGCCGAGGAAGCCGTAGGTCGTCAGATCCTTGTGCGCGAGTTTCTCCTGCTGATCCTTGTAGGTCGGCACGCGTTCGAGCCAGGATTGCGGCGTCATCATCGACAGCAGCAGGTGCAGTTCGGCGTGTTCCGGCACGCGCGACTGGATGAAGATCGTCGCCTGAGACGGGTCGACGCCTGCCGCCAGCCAGTCGATCACCATGTCCCAGGCATTCTGCGCGATGCCGCCGGGTTCATCATAGGCAGTCGTCAGCGCATGCCAGTCGGCGACGAAGAACAGGCAGGGATACTCGTGCTGGAGCTTGATCCAGTTGGCCAGCACGCCGTGATAGTGGCCCAGATGCAGGCGGCCCGTGGGACGCATCCCGGAAAGGACTCTTTCGACGAACATGATTTACAGGGCGAACAGGTTTTTGATGAAAAAAAGGAACCCGCGCATCAGCGGCGTCAGGATCAGATCCAGTCCGCCGAGAAACAGCAGCGCGAGTAGGATCGCGAAACCGAAGCGCTCGAGCTGCGCAAAGCGCCACGCCAGCCGGTGCGGCAGTAGGCTCACCGCGATACGGCCGCCGTCGAGCGGCGGGATCGGCAACAGGTTCAAGAGCATCAGTACGGCATTGACGTTGATGCCGGCACGCGCCATCTCGGCAAGCGGCAGGCTGTAGGCATTCTCCGGCATCACCACCGCGAGCTTCAGCAGCAGCGCCCAGAAAAGCGCCATGAAGAGATTCGCGCCGGGGCCGGCGGCGGCGACCCAGAGCATGTCCTGCTTCGGATGCCGCAGGCGGCCGAAATCCACCGGCACCGGCTTGGCCCAGCCGAACAGGAACTGCCCTTTGCTCAGGAACAGCAACAGCGCAGGCATCAGAATCGTGCCGACCCAATCGATGTGCTTGGCAGGATTGAGCGTGATGCGGCCGAGCAGCCAGGCGGTCGGATCGCCGAAATGTCGTGCCACGTATCCATGCGCCGCCTCGTGCAGGGTGATGGCGAAGATCACCGGGATGGCGTGGATCGCCAACGACTGGATCAGGTTTTCCATGGAAAGCGATTCTAATCGGCTGCCAACCCGAACGGTTCGAGCGCTCCCCTGCCGGCCCGGATCATGGCGATCTCGCCACCGACGAGACTGATCACCGTCGTCATGCCGCCGCCACATGCGCCGGCAGCGAGGATCAGATCGACCTGCCGGCCGAGCCGCGCACGGATTTCCCCGGGATCGGACAAGGGTGCGGCATCGCCTGGCAGGATCAACGTCGAGCTCAGGATCGGCTCGTCGAGCTCGGCCAGCAAGGCGCGCACCACCGGATGATCGGGCACGCGCAGGCCGATGGTCTTGCGTTTCGGATGCAGCACGCGGCGTGGCAATTCCTTGGTGCCTTCGAGGATGAAGGTATAGGGGCCGGGGGTCGCGGCCTTGAGCAAGCGGTATTGCGCATTGTCGACGCGGGCATAGGTGGCGATCTCGGAGAGATCGCGGCACATCAGCGTGAAATGATGGTGCTCATCGACGCCGCGGATGCGCCGGATGCGTTCGAGCAGCGCCGCATCACCGAGATGGCCGCCCAACGCATAGGCCGAGTCGGTGGGAAATGCCACGAGACCGCCGTTCTCGATGATCTCGACGGCACGACCGATCAGACGCGGCTGCGGGTTCTTCGGATGGATTTCCAGGTATTCCGCCAATCCATCACTCCCAGATGGACCACACCGGTACCAGGTCGTCCGGCAACGCAGGCAGGCGGCCGAGGTCGGCATGGCTCTCGCCCGGCCCATGGAAATCCGAGGCGCGCGAGGCGAGGAAGCCGAATTCGCGCGCGACGGCCGCATATTCCCGGATTTCCGCATCGCCGGCGGAACCGGACACCACCTCGATGCCCTCTCCGCCACACGCCTTGAAGCTGCGATACAGTTCGTTCCGCTCGCCGGCCGACAGGCGATAGCGGCCGGGATGGGCGAGCACCGCGATGCCACCCGCCCCCCTGATCCAGCCGATGGCCTCGCAAAGCTCCGCCCAGACATGACTGACATAGCCGGGCTTCCCTTTGGCGAGCCAGTGATCGAAGACGGTCTTCACGTCCGGCGCGAAGCCGCGCTCGACGATGTAGCGCGCGAAATGCGAACGCGAGATCAGTGCCGGATTGCCGACGTACTTCAGCGCTCCCTCGTAGGCGCCGTCGATGCCGGCCTTCGCGAGTTCCTCAGCCATCAGGATGGCACGCGCGTCGCGGCCGCTCCTGACGCGCGCCAGGCCGGCGATCAGCGCCGCGTTGCGCTGGTCGAAGTTCAGACCGACGATATGCACGGTCTGGTCGTCGCCCCAGGAAACCGAAATCTCGACACCGGTGACGAAGCGTAAGCCCAGCGCGGCCGCCGTCGCCGCGGCCTCGTCGAGCCCGCCGATCTCGTCGTGATCGGTGAGCGCCAGCAAATCCACGCCATTGGCTGCCGCGCGCTCGACCACCGCGGCGGGGGTGAGCAGGCCGTCGGAGACGGTCGAATGGCAATGAAGATCGGGATTCGTAGGTATCATCCCAACCGCAGTCGACCGCGCTTCATGAGTTGCAAGACATCATCGCGTCAGGCCGGAAGACCCGAGCCAAGCCGCGAAGTCGGCGCCGACCTCGGGATGCCTTAGCGCATATTCGACCGTGGCGCGCAGGTAACCGAGCTTGCTGCCGCAGTCGTAGCGCACGCCGGCATAGCGATAGGCCAGCACCTGCTGCTCCGCGAGCAAGGCGGAGATCGCATCGGTGAGCTGGAGCTCGCCGCCGGCGCCGGCCTGGGCTCTTTCCAGATGATCGAAGATGCGGGGGGTGAGCACGTAACGGCCGACCACCGCCAGCGTCGAAGGAGCGGCCTCGGGTTTCGGTTTCTCGACGATCGCCTCGACACGATCCACCCGCTCGGCGAGCGGTTTTGCGGCGACGATGCCGTAGCTCGCGGCCTCCTCGCGCGGCACCTCCTGCACGCCGAGGATCGAGCAGCGGTAATAGTCGTAGGCATCGACCATCTGCTTCATCACCGGCACGCCGGCGTCGAGCAGGTCGTCGGCCAGCAGCACCGCGAACGGCTCGTCGCCGACCACCGGTTTCGCGCACAGCACCGCATGCCCCAGGCCCAGCGCCTCGGCCTGGCGGATGTAGATACAGTTGATGTTCTTCGGTAGCAGATGGCGCACGAAGTCGAGCAGCTCGGTCTTACCGCGCCGTTCCAGCTCGCTCTCCAGCTCGTAGGCCTTGTCGAAATGATCCTCGATCGCGCGCTTTGTCCGGCCGGTGACGAAGATCATGTCCGTGATGCCGGCGGCAACCGCTTCTTCGACCGCATACTGGATCAGCGGCTTGTCGACGATCGGCAGCATTTCCTTCGGGCTCGCCTTGGTGGCGGGCAGAAAGCGCGTGCCCATGCCCGCAACCGGGAAAACGGCTTTCCTTATCTCGCTCATCGGCTCGTCTTTCCTTGCATCAGGAGCTCCTTCAACTGTGTTTCGTCGAGCATCTTAATGCCCAATTCCTGCGCCTTGGCGAATTTGCTGCCAGGATCGGCGCCGACGACGACGTAATCGGTCTTTCTCGACACCGAACCCGCCACCTTGCCACCCGCAGCCTCGATCGATGCCTTCGCCTCTTCACGGGTCAGCGTCGGCAAGGTGCCGGTGAGCACGAAGGTCTTGCCGGCGAGCGGCGCAGGGCCGGCCGGCCGGCCGGTTTCCGGCCAGTGGACGCCGGCGGCGCGCAACGCGGCGATCACCTTGCGGTTGTGGGCCTCGGCAAAAAAGTGGGCGATCGATTCCGCCACCACCGGCCCGACCTCGGGCACCTGCTGCAGCGTCTCGACATCCGCCGCCATCAGGGCATCCAGCGTGCCGATATGGCGCGCCAGGTCCTTCGCCGTCGCCTCGCCGACGTTGCGGATGCCCAAGGCATAGATGAAACGCGCCAGCGTGGTCTGGCGGCTCCTGTCGATCGCGGCGAGCAGGTTGGCGGCCGACTTCTCGCCCATGCGTTCGAGATTCGCCAGTGTCGGCAGGTCGAGCCGGTAGAGGTCGGCCACCGTGGCGACGAGGCCCTGATCGACGAGCTGATCCACCAGCTTCTCACCCAGGCCCTCGATGTCCATCGCGCGCCGCGAGGCGAAATGCAGCAGCGTCTGCTTGCGCTGCGCCGGACAGAACAGGCCGCCGGTGCAGCGCGCGATCGCCTCGCCCTCGGGCTTCTCGACCGCCGAGCCGCACACCGGACAGTGCGTCGGCATCACGAAGGGACGGGTATGGGGCGGGCGGCGCTCCGGCACGATGGCGACCACTTCGGGAATCACGTCGCCGGCGCGGCGCACGATCACCGTGTCGCCGACGCGAACGTCCTTGCGATGCACCTCGTCTTCGTTGTGCAAGGTGGCATTGGTCACCGTCACACCACCGACGAAGACGGGTTTGAGACGCGCCACCGGCGTGAGTGCACCGGTGCGACCGACCTGCACGTCGATCGCTTCGACCACGGTGAGCGCCTCTTCGGCGGGAAACTTGTGGGCGATCGCGAAACGCGGCGCACGCGCGACGAAGCCGAGCCTTTCCTGTTCCGCGAAGCCGTCGACCTTGTAGACCACGCCATCGATGTCATATGGCAGATCATGCCGCCTGGCGCCCATCCGCGAGAAATAATCGAGCAGCCCTGCCGCCCCGCGCACGCGCGCGCGCTCACGCGCCACCGGAACCCCCCAGCTCGCCAGACGCTCCATCATTTCGCTGTGGAAAATCGGCGCTGGCAGGACGGCACTCGTGTCGGCCACACCGTAGGCGTAGAAGCGCAAGGGCCGCAGGGCGGTGATCGATGGGTCGAGCTGGCGCAGGCTGCCGGCAGCGGCATTGCGCGGATTGACGAATTCCTTTTCCCCCGCCGCGCGCTGACGCTCGTTGAGCTTTTCGAAATCGCGACGCAACATCAGCACCTCGCCACGGATTTCGAGACGAGCAGGAATCCCTTCGCCCCTCAAGCGCAAGGGTAGATTGCGTACGGTGCGCAGGTTTTGCGTCACGTCCTCGCCGGTATAGCCGTCTCCTCTCGTCGCCCCCTGCACGAAAATGCCATTCTCATAGCGGAGGGTCACCGCCAGGCCATCGAATTTCGGCTCGCAGGCATAATCGACGACCGCCTTGCCAAGCCCCTCCCGGCAGCGACGGTCGAAAGCCTCCACCTCCGCGGCGGAAAAGGCATTGTTGAGCGAGAGCATCGGCACCACATGGCGCACTTCGCGAAACGCCGCCAGCGGCTTGCCGCCGACGCGCTGGGTCGGCGAATCCGGCGTGATCAGCTCGGGATGCGCCGCCTCGAGCGTCTGCAATTCGCAAAACAGCCTGTCGTATTCGGCATCGGGAATCGTCGGCGCATCGAGCACGTAGTAGGCGTAATCATGGCGCGCGATCTCTTCGCGCAGGGCCTCGATACGGGCGGCGATGTCGTCTGGCGCTTTCATGCGAACAGGCGCAGGGCGCGCACCCCGCCGGGCACGATGCCGCGTTCGGCCATGCGGCTTTGCAGCTCGGCGATGCGGCTTCTGATGATGGCGATCGTCGCCTCGGGCAACGGCTTGCGGTGCGCATCGGCGAGCTGGCCACCGAGCGTTGCCGCGCACTGTCGCGCGCAGTCGAGCAGACGCTCGAATGCCGCGACGCCATTGGCCACGCGGGGGACGTCGAGGCTGAAGATCAGTTCGGTCAGCTGCGCCCCTTCCAATCGTTCCAGCGAAAACGGTGCCACCTGACGGCAGATCAGCGCGAAGGCTTCGCTGCCGTCCGGATTGCTGGCCACGAAACGCTCCCCTTCGGGGCGCAGCCCCAGCCGATCGATCAGAGGCTTGAGCAATGCGCCGGACAGCCGGGCAGTATCGCTGGGCAGCACGTGCAACGTCAGCTGCAGATCCACCGAGGCGCAAAACGCATCGAGCTCCTGCGCGCGCGCCAGCAGCGTGGTGGGCTCCGGCGCCTCGATGCGACCGACGAAGCGCTGGGCGAGCCGGTTCATGCCCTCGACGAAGGCCGTCAAGGTTTCCTCACTGACGGCGCCGAGGCGATCGACCAGTTGCAGCGCGGCGGCAAGATGCTTGACACTGCCCGGATCGTCGGGCAACAGGGTGCGCCAATGGCCAGTCTGCTCATCCAGGCCCAGCCATTGCACCGGCTTGTCGATGCGCTCCGACCAGTCGCGATGCTCCTCCCGCAGCATGCGCACCGGCACCGGCGCGACGAACTCGATGCGCACCAGGCAATCGACGCTGCCATCGCCCCACTCGGACGGCACGGCCGGCGCCCCCTTCTCTTCGACATCCAAAAGCAGATCCACCTCTCCGGCAGGCCCAGCGGATTCCGGTCCGATGGGCAGGTCGGGGTCCATGAAGCTCGGCTCATGCAAAGCGGCACCCGCCGGCTTCGACGAGCGAGGCTCGATCCGGTCATCGCGCTCCGATCTGCCGCTTCGCTTGCCGTATTCGACAGCCTTCGCCGCCGCGGCGCTGGCGGCGGGGGTTGCAGTCTTCTCGCGCTCGCGCGCCAGATAACGTTTCTCCTGCCAGCGATTGAATAGCCAGACGGCGAGGACGAGCATCACGCCGAAGACGATCATCGCGATCTGCAAGTCTTTCATTGTCCGCCCCCCGTCAAGCCGCTTCCTTGTCGGCCATGCGTAGCGCTTCCTCGATGTCGACTTCGACGACGCGCGAGACACCCTGCTCCTGCATCGTCACGCCGATCAACTGCTGGGCCATCTCCATCGTGATCTTGCTGTGAGTGATGAAAATGAACTGCGTGACGCGCGACATGCGCTTGACCATTTCACAGTAGCGCACCGTGTTCGAGTCGTCGAGCGGCGCATCGACCTCGTCGAGCATGCAAAACGGCGCTGGATTGAGCTGAAACAACGCGAATACCAGCGCGATCGCGGTGAGCGCCTTCTCGCCGCCGGAAAGCAGTTGGATCGTCGAATTCCTCTTGCCCGGCGGCTGCGCCATGATCTGGATGCCGGCATCGAGGATTTCCTCGCCGGTGAGGATCAGCTTCGCCTCGCCGCCACCGAACAGTTCCGGGAACAGCGCGCCGAAATTGGCATTCACCTTGTCGTAGGTTTCCTTGAGCTGCGCGCGCGTCTCGCGGTCGATGCGCCGGATCGCATCCTCCAGCGTGGCGATCGCCGCCGTGAGGTCGGCCGACTGCTCATCGAGAAAGCCCTTGCGCTGCTGCGCGCTGGCCAGCTCTTCGAGCGCGGCGAGGTTGACCGGCCCCAGCGCCTCGATCTCGTTGGCAAGTCGCGTGATCTCGCCCTGCAGCGCGGCATCGCGCAGGCCAGGCGTCAGCTCGGCGGCCAAGGCGGCTTCGTCCTCGGGGCTGACGACATGCGCCTCCTCGAGCCGCTCCTGGAACTGCAAGACGTTCAGCCGCGCGGCCTGCGCCTTGAGCTTCAGCTCGTTGATCCGCTCGCGTGCGGGTTGAAGGTTCTGCTCGATCTTCAGGCGCTCCTCGTCGAGATTGCGCAAGGTCGCGGCGGCCGTCTCGAGCGCATTGCGTCGTTCGGCGAGTGTCGATTCCTGTGCGCTCCTCGAAGCCAGCGCCGCCTGCAATTGCTGCTGGAAGACCGCATCGCTGATCGCCGCGAGTTCCTGCGCGGCCTGGTTGCGTTCCTGGGCCACCAAAGCGAGCTGATCACGCGCGGTTTGCGCGGCGCGGGCATTGTCTTCGAGTTTCGCGCGGCATTCCTTCTCGGAAAAGCCGGCCTCCTGAGCCTCGCGCGCGAGCTGGCGTTCGAGCGCGCGCGCTTCGAGCAGGGCGGTGTCACGCTGACGCTGCAGTTCCAGCGCAGTCTCCATGCGCGCTTGCGCCGCGGCGAGCGCTTCACGGGCGCGCGTCGCCTCGTCTTCGGCATCGACGAGCGCCGTCCTTTCTTCCTCCTCGAGGCGGGCGATCTCCTCCAGTTCGCGCGCCAGCCGTCCTGCCTGCTCGTGGAAGCGGGCTTGGGCCTGATCGAGCTTCAAGACCTCGACCTGCGCCTCATGCCGCCGGCTTTGCGCCTGCTGCACGGCGCGCCTGGCTTCGGCGAGTTGCTGCTGGCCCGCAGCCACGGCCTGCTCGGCTTCGTCCTGCGCCTCGCGCGCCGCGCTTTCAGTCTCTTCCAGCGCAATGATCTGCGCTGCCAGGGTTTCGATCTCGCGCTGGCGCTCGATCACGCCATGCGTCTCGATGTCCGGCACATAAAGCGTCAAACCGGCAGGTGTCGCCAAATGCCCGGCGCGTCCGATACGGAAGCCGCTAGCCGACAACAGCAGGGCGTCATCCTCGACGATGCGCACCCCGCCCAGCCATTCGTCGAGCAGCGGCGCCCAGCGCGCGTCACGGCAGCGCACCTTGGCGCGCAGGCCATCCGGGGGTGGCGCGGCCGGGGAGGCTTCGCCCGGCAAGGCCAGAGTGACGGTGGCCGGCGGCGGCGTGGTGAGGGCCTTTCGCAGCGCTTCGAGGCTGGCCGGCACCGCCATCAGCCGTTCGCGCAATACGGCCTCGACGGCCGTTTCCCAACCGGGCTCGACCTCCAGCGCGTGCCACAGCGGCTCGGCGCCGGCCAGGCCGAGATCGGCGAGCCATTTCTCCAGATCGCCACCTTGTCCGACGCGGGACTGCAGCTCGACCTGCGCATCATGACGCGCCCGGATTGCGGTGACGGCTCGGTGGGCGACGGCGAGCGCCTCGCGCTTTTCGCGCAGGGTGGCCTCGAGGACTGGCTGTCGCTCCTGGAGTTCCGCCAGCCGCGCCTGAGCCACTTCCAGCTCGGCTTCGGCCTCGGCTTCGGCTTCCCGCGCGCGGGCGAGCTCGGCCGCGTCCGGCGGGGCGACGGCGGCGCGCTCGGCGTCGATGCGGCTTCTGCGCTGGGCGAGGTTATCGAGTGTACGCAGCGCATGGCCGCGATCGGCCTCGGCGAGCCGCAATGCCTGCTCGGCGGCATTGAGCGCGCGGCGCGCCTCGGCGACCTGGGCCTCGGCCTGCCTGACCGCGGCTTCGGCCTCGGGCAGGCGCAAGGCCGCCTCCTCGTGGCGGGCTGCCGCGGTGGCGGCACGCTCGCGAGAGTTTTCCAGCAGCGCAATCCAGCGCGATTCTTCTTCCTCGACGCGACGCATCTCGGCCGACCAGTGCGTCTGCTGGGCATCGAGCTGGGCAAGCCGCGCCTCCAGGCGCACGCGGGCATCGCGCAGATGGGCGATCTCGGCTTCGAGGCGCTTGACTTCGGCGTTCGCGGCGTACATCTCGGCCTGGGCGGCATGCAGCGCATCGGAGGCGGCAAAGTGCGCCTCGCGCGCCAGCTCGACGCGCGCCTCGATCTCGCGCAGCCGCGCCGTCTCGGCTTCGACGGCGTTGAGGCCCTCGGCCACCTGCCGTTCGAGCCGCTCGGCCTCGGCCTGCGCATCGTTGCGTTTTTTCAGCCACAACAGGCTCTGGCGTCGGCTCAGCCGCGCCTGCAAGTCGCGGTAGCGGCGCGCGACTTCGGCCTGCGCTTCGAGACGTTCCACCTGGCCGGCGAGCTCGTTGCGGATGTCGTCGACGCGGGCGAGGTTCTCGCGGGCGTCCTCGAGACGCCCTTCGGTCTCCTTGCGACGCTCCTTGTATTTGGTCACCCCCGCCGCCTCTTCGAGGAACCAGCGCAGCTCCTCGGGCTTCGATTCGATGATGCGGGAGATCATTCCCTGGCCGATGATCGCGTAAGCGCGCGGCCCCAGGCCGGTGCCGAGAAACAGGTCGATCACGTCGCGGCGGCGCACGTGCAGGTTGTTGATGTAATAGTTCGAATTGCCGTCGCGGTCGAGCGTGCGCTTGACGGTGATTTCGGCATATTGCCCCCACTGACCGGCGATCCGCCCCTGCGAATTGTCGAAGAACAGCTCGACGCTGGCGCGGCCGACCTCCTTACGCGTCCCGGAACCCTTGAAGATCACGTCCTGGATCGATTCGCCGCGCAATTCCGACGCCTTCGACTCGCCCAGCACCCAGCGCACCGCGTCGATGATGTTCGACTTGCCGCAACCGTTCGGCCCAACCACACCCACGAGCTGGTTCGGAAACACCACGGTGGTCGGCTCGACGAAGGACTTGAAGCCGGCGATCTTGAGCTTGGTGAGGCGCACGTCAGGGGGAAAAATGCTGTCGGAGGGAATGAAAGGCGCATTATAGTCGGTGCGTCCCAGTACAATTCGCAGCCCAGCCGTGATGGAACCGACCATGCGAAATCCGACCGCCGCCCTGCCCGAACCGATCGATGCCGCCGCCGTCGAAGCCCTCTTCGAACTGCCCTTCAACGATCTCATCTTCCGCGCGCAGACCGTCCATCGCCAGCATTTCGACCCGAACCGGATCCAGCGCTCGACGCTGTTGTCGATCAAGACCGGCGGTTGCTCGGAAGATTGCGGCTATTGCTCGCAGTCGGCGCGGCGCGACAAAGAGACGGGGATTACGCGCGGCAAGCTGCTCGAACTCGAAGAAGTCGAGGTCGCAGCCAAGGCCGCGAAGGAGAAAGGCGCGACGCGCTTTTGCATGGGCGCCGCCTGGCGCGGCCCGAAGGACGGCGACCTCGGCCGCGTGATCGAAATGGTGCGTGTCGTCAAGGACTTGGGGCTGGAAGCCTGCCTGACCCTGGGCCTGTTGGGCCCGGGCCAGGCCGAGAAGCTCGCCGCGGCGGGGCTCGATTACTACAACCACAACCTCGACACCGGCGCCGAGTATTACGACCAGATCATCACCACCCACAGCCAGCAGGCGCGGATGGAGACCCTGCTGGCCGTGCGTCGCGCCGGCATCAAGATCTGCTGCGGCGGCATCATCGGCATGGGCGAGAGCCGCCGCGTGCGCGCCGCGCTGATCGCCCAGCTCGCCAGCCTCGATCCGCCGCCAGAATCGGTGCCGATCAACCATCTGGTCGCGATACCCGGCACGCCGCTGGAGAATGCGCCGCCACTCGACCCCTTCGAGTTCGTGCGCACCATCGCCGCGGCGCGGATCACGATGCCCACCTCCTGGGTGCGGCTGTCCGCCGGCCGCCAGCAGATGT
This sequence comes from Rhodocyclaceae bacterium, assembly GCA_046294935.1. GTDB lineage: Bacteria > Pseudomonadota > Gammaproteobacteria > Burkholderiales > Rhodocyclaceae > Sulfuricystis. The sequence continues at coordinate 24,147 of JBKBOI010000005.1, forward strand.
CGGACGAGCTGCAGGCGCTGTGCTTCCTCGCCGGCGCGAACTCGATCTTCTACGGTGAGAAGCTCTTGACCTCCGGCAACCCGGACGTCGCCCACGACGAAGCGCTGTTCGCGCGGCTGGGGCTCACAGGCTGCTAGCGAGCCTCGCCAGCCCGGCCGCGTCATCGCGGCGCAGCACGCAAAGTGGCAGCTCGCTGAGATGCGGCGCGAGCGAGGCGAGTGTGTCCTCGACGCTCACCGCGCTGCCGGCCGACTCATTGACGATCAGCATCGCCGGCGTGACGCCCACTTCGCGCAGCGCGGCCAACGCCGTCAGCGTATGCGAGAGCGTGCCCAGATAAGTCCCGCAGACGAGCAGCGTCGGAATCGCGAGCGCCGCGATCCAGTCGCGCACCGTGTGGCGCGGGGTGAGCGGCACCATCACGCCGCCGATGCCTTCGATCAGCAGCACTCCATCGCTGGCGGCGATCTCGTTTTGGCACCAGGAGACGAGCGCTGCGAAGTCGATGGCTTTGCCCTCCTTCGCCGCCGCGAGATCGGGCGAAAGCGGCGCTTCATAACACCATGCCGTCCTGCCAGCGCCGATTTTCGCCGCATCCGAAGTATCGGGCCGCATGGGGTCGAAGCCGCTCATCACCGGCTTGAGCGCCCGCGCCGGCCGGCCCTGCGCGCGGCAGGCCGAAAGTAGCCCGGCGGTGAGCCAGGTTTTGCCGAGGTCGGTGCCGGTGGCGGTAATAAAATAACTTCTGCCCATCCGCGCCATTCTCCCATGACTTGCATCGATTCTCTGTGGCTGCCCTATACCCAGATGGCCACGGCGCCCGCGCCGCTGCCGGTGGTCTCGGCATCCGGGGTGCGCCTTCGGCTCTCCGATGGCCGCGAGCTGATCGACGGCATTTCATCCTGGTGGACGATGTGCCATGGCTATCGCCATCCGCACATCGATGCCGCCGTCAAAGCCCAGCTCGAGACGCTGCCCCATGTGATGTTCGCCGGCCTGATGCACGAGCCGGCGCTGAAACTCGCTCGCCGGCTCGTCGCGCTATTGCCCGGTGATCTCGAGCGCGTGTTCTTCTCCGAATCCGGCTCGGTCGCCGTCGAAGTGGCGCTGAAGATCGCCGTGCAATACTGGAAGAACCGCGGCGAAGATCGCCACCGGTTCCTTGCCTTCGAGAATGGCTACCACGGCGATACGCTGGGGGCGCTCTCGGTCACCGATCCGGACTGCGGTTTCCATGCCGCGCACGCGCATTACCGCGTGCCGCAGCACTTCGCCGCCCTGCCGCGCGATGCCGCCTCCCGCGCCGCGCTCGACGCGCTGCTCGATCGCCACGGCAGCGAAATCGCCGCCGCGATCGTCGAGCCGCGTGTGCAAGGCGCCGGTGGCATGCGCTTTCACGATGTCGAGACACTGAAAGCGATCCACGCCGCCTGCCGCGAGCATGGCATCTTGCTCATCTTCGATGAGATCATGACCGGCTTCGGCCGCACCGGCCAGATGTTTGCCACGCCACCCGAGGCGACGCCGGACATCCTGTGCCTTTCCAAGGCGCTCACCGGTGGCACGCTGCCGCTGGCCGCGACGGTGGCCTCGCGGCAGGTCTTTGCCGCATTCTGCTCGAAACGCCCTGGGGATGCGTTGATGCACGGCCCGACCTTCATGGCCAATCCGCTCGCCTGCGCGGCGGCGAATGCTTCGCTCGACCTATTCGAGCGCGAGCCGCGATTGGCGCAGGTCGCCGCGATCGAGGCGCAGATGCGGCGTGAGCTGGCCCCCTGCCGTGGTCTGCCCGGTGTCGTGGATGTGCGCGTGATGGGGGCGATCGGCGTCGTCCAGCTCGACCGGCCCGTCGCGGCAGCCCTGCGTCCGGCCTTCGTCGCGCGCCACGTCTGGGTGCGGCCCTTCGGCGACATCGTCTATCTCGCCCCGCCCTTCGTCATCGACGCCGCCGATCTTTCCATCCTCACCCATGCCGTCTGCGAAGTCGTCGCCGACTGGTCACGCAAAGCCCAGTCCTCACCATGCCCGATCTCGACGCCCTGATCGCGCCACGGCTCGCGGCACTCGACGCGGCGGGCTTGCGGCGGCGGCTCGTCGCTTTCGACCCCTCGCTCGTCGATGTCGCCTCGAACGACTATCTGGGGCTTTCGCGCCACCCGCTGCTCATCGAACGCGCCTGCCAGTGGGTGGCGAAGCACGGCGCCGGCAGCCGCGCATCAAGGCTCGTCACCGGCACGTCGGACGAGCTGCTGGCCCTCGAAGAAAAGCTCGCCCGCTTCAAGGGCTGTGAAGCCGCGCTGATCTTCGCCACCGGATACCAGCTCAACAGCTCGGTGCTGCCGGCGCTCCTGGAACTGGGCGAGCGCCTGCAGGTGTTCACCGACCGCTTGAACCACGCGAGCCTCCATGCGGGCCTCGCGGGCGTCAAGCAAATCCGCTTTCGCCACAACGACCTCGCCCACCTCGAAGAACTGCTGGAACGACACCCCGGCACGACGCGCTGGATCGTCACCGAATCGGTGTTCAGCATGGATGGCGATGTCGCCGACGTGGCCGCTTTGTCGGCGCTGGCGGCACGGCACGGCGCCTATCTTTATCTCGACGAAGCCCACGCCACCGGCGTGCTCGGGCCGCAGGGCGTGGGCCTTTCGCAGGGCCGTGCGACGGTGACGATGGGCACACTGGGGAAAGCGCTCGGGGGTGCTGGCGCCTATGTCGCCGGATCGAAAGCGCTGATCGACTGGCTCGTCAACCGCTGCAGAGGGTTCATCTACAGCACGGCGCCAGCGCCGGCTGCGTTGGGCGCGCTCGATGCCGCGCTCGATCTGGTGCCGACGATGGATGCCGAGCGCGCCCGGCTGAGGCAGATGGCCGCCCGCTTGCGCGAAGCCCTGCAGACCCGCGGTTTCGACACGCTCGCCTCGACGACGCAGATCGTCCCGGCGGTCCTGGGCGAGGCGCAGCGGGCGCTGGCCGCCGCGGAAAAGTTGCGGAAAGCCGGGATTCTCGCCGTCGCGATCCGCCCGCCGACGGTGCCGGCCGGCACCGCGCGGCTGCGGTTCTCCCTGTCGGCTGCGCTTTCCGACACCCAGTTCGAGCGTCTGCTCGAGGCGGTGGAAACATTGTGACGACGATCGTCTTGCTGCATGGCTGGGGATACGATGCCTCGCTGTGGGACGCAGTGCGGGCGCGGTTGCCGAAACATCTCGCGGTCGAGACGCTCGAGTTCGGTTATTTCGGCGCGGAACGCATGAAAGTCGGCGCTGAAGGCGCGAGCAACGGAGGGGGCCCCGCCGTAGGGGGGGGCGTAGCGACCGCGAGCACCGCCGGGACGGCCCACTCGATCGATCTCGCGGTGGGCCACTCGCTCGGGGCGCTCTGGTGGCTGACGCAGGCGCCCAATGAGTGGCGACGGCTGCTGTGCATCAACGGCTTTCCGCGCTTCACCGAAACGTCCGGCTACGCGCCGGCCATCGCGCCGCGGGTGCTCTCCCGCATGCAGCAGCAGTTCCTGCGCGATCCAAGCGCCGTGCTCGCCGAATTCCACGCCCGCTGTGGCGGCCATGCGCCAGCAGGCAAACCCAACATCGAGCGCCTCGCGACAGGGCTTGACGCGCTCGCCGAATGGGACGGCCGCGCCACGCTCGCCGCGCGCCGCGCCGATGTCGTCGCGCTGGCGGGTACGCATGACCCGATCGTGCCCGCCGCGATGAGCACGATGGCCTTCGGCGCGGTCGAGTTCGTCGACGCGCCGGGGCACTTGCTGCCGATCACGCACCCTGAACTTTGCGCCCGCTGGATCAAAAGGCTTGCGAATGCCTGATGTCGCCCAACGCTTCAACAGAGCTGCGCCGAGCTACGACGCCCATTCGGTGGCACAGCGCCATGCGGCGCAACGGCTCGCCGAACGTCTGGTCACGCTCGCCCTGCCGTCGCGCGCACGTGTGCTGGAGATCGGCTGCGGCACCGGGCATCTGACCGCACTGCTCACCCTGCGCCTGCCCGGCGCGACGATCCTCGCCTCCGACATCGCGCCGGCGATGGTGGCCGCCTGCCGCGCGCGGCTCGGCACGAACACGCGCCTCGACTTCGCCGTCATGGACGGCGCCCAGCCGGCGGTCGGCGGGCCGTTCGATCTCGTCTGCGGCAACCTCGTCGCGCAGTGGTTCGACGATCTGCCCGCCGCCTTTTCCCGGCTCGCCGCCCTGCTCGCGCCCGGCGGCGTGCTGCTCCTCTCCGTGCCCGGCGGCGAAACCTTCCTGGAGTGGCGCGCGGCCCACGCGGCCCATGGGCTCAAGCCCGGCGCACGGCCGATGCCCAGCCGGGAAGCCAGCCTCGCCGCCTTGCCGCCAGGTATCAACCAGATCGAGACCGAGCTGTGGTGCGCACCCCACGCCGACGGCCTCGACTTCCTGCGCGCCCTGCGCGCGATCGGCGCCGATGCGCCCGCTACCGGCCATGTGCCGCTCACTCCCGGGCAACTACGCCGTGTGCTCCGCACGCTGGGACCGGCGCCACGCCTGACCTACCAATTCCTCTATCTCACTCACCGCAGACGATGACCCGCCGTTCAGCCTTCCTCCTCGGCGTGCGCGCCCTCGCCCCGATGCTGCTCGGGGTCACGCCGTTCGGCGTGATCTATGGCGTGGTCGCGCTGCAAAGTGGCATTCCGCCGCTGGCCGCCTTTCTGATGTCCTCGCTGGTATTCGCCGGCTCGGCGCAGTTCCTGCTGGCGCAGTTGATCGGCGCTGGCGCACCGGCCGTGTTGATGGTCGGCGCGGTCGGACTCATCAACCTGCGCCATGCGCTCTACAGCGCCTCCGTGGCGCCAGCGCTCGCGCAGCTGCCGCGGCGCTGGAAGCTGCTGCTCTCCTATCTGCTGACCGACGAGGCCTACGCCGCGGCGATCCCCCATCTGCTCGCCCAGCCGCGCTCGCCACAGGCGCACTGGATTCTCTTCGGCGCGGGCTTCATGCTCTGGGCCGGCTGGCAGCTATCGACGCTGGCCGGGGTATTGATCGGCAGCCAGCTACCCGCCGATCTCGGCCTCGATTTCGCCCTGCCGCTGACCTTCATCAGTATCGTCGTGCCGCTCATCGACAGCCGGGCGCGCCTCATCGCCGCGATCTTCGCCGGCGTGCTCGCCGTGCTGCTCGCTGGATTGCCCTACAAGATCGGCCTGTTCGCCGCAGCGCTGGTGGGGCTGGCCGCCGGCGCCCTCATCGGAGAACGCCGATGAACTGGCTGCCGCTGTGGCTCGCCTGTGGGTTTCTCACCTTCCTGATCCGCTATTCCTTCATTGCGCTCGAAGGTCATTACAAGCCCCCCGGCTGGTTCATCCGTGCACTGCCTTTCGTGCCGATCGCTACACTCACCGCCATCGTCACCCCCGAACTGCTGCTGGTCACCGGACGGTTCGACATTGGCTTGGACAACCCGCGCTTCTGGGCCGGTTTGGTGGCCATCGCCGTCGCCGCGCGCTGGAAGAACACCTTGGTGACCATCGCTAGCGGCTTCGCCGCGTTCTGGTTGCAAAGCTGGCTATTTTGAAAGCCGGCGCAGGCAGGACGGCACCTTATAATTTACTCTTCGTCTTTCGCCTCGTCACGCCATGCCCTCCACGCCTTCCAAGACCCTGGAAACCTTTCCCAACCCGGCGCCCCATCGGGATTACCATATCCACATGGAAATCCCGGAATTCACCTGCCTGTGTCCCAAGACCGGGCAGCCGGATTTTGCCGTCCTCACGCTCGACTACGTACCGGATAAGCTGTGC
>JBKBOI010000006.1:0-28928 GCA_046294935.1 Rhodocyclaceae bacterium
ACGAACGAGGCGCCGAAGAACGAAAAGCCGCGCACCACCTTCGACTTCGGCACCGCGAGCAGCGCGGTGGTGAGCGGATAGGTGACCTGGTCCTCGACCACCTGCGGCGCCTGGCCGGGATATTCCGTATAGACGATCACCTGCACGTCCGAGAGGTCTGGCAGCGCGTCGAGCGGCGTCCGCGAGACCGCATGGACACCCGCCAACACGACGAACAGTGTAGCGAGCAACACCAGAAACCGGTTGCGCGCCGACCAGTCGATCAGTTTCGCCAGCATCTCAGCGCCTCTCGATCTTCGTGATCACCCATTCGCCGGGCTTGCGCTCGACGAATTCAAACTGGATCGGCGTGCCCGGTTCGATCTCGTCGGCGAGAGCGGAATTCGCCAGCACGAAACCCATCGTCATCTTCGGCCATCCCAGGCTCGCCACCGGCTCGTGGGAGATCATCACGGTGCCGTCGGCCTCGATGCCGTCGAAGATACCGACGGCTCGATGGCTGACCGCCGCCTGCTCTTTCATGCCTCCCAGTGCGGCCTTGAGATTGCTTTCGGAATCGATCAGGAAATTCGCCGCGACGACGACCCGTTCGCCTTCCCGCAGGCCCGCCTTCACCTCGACGTAGTCGTCATTGCGCAGGCCCAGCCGCACCTCGCGCGGTTCGAAACGGCCTTCCTCCTCTTGCACGATGACACGCTGGGTGACGCCGCCATCGATGACGGCCGCAAGCGGCACGGCCAGCGCCGTCCTGCCGGCGCCGACTTTTATCTCCGCCTTCGCATACATGCCCGGACGCAGCAGGCCATCCGGGTTCGGCAATTCGATGCGCACCGGCACCGTGCGCGTGGCCTCATTCATCGTCGGATAGAGATAGCTCACCTTGCCTGTGAAGGTCTTGTCGGCAAACGCGTCGACGCGCACCTCGGCCGGCAGTCCGATGGTCACCGCGGCGACATCTCGCTCGTAGAGATCCGCGAGTACCCAGACCGTGCCGAGATCGGCGATCCGATACAGCGTCTCGCCGGGCATGAAGCGCATGCCCGCGAGCGCTTTCTTCTCGAGGACCACGCCAGCCACCGGAGAATGGAGGGTCAGCGTGCGGGTCGGCTCGCCACCCGCTGCGAGCCGCGCGATCTGCGCGGCGGAAATATCCCAGTTGGCAAGCCGCGCCAGCGCCGCATCGGCCACCTGGCGAATGCTCGCCAGCGCTTCGGGGCCGGCGTCGGCAAGCGTGGCCGCACCTCTTGCCGCCACCTGGTATTCGCGCTGGGCGGAGACGAGCTCGGGGCTGTAGACCTCGAACAACGGCTGACCTTTGCCAACTGGTTGGCCGGTGGTATTGACGAAGAGGCGCTCGATCCAGCCTTCGAACTTCGGCGCAATGGCATGGACACGCCGCTCGTCGATCTCCACCCGACCGACCGCGCGCACCGGCCGCGACAGCTCGCGTCTGGCGACCACCTCGCTACGCACGCCGAGCTTCTGCACCTTCGCCGTGCCGATTTTCACGCTGGGGCCGTCATCCTCCTCTTCGCCCTCGTAGACGGGGATGTAGTCCATGCCCATCGGGTCCTTCTTCGGCGTGGGCGAAGTATCGGGCAGCCCCATCGGGTTGCGGTAATAGAGAATCTTCTTGCCTGACGGCGCCGCGGCGCTCTGCTGTGCCGTGTCGCCAGCGCCGATTTTTTGCTGCTGCCCACCGAACCAGTAGCCGAGCGCTGCGGCGACGACCAGCAGCACGATGATCGCGATGTTCTTCATAGCTCTTCTCCGATCGCGCGTTCGATGTCGGCACGGCGCAGCTCCTGCGTCACACGCGCCCGCGCGAGATCTTCCTTGGCTTTGCGGATTTGCCGCTGCGCATCGAGCACGGTGGCGAAATCGACCTTGCCGGTTTCATACCCGACAAGCGCGGCTTGCAGCGTCAGTTCAGCCTGCGGCAGGAGGCGCGTGTTCACCAGCTCCTCGACACGGGAAGCCGCATTGAGCGCGCTGAGGTTTTCACGCAATTCCGCGAGCGCCTGATTCAACGTTGCTTCCCTACGGCTTTTGGCTGCGTCGAGCATGCGCTCGGCCTCGCGCTCCTCTTCGCGCCGGCTGGCCTGTTGCAAGGGGATGTTGATTTCGAACATCAGATCCCAGCCGGTGACGCGGTCCCGCGACTGGATCGCAGCGAGGCCGACCTTGAAGTCCGGATAGCGGTTCTGGTAGGTCAGCGCGCGCGTTTTTTCGCTGGCGGCAATACGCGCGGCAGCGGCGGCCAGACGCGGATTACGCTCGATCAGCCGCGCTTTTAGCGCCTGCGCATCGAGGCGTGCCGGGGACAGCGGGCTGCGCAGGCGTTGCGGTGGATTGAGCTCCATGTCGGCGCTCGTGCCGAGCAGGCTGCGCAAGCGTGCGACGATCTGCGTCTCTTCGCCTTCCAGCTGGGCAAGCTCGCTGGCCAATGCGGTGCGTTCGGTCTGCGCGCGCAGCGCATCTTGCTGCGGCGCCAGCCCGGCGCCATAGCGCGTGAGGGAAATGCGTTCGAGCTGCTCGAGCAAGGCCAGATTTTCCCGCGCGTAACGGAGGCGACACTGGAGCAGGTAACGTTGCGCGAAAGCCTGCTTGATCTGCCAGGCGAGATCGACCCAGAGCGTCGCAGCGCGTGCCTCGGCCTCGCTGGCGCCCGCGGCAGCGATGTCGCGTTTCAGATCGCGCTTGCCGAACCACGGCAGGCTTTGCGTCACGGTGTAGCGCGTGCTGCCGACGCGCGAGGGCAGCAGGTTCGGGCCGGCATCTGGCGTGGCGAAATCGCGCAGTTCGATGCCGAACATCGGGTCGGGCAGCGCACCCGCGGGTTCGATGCGGGCCATTGCGGCGGCCGCTTCGTGACGCAGCGCGGCGAATTCCGGATGGCGTTCGCGCGCGAAGGCGAGCAGGTGCTCGACGTCGCCGCCTTGCACCGTGCCCTCTTCCGCCCACGCCACCCCGCTGGCGGTGAGGCACACCGCCAGCCACAGGGGCAGGGCACGCATGGCTACTTCGCCGGTTCGATACGCACGACGGTGTAGTCACCATCGACCATTTCGACCCGGAAGCGCACCTCGTCACCGACCGAAACGGCCTTGATGAGCGCCGGTTCCTTGACCTTGAAGGTCATGGTCATCGGCATCATGCCCAGGTTCTTGATCGGCCCGTGGGCGATCGTGACGCGTTGGCCGGCCACGTCGATTTTCTTGATCGTGCCTCGCGAAAGCTCTTCAGCGGCGGCAACGGCGGTGGAAGCGAGCACGCTGGCCGCAGCCAGCAGCGTGAGATAGGATTTCATGACGAACCTCCGGACAGAATTGAACAAACGTCGGCGCTGGCAGGACGGCATGTCCTGCCTCACGGAGCGTTCAGCGTCTGGGAGGTCGTTGCGGCGGTTCGGGGATGTGGCTGGCCGAAGCGAGTTGCAGCTTCGGCACCATGACGTCCGCCATCGGCAAAGAGGCGGCCGCGCTGACGGCCGCCAGCAGGAATCCGCTGCAGGCGAGATGGCACAGCGAGCAGTCGTCGCAATCGAGATCGCCCGGCACGGCGGGCGCGGCTTGCCCTGCTGCCTGTTCGTGGCAATGCTCCGCTGCTGGCAAAGCCGCTTGTCCAGGTGCGTGACGGCAAAACGGCATCGCCACCGCCGCAGCCGCCTGAATGGGCAGCCACAGGGCGATCAGGATCAGGAGATGGCTATGCAGGCGGCGCATCGGGATAATGTTAATCCTACTCTTCGTCCTCGGCAAGCTTGAACGACGCGGCGAGTTTCTGCTGCACCGGCGGCGGCACCAGCGCATAGTGCGAGAACTCGATGCCGTAGCTGCCGCGCCCGCCGGTCATCGACTTCAAACGCGATGCATAGTCGCCGATCTCGGCGAGCGGTACTTCGCCAGAGATGACGACACGGCCTGCTCCGCGTGGCGTCGTTCCTGTGACATGGCCACGACGGCTCGACAGATCGCCGGCGATGTCGCCCATCTGGTCCTCGTCGGCATGCACCTCGATCCGCACGATCGGTTCCAGCACGACCGGGGCCGCCGCCTGCACCGCGGCGATGGTCGCCTTCTTGCCCGCCTGGACGAAAGCGACTTCCTTGCCATCGACCGGGTGGGTCTTGCCGTCATAGACGATGACGCGCACATCCTCGATGGGAAAGCCGGCGATTACGCCGCCTTCGAGCGCCATGCGCACGCCCTTCTCGACCGCCGGCATGAACACGCCGGGGATCACGCCGCCCTTGACCTGATCGACGAATTCGAAGCCGGCGCCGCGGGGGAGTGGCTCGATCTTCAGAAACACCTCGCCGAACTGGCCAGCGCCGCCCGACTGCTTCTTGTGGCGGCAATGGCCCTCTGCCGGCCGGGTGATCGTCTCGCGGTAGGGAATCTGCGGCGGGCGGGTGGCGAGCTCCAACTTGTATTGCGTCGCCATCCGCTCGAGCTTGGTCTTCAGGTGCATCTCGCCGAGGCCGAAGATCACCGTCTCGTGCGTGGTCGGATGACGTTCGACACGGAAACAGGGATCTTCGATCTCCAACTTGTGGAGGATATCGAACAGGCGTTGCTCGTCGCCTTTCTTGGTGGTCTCGACGGCCAAGCCCTGCATCGGTTTCGGGAATTCGAGCGGCTTGAGCGCAATGTGATCCTCGTCGTGCGAGTCGTGCAGCACGCTGTCGAACTCGATCTCCTCGACCTTGGCGATCGCACCCAAATCGCCCGGCAGCAGCTCTTCGACCTCGACATAGTCCTTGCCCTGCAATTGATACAGGTGGCCGACCCTGAACGGCTTCTTGCCATCGCCGACGAACAATTGCGAATCCTTGCGGATCGTGCCTTGATGGACGCGGAAGACCGCCACCTTGCCCATGTAGGGATCGACGATCATCTTGAAGACGTGCGCCAGGACATGCTTTCCGGCATCCGGCTCGCGCTGGAACGGCTCGCCATCTTTGTAGAACGGCGGCACGTTGGCCTCGGCGGGATTGGGCGCGAGCTTCGCCAGCACATGCAGCAGCTCATCCAGGCCCGCGCCGGTCTTCGCGGAGGTGAACAGCACCGGGATCAGATGGCCTTCACGCAGCGCTTTCTCGAAAGGCGCATGCAACTCGTCCGCTGTCGGGTCCTTGCCGTCTTCGAGGTAGCGCTCCATCAGGCTTTCGTCCTCTTCGACGAGTTGGTCGATCAGCTCGCGATGAGCGTGAGCGACGCTGTCGATGTCGGCTTCGCCCTCATCATGCTCCATCACTTCGACCACCTTGCCGTGATCGAGGGCTGGGAGATCGAGAAACTTGCAGGCCGGACCGAAGCGCGCGCGGACGTCGGCCATCAGGGCAGACAAATCGAGATTCTCGGCATCGATTTTGTTGATGACGATCATGCAGGCGAGTCCCCGTTGCTGGGCGGCACGCATCATCCGCTCGGTCATCAGCTCGATGCCGGTCTGGGCGTTGATCACGATCAGCGCCGTATCGACTCCGGCCAGCGCGGAGAGCGCCTGGCCGGCGAAATCGGGATAACCCGGGGTGTCGATCAGATGGATATGCACGTCTTCCCAGGCGAAATTGACCAGCGCCGATTGCAACGAATGGCCGGCGGCCTTTTCCTGGGGATCGTAATCGCAGACGGTATTGCCCTTCTCGACGCTGCCGGCGGCCGGGATCGCGCCGGCGCGCGCGAGCAGCGCTTCGGCCAGTGTGGTCTTGCCAGCCCCCCCATGCCCGACCAAGGCGACGGCGCGGATTCTTTCGGTGTGGAACTTCGGCATGATGGACTCTCCCGACGGTTTTATTCGACGGTCACCGATTTCGCCAGATTGCGCGGTTTGTCGACATCGGTGCCCTTCACCAGTGCGGCATGATACGCCAGCAGTTGCAGCGGCACGACGTGCAACACCGGCGAGAGCAATCCATAATGCTCCGGCAGGCGCAGGATATGCACGCCCGGCTCCTTTTCCACCTTCGAGTCGGCATCGGCGAAGACATAAAGCTCGCCGCCGCGCGCGGCGACTTCCTTCAGGTTCGACTTGAGTTTTTCCAGCAGCGCGTCATTCGGCGCGACACTGACGACGGGCATCTCCTTGTCCACCAGCGCCAGCGGGCCATGCTTCAATTCGCCGGCTGGATAGGCTTCGGCGTGGATGTAGGAGATTTCCTTCAGCTTCAGCGCGCCTTCGAGGGCGATCGGATAGTGGTGCCCACGCCCGAGGAACAACGCATGCCGTTTGTCGGCGAAGCGTTGCGCCCAGCTACGAATGTCGGGTTCGAGTGCGAGCACTTTTTGCACGGCGACCGGCAGATGACGCAGCGAAACGAGGTGGGCAGCCTCCTGTTCCGCCGGCAAACGGCCGTTCTGCTTGGCAAGCGTCGCCGCCAGCAGGAACAGCGTCGCGAGCTGGGTGGTGAACGCCTTGGTCGAAGCCACGCCGATCTCCGGGCCGGCGCGCGTCAGAAAGCGCAAGGCGCATTCGCGCACGAGCGCGGACTCCGGCACATTGCAGATCGCCAACGTCCGCTGCATGCCAAGCGCCTTGGCATGGCGGATCGAGGCCAGCGTATCGGCCGTCTCACCCGATTGCGAAATCGCGACGACGAGCTGGTCGGAATGCGGCACCGAGGCGCGGTAGCGGTATTCGCTGGCCACTTCGACGGTGCACGGAATGGCGGCGAGCGCTTCGATCCAGTAACGCGCCACCAGCCCGGCGTGGTAGCTCGTGCCACAGGCGATGATCAGCACCGACTTCACGTCCCGCAGCATTTCAGGCGCATCGGCGCCGAACAGATGGGCCGAGAAGGTCTGCGCGCCGCCGATCATCTCGAGCGTCGCGGCCAAGCCTTGCGGCTGCTCGAAGATCTCCTTCTGCATGTAATGGCGGTATTCACCCAGCTCGACCGCATCGGTCGAGAGCGTGCTCTCCACGACCGGCCGTGTCACCGGTGCCGTGCCGTCAGCGCCGAAAATCGTGATACCGTCGCGCCGCAGCTCGGCGACATCGCCTTCTTCCAGATAGACCATGCGGCGCGTGACCATGAGCAGCGCCGAGGCATCGGACGCGGCATAGAGGCCATCGGCGCCGATGCCGAGCAACAGCGGCGCTCCATGACGGGCGACGACGATCCGATCGATGCCCTCGCAGATCACCGCGATCGCATAGGCGCCGATCAGGCGCCTCGTCGCCAGCCGAACCGCTTCGAACAGGTCGGCGCCGATCTTCAGCTCGTCCCGCACCAGATGGGCGATGGCCTCGGTATCGGTATCCGAGGTGAACACATATCCCTTGCCAACGAGCTCCTGCTTGATCTCGGCGTAATTTTCGATGATGCCGTTATGCACCACCGCCAGACCGTCAGAGACGTGCGGATGGGCGTTCTTCTCACAAGGCGCGCCATGCGTCGCCCAACGCGTGTGCGCGATGCCGATTTCCGCCGTCAGCCCTTCGGCCCGGACGGCGAGCTCGGCGACACGCCCGACGCTGCGCAGCCGGGTGAGGCCGGGAGCGAGCACCGCGAGACCCGCCGAGTCGTAGCCGCGGTATTCGAGCTTGCGCAGGCCTTCGACCAGCACCGGAACGATGTTGCGGGATGCGATCGCCGCGACGATGCCGCACATGCTCTACTCCTTCTTCTTCTTGACCGGCCGTTTCCAGCCGGGCACCGTCACCTGCTTCGCACGCGAGAGGGTGAGTTGCCCGGCAGGCGCGTCGCGCGTCAGCGTCGTGCCGGCACCGAGCGTTGCACCGCGACCAACGGTCACCGGTGCGACGAGCTGGGTGTCCGAGCCGATGAAGACGTCGTCCTCGATGATGGTGCGGTGTTTGTTGGCGCCATCGTAGTTGCAAGTGATCGTGCCGGCGCCGATGTTCACATGGCTGCCCATCGTCGTATCGCCGATGTAGGAAAGATGGTTGGCCTTCGAATGCGCGGCGATGGTTGAGTTCTTCACCTCGACGAAGTTGCCGATATGCACATCCTCGGCAAGCACAGTGCCCGGCCGCAGCCGCGCGAACGGGCCGATGATCGAGTTCGGCCCCACCACGGCATCCTGGATCACGCAGTTGGGCAGTATGCGAACGTTGTCTTGCAGCTCGACGCGGCCTTCGAAGACGCAATTGACATCGATGAACACATCACGGCCGCAGATCAGCTCACCGCGCACGTCGATGCGATCCGGATCGGCGAGCGTGACACCGGCTTCCATCAGGCTTTCCGCGATGTTGCGCTGGTGGATGCGCTCCAAGCGCGCGAGCTGGCTCTTGCTGTTGACCCCCTCGGTTTCCCACGGGGCATCCGGCTGCGTCGTGACGATCTCCATGCCCTCCGCCACGGCCAGCGCGACGATGTCGGTCAGGTAATACTCCCCTTGCGCATTGCGATTGGAAAGCTGCGGCAGCCAGCGCGCCAAAGCATTCCCTGGCGCGACGAGGATGCCGGTGTTGACTTCCTGGATCATTCGCTCGGCCTCAATGGCATCCTTTTCCTCGACGATGCGCGCGACCCTGCCATTCACTCGCACGATGCGGCCATAGCCGTGCGGATCGGGAAGCCGCGCGGTGAGCAGCGCCAGCTTGTCGTCTCCGGCGGCCTCGATCAGGCGCCGCAAGGTTTCGGCGCGGATCAGCGGCACGTCTCCGTAGAGCACCAGTGCCGTGTCATCAGCGCCGACTTTCAGCATAGGCAATGCCTGCATCACCGCATGGCCGGTACCCAGCTGGGGTTCCTGTTTCGCCCAGACGAGGTCGGGTGCGTCGAGCGCTTCGCGCACACGCTCCCCGCCGTGGCCATAGACCACGCAGATCTGCGCCGGCTCGAGACGCCGCGCCGTAGCGATGACATGGGCCAGCATCGGCTTGCCGGCGAGAGGATGCAACACCTTTGGCAGGGTCGAGCGCATGCGCTTGCCCTGCCCAGCAGCCAGAATGATGACCTCGAGCATCATGCTCGCCCTCGTCAGCGGGGCAAAACGGAGCTTCCCATCAGAAACTCATCGACGGCGCGCGCACACTGCCGCCCTTCGCGGATCGCCCAGACGACCAGCGACTGGCCGCGCCGCATGTCGCCGGCAGCGAACACCTTCGGCACGCTGGTGGCATAGCAGCCCGGGCCGTCGGTCGTGGCAAGCGCATTGCCGCGCGCATCCTTGGCCACGCCGAAGGCATCGAGCACCGTCTGCGCCGGCTGTGTGAAGCCCATCGCCAGCAAGGCGAGATCGGCCTCGATGACGAATTCCGAGCCAGGGATTTCCTTCATGTTGCCGCCGCTCCAGTCGAGGCGCACGCATCTGAGCGCCTTGAGCTTCCCTTTCTCGCCGATGAATTCTTTCGTGGCGATGGCCCAGTCGCGCGTGCAGCCTTCTTCGTGCGAAGTCGAGGTGCGCAGCTTGTTCGGCCAGTACGGCCAGGTGAGCAGCTTGTCTTCCTGCTCCGGCGGACGGGGCAAGAGTTCGATCTGTGTGACGCTCGCGGCGCCATGGCGGTTCGCGGTGCCCACGCAGTCGGAACCGGTGTCGCCGCCACCGATCACGACCACGCGCTTGCCGGAAGCCGAGATCGGGTTCTTGCGCCCGCTGGCGACTTCCTTGTTCTGCGGGATGAGGAATTCGAGCGCGAAATGCACGCCGTCGAGATCGCGTCCCGGGATCGGCAGATCGCGCGGCGTCTCGGCGCCACCGGCGAGGATCACCGCATCGAACTTCTCGAGCAGCTCGGATGGCTTGACGAGCTTCAACGCATCGCAGGTCACTCCCTTGGGCAACTGGCGATCGTTGGCCACCAGGGTCTTGAGCTGGAACTTGACGCCTTCGACCTTGAGCTGCGCGACGCGCCACTCGATGACGCGCTTGTCGAGCTTGAAATCGGGGATGCCATAGCGCATCAGTCCGCCAATCGCGTCGTTCTTCTCGAACACCGTCACGTCATGGCCGGCGCGCGCCAGTTGCTGTGCCGCCGCCAGCCCCGCCGGACCGGAGCCGACGATGGCGACCTTCTTCCCAGTCTTGACGGTCGCGATCAGCGGCACCACCCAGCCGTTTTCGCCCGCCCGATCGATGATGGCATGCTCGAGCGACTTGATGCCGACGGGTTGGTCGTTGATGTTCAACGTGCAAGCCGCCTCGCAGGGCGCCGGACAGATGCGGCCGGTGACTTCCGGGAAGTTGTTGGTCGAATGCAGGATCTCGAGCGCTGCACGCCAGTCGCCCCGATAGACCGCGTCATTGAAATCCGGGATGTTGTTATTCACCGGACAACCATTGTTGCAAAACGGGATGCCGCAATCCATGCAGCGCGCGCCTTGCACCTTGGCCTGCTCGTCGGTCAGGCGTGCCACGAACTCGTGGAAATGCTTCAGGCGTCGTTCGACCGGCTCGCAGGTCTCGGCAACACGACGGAATTCGAGAAAACCGGTGGGCTTGCCCATCAGGCGGCCTCCTTCAGCTGGCCGGCGGCGATTTCCTGCAGCGCACGGCGATATTCATGCGGGAATACCTTGACGAATTTCTCGCGGTAACCAGACCAGTCCGCGAGCACGCGGCGCGCCATCTCGCTGCCGGTAGCCGCATGGTGTTTCTCGATCAGCGTCTTGAGCAGCACCTCGTCGGGGCTGTGGCAATGGCGCGTGCCATCGTCCGGCTGTTCGGCGGCGGGCAATACTTTCTCCAGCTTCACCATCGACGTGTTGCAGCGCGTGGCGAAATCGCCGTCCTCATCGAGCACGTAGGCGATGCCGCCGGACATGCCGGCGGCGAAATTGCGCCCGGTGCGGCCCAGCACGACCACGGTGCCGCCCGTCATGTATTCGCAGCAATGATCGCCCGTACCCTCGACGACGGCGGTCGCGCCCGAGTTGCGCACCGCGAAGCGTTCGCCGGCGACGCCACGGAAGAACACTTCACCCTCGATCGCGCCATACAGCACGGTATTGCCGACGATGATGTTCTCGCAGGGTTTACCGCGGAATTCTCGCGGCGGTTTGACGATGATCCTGCCGCCGCACAGCCCCTTGCCGACGTAGTCGTTGGCATCGCCGGTCAGCTCCAGCGTGATGCCGCGCGCGAGGAAGGCACCAAAGCTCTGGCCTGCCGTGCCGTTCAGGCGGATGAGGATGGTGTCGTCTGGCAGGCCACGATGACCATGTCGTTTCGCCACCTCGTATGAAAGCATCGTGCCGACGGTGCGGTTGCGGTTTTTCACCGCGGTTTCGATGACCACTTTCTTGCCGCGCTCGAGCGCCGGCCGCGCCTTGGCGATCAACGTGTGATCCAGCGCCCGCTCGATGCCGTGATCCTGTTTCTCGCAGTGATGACGAGCCACTTCCGCAGGCATCGCCGGCATGTAGAAAATTCGCGAAAAGTCGAGGCCACGCGCCTTCCAGTGACTGATGCCCTTCTTCATGTCGAGGAGATCCGCACGGCCGATCAGATCGTCGAATCTGCGGATGCCCATTTCGGCCATCAACTGGCGCACTTCTTCGGCGACGAAGAAGAAGTAATTGACGACGTGCTCGGGCTGGCCGGAAAAGCGCTTGCGCAGTACCGGATCCTGGGTGGCGACGCCGACCGGGCAAGTATTGAGGTGGCATTTCCTCATCATGATGCAGCCTTCGACGACCAGCGGTGCGGTGGCGAAGCCGAATTCGTCGGCGCCGAGCAGGGCGCCGATGACGACGTCACGGCCGGTCTTCATCTGGCCATCGACCTGCACGCGGATGCGGCCGCGCAGACGGTTGAGTACCAGCGTCTGCTGCGTTTCGGCCAGCCCCAGCTCCCAGGGTGTGCCGGCATGTTTGATCGACGACCACGGTGATGCGCCGGTGCCGCCATCATGGCCCGAGATCACGACGTGATCGGCCTTGGCCTTGGCCACGCCGGCGGCGACGGTGCCGACGCCGATTTCCGAGACCAGCTTGACGGAGATGTCCGCCTGCGGGTTGGCGTTCTTCAGGTCGTGGATCAGCTGCGCCAGATCCTCGATCGAGTAGATGTCATGATGCGGCGGCGGCGAGATCAGCTGCACCCCCGGCACCGAGTGGCGCAGAAAGCCGATGTATTCCGACACCTTGTGGCCCGGCAGCTGGCCGCCTTCGCCGGGCTTGGCGCCCTGCGCCATCTTGATCTGGATCTGGTCGGAGTTGGCGAGATATTCGGTCGTGACGCCGAACCGGCCGGAGGCGACCTGCTTGATCGCCGAACGCAGGCTGTCACCCGCTTTCAGAGGGATGTCGCGCTCGACGCGGTTGGCGCCGATCACTGCGGCCAGCGTCGTGTCCCGGGTGATCTTGGCGAAGCGTTTTGGATCCTCGCCTCCCTCGCCGGTGTTGGACTTGCCGCCGATACGGTTCATCGCGATCGCCAGCGTGGTATGCGCCTCGGTGGAGATCGAGCCGAGCGACATCGCGCCGGTGGCGAATCGCTTGACGATCTCGCTCGCCGGCTCGACTTCGTCCAGCGGCACGGCAGGGCCGGCCGGCTTGATTTCGAACAGGCCACGCAGCGTCATCAGCCGACGGCTCTGGTCGTTGATGATCCGCGCATATTCCTGGTAGGTCCCGTATTTGCCGGAGCGCGTCGCATGTTGCAGCTTGGCGATCGCATCCGGCGTCCACATGTGCTCTTCGCCGCGCACCCGAAAGGCATATTCACCGCCGACTTCGAGCATGTTGGCGAGCAGCGGATCATTGCCGAACGCGGCGGCATGCGTCAGCAGCGCCTCGCGCGCCACTTCTTTGAGGCCGATGCCTTCGACCTTGGTCGGCGTGCCGGTGAAATAGCGGGCGACGAAATCGGAAGACAGGCCCACCGCCTCGAAAATCTGCGCACCACAGTAGGACTGGTAAGTGGAGATGCCCATCTTCGACATCACTTTCATCAGCCCCTTGCCGATCGCCTTGATGAAGTTCTTCTGGCATTCGTATGGCGATGGCTTGCCGGGCAGCGTCGGGGCGATGGCGGCGAGGCTCTCGAAGGCGAGCCAGGGATGGATCGCTTCGGCACCATAGCCGGCGAGGGTGGCGAAATGATGCACCTCGCGGGCGGCGCCGGTTTCGATCACCAGGCCACAGGAAGTGCGCAGCCCGGTCTTGACGAGGTGCTGATGCACGGCGGAGCAGGCCAGCAGCGCAGGGATCGGCGCCCGCGTCGCATCGACGTTGCGGTCGGAAAGGATGATCACGCTGCAGCCTTCGCCGATGGCGCGCTCGGCCTGGAAGCAAACCTGGAAGAGCGCATCGCCCATCGCGGCAGGACCCGCCGCGGCGGGCATGGTGATGTCGATCACACAAGAACGGAAAGTACCGTCCGTCAGTTGGTCAATGTGCTTCAGTCGGGCCATGTCGGCCGGCGAGAGGATGGGTTGCCGCACCTGAAGGCGGGGGGCCGGCTCGGTCTCGTCGATCTCGAGCAGATTGGGACTGGGGCTGATCATCGAGATCAGCGACATGACGATCTCCTCGCGGATCGGGTCGATCGGCGGGTTGGTCACCTGGGCAAACAGCTGCTTGAAATAGTTGAACAGCGGCTTGCTCCGATTCGAGAGCACCGGCAGCGGGGAATCATTACCCATCGAGCCGGTGGCTTCCTCGCCTTTGGTGGCCATCGGCTCGAGAATGAACTTGAAGTCTTCCTGGGTATAGCCGAAAGCCTGCTGCAGATCGAGCAGCGGTGCAGACAGCGAAGCCTCTTCCTCGACTTCGGGCAGATCCTCGAGGTAATGGCGCGACATGTAAAGCCATTCGCGGTAGGGCTTGGCCGTCGCCAACCGATCCTTGATTTCGTCGTCGTCGATGATGCGGCCGGCTTCGAGGTCGATGAGCAGCATCTTGCCTGGCTGCAGGCGCCACTTCTTGACGATGCGTTCTTCGGGGATCGGCAGCACGCCCGCCTCGGAAGCCATGATGACGAGATCGTCATCGGTCACCAGGTAACGCGCCGGCCTCAGGCCGTTGCGGTCGAGCGTGGCGCCGATCTGCCGGCCATCGGTGAAGGCCACCGCCGCCGGGCCATCCCAAGGTTCCATCAGCGCCATGTGGTATTCGTAGAAGGCGCGGCGGTCCTCATCCATCAAGGGATTTCCCGACCACGCTTCGGGAATCAGCATCATCATCGCGTGAGCGAGGCTGTAACCCCCCATCACGAGAAGTTCGAGGGCGTTGTCGAAACTGGCCGAATCCGACTGGCCATCGTAGATCAGCGGCCAGATTTTCTGCAGGTCGTCCCCGAGCAGCTTCGAGGAAATGCCATGCTCGCGCGCGCGAATACGGTTGACGTTGCCACGCAACGTGTTGATCTCGCCATTGTGAGCAATCATGCGGAAGGGGTGAGCGAGATCCCACGCCGGGAAGGTATTGGTCGAAAAGCGCTGATGCACCAGCGCGAGCGCCGTGACCACCCGTTCGTCATTCAAGTCGCGGTAATACTGACCAACCTGGTCGGCGAGCAGCATACCCTTATAGACGATGGTGCGCACCGACATCGACGGCACGTAGAACATCTTGCCGTCGGCGAGCTTCAACGCCTGCACGCGATGCCCGGCCTCCTTGCGGATCACGTAGAGCTTGCGCTCCAGTGCGTCCGCATCGGCGACGCCCTCGCCAGCCGCGATGAACACCTGCCGCACGACGGGTTCGACGTCGCGCGCTGCCTGCGCCAGGCCGGAATCGTCGGTTGGCACGTCGCGCCAGCCGAGCAGTATCTGGCCTTCATAACGTATCGTGCGTTCGATCGCCGCCTCGCAGGCACGACGGCTTTCCGCATCGCGCGGCAGGAAGATCATGCCGACGCCATACCGCCCCGGAGGAGGCAAAGCGACCCCCTGCTTGGCCATTTCGTCACGGAAGAAGGCGTCGGGGATCTGGATCAGGATGCCGGCGCCGTCGCCGAGCAGCGGGTCATAGCCGGTGGCGCCGCGATGTTCGAGATTCTTCAGGATCTGCAGGCCCTGCGTGACGATCGCATGGCTTTTCTCGTTCTTGATGTGAGCGACGAAACCAACGCCACAGGCATCCCGCTCCTGGGCTGGTTCGTATAAACCTTGCTGCTCGGGCATGGTCATTGCTGGCTTCCTCTAATGAAAACGGGGCGCCCGTCGTGCGACGTCCCGGGGGCCAAACCTCGCGGCGGCAACGACACTATTCGTGCGCGCCCAGCGCGCCTTCCCGCTATCGACAAAAACGAGCGAACTTGGGATGTTACGCAGATTCTCCAGCGCCTTCAAGGGCTGCTCCTGCCTCAGAGCTCCCCGATGGCGAACAGGCGCCGATGCTCCTTGATCGCGTAGCGGTCGGTCATGCCGGCGATGTAGTCGGCGATGGCGCGGGCATCTCCTTCGCGCTCCGCCAATGCGCGGTATTTTTCCGGCAGCAGCCGCATGTCGGACAAAAAAGCGGAAAACAGTTCTTTGACGATGCGCCGCGCCTTGGTGGTCATGCGCACCACCCGATAGTGGCGATAAAGGGATGTGTGCAGGAATTGCTTCAAGGCCCGGTTCATCTCGTGCATCGTCGCGGAAAAGCCCACCAGCGGCGGCGCGGCAGCCACGTCCTCGAGGGTCGAGATGCCCGCTTTGGCGATGCGCGCTTGCGTTTCGGCCAACAGGTCGGTCACCTGGGCATCGATCATGCGGCGCACGGTTTCATGGATCAGGCGTCTGCCGCCGATGCGCGGGAATTCCGCACGCGCCTGCTGGGCATGCATGGCGAACAACTCGATTTCCTCCAGTTGCTCGATCGTGATCAGTCCGGAACGCAGGCCATCGTCGACGTCGTGGTTGTTGTAAGCGATCTGGTCGGCCAGATTGCACACTTGGGCTTCCAGCGATGGACGACGATCGCCGAGAAAGCGTTCTGCGACTTCTCCGAGCTCGCGTGCCTTGGCCGGCGAGCAATGCTTGAGGATGCCGGCGCGCGTCTCGAACATCAGGTTCAAGCCATCGAAGCCGCCATAGCGCTCTTCGAGTTTGTCGACGATCCGCAGCGACTGCAGATTGTGCTCGAACCCGCCATGCTCCGCCATGCATTCGTTCAAAGCATCCTGTCCGGCATGACCGAAGGGCGTGTGACCGAGGTCGTGCGCCAGCGCGATCGCCTCGGTCAGATCGTCGTTCAGCCTGAGGGCACGGGCGATGCTGCGTGCGATCTGCGCCACCTCGAGCGAATGGGTGAGCCGGGTGCGAAACAGGTCGCCCTCGTGATTGACGAATACCTGGGTCTTGTATTCGAGACGCCGGAACGCGCTGGAATGAATGATGCGGTCGCGGTCACGGGCGAATTCGCCGCGCGTCTTCGGACGTGGCTCGGGATGAATCCGGCCACGCGAGTTGTGCTCGCCGACGGCATAACTGGCCAGTTCAGTCACTGCAGGCTTCGATCACCGCGCGGATTTCCGCCGGCGGCGCATCGTCACATGTCACGGCCTCGCCGAGGCGCCTGAGCAGCACGAGACGCAGGCGGCCCGCGAGCACTTTCTTGTCATGCCCCATCAAATCGAGATAGCGCTCGACACCGAGCGCTGGCCCGCGTACCGGCAAATGCGCACGTCGGAACAGCGCGATCACACGCTCGACATCCGCGGCACTGAGCCAGCCCAGCCGTCGCGACAGCTCGAGCGCCATCACCGTGCCGGCCGCAACGGCCTCTCCATGCAGCCAGACACCATAGCCCGCGCCCGCCTCGATCGCATGGCCGAAGGTGTGGCCCAGGTTGAGCACGGCCCGGCCGCCATCCTTGGAGGTCTCGAACTCGTCGGCGGCTACGACTTGCGCCTTGTTGGCGCAAGAACGCTCGATCGCATAGGCCAGCGCCGCCCCGTCTCGCGCCATCAACCGATCCATGTTGGCTTCCAACCATTCGAGGAAAGGCAGATCACGGATCAGACCGTATTTGATCACCTCGGCCATCCCGGCGGACAGCTCGCGGTCGGGCAAGGTGTTCAGCGTGTCGGTATCCGCGACCACCAGCCGTGGCTGCCAGAAGGCACCGATCATGTTCTTGCCGCGCGGGTGGTTGATGCCCGTCTTTCCTCCGACGGATGAATCGACCTGCGCCAGCAGCGTCGTCGGTACCTGGATGAACGGCACGCCGCGCTGATAGGTGGCGGCGGCAAAGCCGGTCAGATCGCCGATCACGCCGCCACCGAGGGCGATCAGGGTCGTGCCGCGATCGCAACGTTCGGCGAGCAGATGGTCATAGATGCGGTTGAGCGTTTCCCAGTTCTTGTAAGCCTCGCCATCCGGCAGTACGAGTGCCGTCGTGCCAGCGCCGACTTTCGCGAGCGCGGCTTCGAGACGCGCCAGATAAAGCGGGGCGACGGTTTCATTGCTGACGATACAGGCGCGCCGGCCAGCAAGCATTTCGAAGGTACTCGCGGACTCCGCCAGCAAACCGGAGCCGATCAGGATCGGGTAGCTGCGTTCCTCGAGATCGATGATCAATGTCTGCATGGCCTTGGCAAGGATCGTTTCAGCTCGCTGACCAGCGAGGTGGCATCGCGGCCAGCCTCGACGACCAGGTCGGCGACTTCGCGGTAGAGCGGATCGCGCTGGGCGAGCAGTTGGCGGATCCTGGCCAGGGGATCGTCTACCTGCAGCAACGGACGGCTGCGATCATGCCGCGTGCGCGCGTAGATCAGGCCAGGCTCCGCGTGCAAATATACGACACAATGGCTTGCCCATAGACGCGCACGATTGAGCGGATGGAGAACGACACCCCCGCCGGTGGCGACGACGGCGCCGGAGCGCGAGACGACCTCGGCAAGAAGCTGCATCTCTCTGAGTCGGAATCCGGTTTCTCCTTCGATCTCGAAGATGGTGGCCACCGACACGCCGGTGCGCCGCTCGATCTCGCGGTCGAGATCGATGAATTCCCGATCGGTCTCATGGGCAAGGCGACGCCCGAGGGTCGTCTTGCCCGCCCCCATCATGCCGACGAGGAAAATCGCCGCACGCTCGGCTTCCACTCAACGCAAGCTGGTCATGGTTTCATCGACGATCTTCGGCGTGACGAAGATCAGAAGCTCGCGGCTTTCCTCGGTATTGGCTTTCTGTCGGAACAGGAATCCGACATAGGGCAGATCCCCAAGGAAGGGTATGCGTTGCACGGTATCTTCCTTCGTTTGCATGAAGATGCCGCCGATCACCACGGTACCGCCATTTTCGACGGAGACCTCGGTTTCGATCTTCTTCGTATCGATGGCGATCTGCGTGCCGACGGTTCCCGGAACCGGCACCATCGAGGGCGCATCTTTCGTGACGAGGAGCTTCATCAGCACGCGGCCTTCTGGCGTGATCTGGGGCGTGACCTTGAGCGAGAGCACCGCCTTCTTGAAGGCAACGTTGGCAGCGCCTGACGCGCTGGCTTGCAGATAGGGAATTTCCACCCCCTGCTCGATCAGCGCCTCGACCTGGTTGGCGGTGACCACGCGCGGATTCGAGATGATCTTGCCAGCGCGATCGGCCTCAAGCGCCGAGAGTTCGAGATTGAGGAACTGGGTCCTTGCTCTATTGAACAGGATCAAAGAGAACTGACCTGGTTGTGAAGTCGCCGCGCCGACGGGGGTCGTCGCAGGCAGATTCACGCTCATCGCATCATTGATGAAGTTCGGGGTATCTTCCGCCTGGCCAGTATGGAAGCCTGGATCGCGGATGCCGCCGCCGATGGCGAAGCGTGGGCTGTTGCTGCCGAGAATCCGGTGTCCGACGGTCGCGCCACGGATATCATGTACCCCCAGGCGGGCGCCGAGAGTTTTCGAGAACGTCTTGTCTGCTTCGACGATCCGCGCCTCGATCAGCACCTGGCGAGGCGGCCGGTCCACTTTCGCGCGCAGCTCGCCGATCATCGCCAGTTTCGTCGGCACGTCATAGACGAAGACCTGATTGGAACGCATATCGATCGTCACCTTGCCTTGTGGCGACAGGAACCCGCCTTGCGCCTTCTCTTTGCCCACACCCGGAGTCGCGCTGCTTTCCTGTAGCAGCTTGGCGAAATCCTCGGCTTTCTGATAATTGAGCTGGAATACTTCCATGCGCGGCACCTCTGCGGCGACGGCGGCGCTCCTCGCTTCCATCTCGTTCTTGTCGCGCGCGATCAACTCGTCCTGCGGCGCGATCCAGATCACGTTGCCACTCTTGCGCATCGCGAGGTTCTTCTGCTGCAGGACGATCTCGAGGGCTTGATCCCATGGCACGTCATTCAGACGCAGCGAAACATTGCCACCGACGGAATCGCTGACGACGATGTTGAAATTGGTGATGTCGGCGAAGACGTGCAGCAGCTCACGCAATGGAATGTTCTGGAAGTTGAGCGAGATCAGCTCTCCTTGGTAGCCTTTCTTGCTCCCCTGGAAGAGTTTGCTGGGATCTTCCTTGACCGGACGCACTTCGACGATGAACCGATTGTCTGCCTGATAGGCCGTATGCTCCCACAAGCCGGACGGAACGATCTCCATCATCACGTCTTCGCCAGCCGGACGTGTCGTCACCGTGGTGACCGGCGTGCCGAAGCCGGCGACCTCCAGGCGCTTGCGCTGCGCCTCGGGCAGTTGCGTTTTCTTGAAGGCCACCTGAAGCTTCGAGCCTTTCTGCACGACGTCGATGGCCGCGTCAGACGAAGTCAGGTCGACGAGTATGACGCCGGCCCCCTCCTTGTTGCGGCGGAACTGGATGTCGCGGATCGCATTTTCCTGACTGCGGCCGGATTGGGCGAAATGCTGCACGCCCGAGGGCATCGCTGCGCCACCCGAGCGCACGTCATCCAGCAGCGTGATGAAGAAATGCTTGCCATCGTTGCGTGTCTCGAAGCGGGCATTTCGGGTCAGATTCAATACCAGACGGGAACGCTCGCCCGCTTGTACGACGCTATAGCTACGCAATATGCCCTCATTGACCAACTTGGTCGTGTGGCCCAGGCCATTTTCCGTATCAGGAAAATCGAAAACGATCCTGGCTGGGTTGCTGATCGTGAAATTGGCAGGAATCACGGCGAGTTCCTTGCGCAACCCCAGCTTGACGACGATGCTGCCGGTGAGCTTGCCGACTTCGATGGTCTCGATGGCATTGGTTTTACCAATCTCCGTGGCGCTTTGCGCCAGCGATGCCGAGACCGCCATCAGCAACAGGGACAAACCGGCCAACAGGGAACGCATGAATTTCATTTTTTCGACTCCTCGCCCTGTGATCCTTCACGGAGTTGCAGGGTCATTTCCCGCTCTACCCAGTCGGACGTTTGTCCGCTCGGGTCTTGCACGATTTCCTTCAAGACGATTTCAGTGGGGTTGATCGCCACGATGCGGCCGAAATTCTGGCCAAGATGATTGCCGATGCCAACCTGATAGACGACGCCGTCCGCCTGGACGATGGCACGCTTGGTCTTGCTCTTCGGTTTTTCGACCACGCCGATGAACTGGATCGATTCGAGCGGATAGCTCTCGAGTTGCTCGCGCGGTCGATCGAAATCAGGCTTGTTCGCGCCGCCACCGCCTTTGCGCTCTGGTTCGACGCGGGAGGGATTGAACGGATCGACCATGTCGGCCGCTTCATAGGCGACGATCGGGAAAGGCTTGAGCTCGGGTAGCGGCGGTATGCCCCCCTTCAAATCGCGGGAAGCCTCTTCCATCCACTGCCGGATTTCGTCGTGCCCCCGCTCGGCGCAACCCGCCAAGGCGAGCAATGCACTCGCAGCCAAAACGAAGGCTCTCATTTCTTCGTCTCCTTGGCTTGCTTCCTGCGAGCGGCCATTTCTTCTTCATCGAGATAGCGGAAGGTCTTGGCAGTCGCGCTCATGGTCAGCACATCTCCCGCTTTCGCCGGCGCGATGTCGATGTCGTTCAAGGTGACGATGCGCGGCAGCTTGGCGACATCACCCGCGAAGTAGCCGAAATCATGATAACTGCCCGTCAGGTTGATCGTGATCGGCAGTTCCGCGTAGAAGTCCTTCACCACCTCGGTACCCGGCTTGAACAGCTCGAACTGCAAACCGCGCCCCAAGCCCGCCTGGTTGATATCGACCAGTAGCGATTCCATTTCGGCGGCATTCGGCAGTTGCTTGAGCAAAGCGCCGAAAGAGCGCTCGATCTCGACCAGCTGATTGCGATAGGCATCGAGATTGACGGCCAGCTTCTTCTTCGTCAGCCAGTCTTCCTTGAGCTTGGCCTCTTCCTGCCGCTGGGCATCGAGTTCCTCGTACTGCGCCTGCCAGCCGAACCAGGCGCCGGCCGCCACCAGCAACAGGAACAGTCCGGCGAGGATGATGATGCGCGGCAGCAGCGGCCAGGCGCCGGGATCCTGCGGATCGAGCGTGCGGAAATCCTCCACGATCGCCCGAAAATCGATCTTCGGCAGTTCCGGCCTTGCCTTTCCGGGAGGCATCCCAGGTTTCTTCATTTGCTCACCCCGGTCTTTTTCGCGCCGCCCACCGCTTCCTGGGCGGTGGATTGACGAGTGAAAAAGACGCTCATGGCAAACTCGCCCATGCGCCACTTATTGACCTGCGCGGCCTTGATCTCGATCAGCTCCGGCCGCTCCAGCAATGGCGAATCATCGAGGTTGCGCATCAACGTGGATACCCGGGCATTCGATTGCGCATAGCCGGTCAGCGTGATCTTCTGCCCTTCCTGCTTGATCGTCTTCAGATAGATGCCCATCGGCACTTGCTTCGCCAGCTCGTTGAAGAGGTGCACGGTCTCGGAACGATTCACCTGCAGGGATTCGATCACCTGCTTGCGCTGCAGGAGCGCCTCGGTTTGCTCCTTGAGCTTCTTGATTTCCTCGATTTGCTTGTCCAGGGTCGCGATCTCGCTCTGCAAGAAACGGTTTTTCTCCGCTTGATGCTCGATCATCGCATCGATCAGCGTATAGCCCAGAAACCAGATCAGCCCGGCTGCCACCGTCACCAGCCCGGCGAGCGCATAAAACTGCAAGCGCACGGCCTTGCGACGTTCTTCGCGGTGCGGCAGGAGATTGATGCGGATCACGGATCGAACCTCCGCAGCGCCAGGCCGCAGGCCACCATCAAGGTCGGCGCGTCCTGCAGCAGTTGCTTGGGCCGCACCTTCGACGAGAGTGTCATGTTGGCGAATGGATTGGCCAGCACGCTGTCGATCTGCGTGCGGTCGGCGACCACTTGGGCGACTCCCGGCAATGACGCCCCGCCCCCCATGAGCACGATGTGATGCACCTCGCTGTACTGGGTGGACGTGAAAAAGAACTGAATGGCACGCGAAACTTCCAGCGCCAGCGCCTCGAGAAAAGGCCGAAGGATCTCGCTTTCGTAGTTTTCGGGCAGCGAGCCGGCGCGTTTCGACGCCTCGGCCTCCTCATGACTCATGCCATATGCCCGGACGATGTCGTGGGTGAGCTGATTGCCGCCGAACGCCTGCTCGCGAGTGTAGACCTGCTGATCGCCACGCATCATCGTGACCTTCATCGCGGTCGCGCCGATATCGACCAGTGCGAACAGGGTATCCGCCGTGCTGCCCGCGAACTGCGCGCGCACCAGTTCGAAGGCGGCGAGCATCGCGTAGGACTCCACATCCATCACCACGGGCTTCAGGCCAGCCGCCTCGGCACAGGCGACGCGATCCTCGACGCCTTCCTTGCGCGATGCCGCGATCAGTACTTCCACCTCATCGGGATCGTTCGGCGTCGGCCCGATGACCTGGAAGTCGAGATTGACCTCGTCCAGTGTGAATGGGATGTATTGATTCGCTTCCGATTCCACCTGCGCTTCCATCGCGGATTCGCGCAGGTTCGCAGGCAGGATGATCTTCTTCGTGATCACGGCCGCCGTAGGCAGGGCCATCGCCACATGACGGGTCGAGGTATCGAGCCGTTTCCAGCAACGGGCGATGGCGGCAGTCACGGCATCGTGACCGGCGATGTTGCCATCCACCACCGCACCCTCGGGCAACGGCTCGATGGCATAGCACTCCAATTGGTACCCGCCCCCGCGCCCAGCAGAGAGTTCGACCATCTTGATGGCCGCCGAGCCGATGTTCAATCCGACCAGAGAGCGTGCCCTGGGATTGAAGATGGAGAAATCGAATTTCAAGATAATCCTTGATATTCAAATATTTGTATCGTTTATCGATACTTCGCGTCAAATGCTAACAGCAACATTGCCGGATGTAAAGAATTTTTGGAATGTCTCCTATCATTTCGTACCTGCATCCATACGACACTCGACGATGGATCCGACGAAAGAGATGCCTGCAAACAGCCACTATAATGGCTCACTCCGCCGCGACACAAACATTTTTCGTTCGCTGACCATGCCATGCTCCGCTGGATGACATTGTCGGTCGGCGCAATCCTGGGAGCGATGCTCGCAGCGCTCGCCCTGTTGGGCATCGTGCTGATTCTGGCCTGGCCGCGCCTGCCCCCGCTCGATGCGCTGACCGATTATCACCCCAAGATTCCCTTGCGCATCTATACCGCCGACGGATATCTGATCGGCGAGTTCGGCGAGGAGCGGCGCCAGTTCGTCCGCATCCAGGACGTGCCCGAGACGATGAAGCAGGCGATTCTCGCCGCCGAGGACGAGCGTTTCTACCAGCATCCCGGCGTCGATGTCATGGGCATCCTGCGCGCCGCGTGGGCCAATCTCGTCAGCGGCGGCAAGCGGCAAGGCGCCTCGACCATCACCATGCAGGTGGCGCGCAATTTTTTCCTCAGCGCGGAAAAGACCCTGACGCGCAAGCTGTTCGAGGCTCTGCTCGCCTTCAAGATCGAGAACAACCTCTCGAAGGACGAGATCCTGCAGATCTATTTCAACCAGATCTATCTCGGCCAGCGCGCCTATGGCTTCGCTGCCGCGGCCCGCATCTATTTTGGCAAGGACATCCATGAGCTGAGCATCGCCGAAATGGCCATGCTCGCCGGACTGCCGAAAGCGCCTTCGACTTTCAATCCGATCGCCAACCCCAAGCGGGCGCAGTTGCGTCAGCACTACGTGCTGCGGCGCATGCATGAACTGAATTTCATCAGTGCGGAAGAATACGAAAAGGCCCGTCAGGAGCCGCTCCATGTACGGCGCCAGATCGACGGCTTCGCACTGAAAGCCGATCACGTCGCCGAAATGGCCCGGCAGATCGCCGTCGATGCCTTTCCCGATGCCTATACCGCAGGCATCAAGGTGATCACGACGCTCACCCGTCGCGAGCAGGAAGCCGCGTGGCAGAGTCTGCGCCAGGGAGTCATCGCCTATGACCGTCGCCACGGCTACCGTGGCGCGGAAGGCTATGCCGACATGAAGACGATCACCCGCGACGACGACGAAGCCATCGACGAGCTGCTCGCCGACGTGCCGGATGCGCCGGATCTGCGTCCGGCCCTGGTGCTCGAAGCCAGCACAGACAAGCTTCGCGCCTATCTGCCCGGCGGCGAGATCGTCACCGTCGAGGGGGCAGGCTTGAAATTCGCCCAGCCGATGCTCGATCCTCGCGCGCCGCCGAACAAGCGATTGAGGCGCGGCGCGATCATCCGCTTGAGCCAGGACGAGAAAGGTCGATGGCAGATCGCCCAATGGCCGGAAGTCGAAGCCGCCTTCGTCGCGGCCGACCCGCGCGATGGCGCAGTGCGCGCCCTGGTGGGAGGATTCGATTTCGCCACCAACAAGTTCAACCACGTCACTCAAGCCTGGCGACAGCCTGGCTCGAGCATGAAGCCTTTCGTCTATTCCGCGGCGCTGGAAAAAGGCTACACGCCACTGTCCGTGTTTCCCGACGAACCCTTGGTCGTCTCCGCCGAGGAAACGGGTAGCAAGGAATGGGCACCGAAAAACTATGACGGCAAATATGAAGGCCCGATGACGCTGCGCACCGCACTGACCAAATCCAAGAACATGGTGTCGATCCGGCTGATCCGGGCGATCGACCCGCACTACGCCCAAGATTACATCACCCGTTTCGGCTTCGATGCCGACAAGAATCCCCCTTATTTGACGCTGGCGCTCGGCGCCGGCAGTGTCACGCCGTGGCAGCACCTCGCGGCCTATGCGGTGTTCGCCAATGGCGGCTATCGGATCACGCCCTACATCGTCAAACAGATCTTAGCCGCTGACGGCAAGGTGCTGGCCGAAACCCCGCATGGGCAGGCCGGTGACGAAGCCCTGCGCGTCATCGACGCCCGCAATGCCTGGATCATGAACAGCATGATGCAAGACGTCGTGCGCCGCGGCACGGCGGCACGCGCCGGCCAGGTGCTCAAGCGCACCGACCTGGCGGGCAAGACCGGCACCACCAATGATTACGTCGATGCCTGGTTCTGTGGCTATCACCCGACGCTGGTCGGCATCGCCTGGATGGGTTTCGATCAACCGCGGCGGCTCGGCAACGGCGAAACGGGCGGGCGGGCCGCCTTGCCGATCTGGATCGATTTCATGCGCATCGCCCTCGAGGATGTGCCGGAAATGCAGCCCGAAATGCCCGATGGCATCGTGCGCGTATCGAGCCAGGATCCAGCCACCGGCGCGCCGATCAGCGATTATGTCTATCGGGAAGCGATTCCCGAGCCACCCGCCGAAGACGAATCCTTCCTGTCGGGGGTGCTGCGTTTCTTTGGCGGCAAGAGCCAGGCCGCACCCGTGCAGGAAGGGCAGGTCAAGCCCGTCACACCTTGAGTTGAGCTACCAGTCGAGTTGTACCGCCGTACCCGACTGCGCACCGATGCAGCGCGACAGCAGCGCGGGCAGACGCTCATCGCTTTTCGTATCGGTCCAGTGGCCGCCCGGCTCGGCGGGCGGCTTGAAATGGTAACCGCCCGATTTCGCCGCCACCCAGATCTCCTGTGCCGCCGCGTGGCGATGGATGATGATCTTGCTGCCATCGGCGAAATCCAGCTCGATGATGCCGCCCGGTTTGATCTCGTAATCCCAGTCGATATCGTCACTTTCCTGCAAAGCCTCCAGCGCCGCCTCGATGCGCGCCAGTTCCGCATCCGCCAAGGCGAGGAATTCCCGTTCGTCCACTTCGGCCTCCGTGTTAACATTCCTTCATGAATTCACGCCATCTGTTTTCCGTCGTCG
Source organism: Rhodocyclaceae bacterium (assembly GCA_046294935.1). Lineage (GTDB taxonomy): Bacteria > Pseudomonadota > Gammaproteobacteria > Burkholderiales > Rhodocyclaceae > Sulfuricystis. Next base: position 26,012 of record JBKBOI010000006.1, read on the forward strand.
CGCTCGCCGCCGCACTCCTGCTTTCCTCCTGCGGTAACAAGGGGGCGCTCGTACTGCCGCCTAAAGCTCCCGACGGCACCTCTTCGCAAGCCAAGTCTTCATGATCGAAATTGTAAATGGCACGGCGCACGTCGAGGGCGTGCCGCTCGCCGACGTCGCCGAGCGTTTCGGCACGCCCTGCTATGTCTATTCCCGCGCGGCGCTGGAGCGTGCCTATGACGCTTATCGCAAGGCTCTCGCGGATCGGCCGGCACGCATCTGCTATGCCGTCAAGGCCAATTCGAACCTCTCGATCCTGAAGTTGTTCGCTGATCTTGGCGCCGGCTTCGACATCGTCTCCGGCGGCGAGCTCGCACGCGTCCTCGCCGCCGGCGGCGATCCCGGAAAGGTCGTTTTTTCCGGCGTCGGCAAGACGCGCGCGGAAATGCAGCAGGCGCTTTCCGCCGGCATCTACTGCTTCAACGTCGAATCGGCGAGCGAACTGGAACATCTCGCCACCGTCGCCGAGGCGATGGGCATGCGTGCGCCGATCGCGTTGCGCGTCAATCCGGACGTCGATCCGAAAACCCATCCCTACATTTCCACTGGACTGAAAAGCGCCAAGTTCGGCGTCCCTTTCGATACCGCGATCGAGCTGTATCGCCGTGCGCAGGCCATGCCATCACTGAGAATCCGTGGCATCGCCTGTCACATCGGCTCGCAGTTGATCGATCCACGACCGGCGGCGGATGCGGCGGCCAAGGTGCTGGAACTCGTCGAGCTGCTCGCCGCAGAGGGAATCGAGCTCGCGCACATCGATCTGGGAGGCGGCATGGGCATCCGCTATCGCGACGAACCGGTACTGCCGGTGGCCGACTATCTCGCGCCGATGCTCGCACGAATGGCTGGGCGCAAGGAATTGCTGCTGCTCGAACCGGGGCGCTCATTGGTCGGCAATGCCGGCCTGCTGCTCACACGCGTCGAGATCCTCAAGCATGGCGCGGAAAAGCACTTCGCCGTGGTCGACGCGGCGATGAACGATCTGGCGCGCCCGGCTCTGTATGACGCCTATCACGAAATCATCAAAGTCGGCGCTGGCGAGACGGCACCCGCTGAGGCCTTGCGCTACGAAATCGTCGGCCCGGTCTGCGAATCCGGCGACTTCCTCGGCCATGACCGCATGCTCGCGCTGGCGGAAGGCGATTTGCTCGCGATTCTCTCGGCTGGCGCCTATGGCATGGCGATGAGCTCGAATTACAACAGCCGCCCGCGCGCCGCCGAAGTGTTGGTCGAGAAAACGACGATGCGCCTGATCCGCAGGCGCGAAACCATCGCCGAATTGATGGCCGACGAGCTGCTCGGAAATCAGAGCACGTAGCGCGACAGATCCTCGCGTTGCGCGAGCTCCGCGAGACGTGCATCGACATAGGCGGCATCGATGACGACCGTGCCAGCCGGTGCCGTGAACGAAACCTCTTCGAGCAGCTTTTCCATCACGGTGTAAAGCCGTCGCGCACCGATGTTCTCGGTTTTTTCATTGACCTGATGGGCGATCTCGGCCAAGCGCCGGATACCCTGCGGCGCGAACTCGAGCATCACCCCTTCGGTCGCCAACAAGGCTTGATATTGCCGCGTCAAGCAGGCATCGGTCTGGGTGAGGATGCGTTCGAAATCATCCACCGACAGCGAGTCGAGCTCGACGCGGATCGGGAAACGGCCCTGCAGCTCCGGGATCAGATCAGAAGGCTTGGCGAAGTGGAAGGCGCCGCTGGCGATGAACAAGATGTGATCGGTCTTGATCATGCCGTACTTGGTCGATACCGTCGTGCCTTCGACCAGTGGCAAGAGATCGCGCTGCACGCCCTGGCGCGAGACGTCCGCGCCGTGCACTTCGCTGCGTGAAGCGATCTTGTCCATCTCGTCCAGAAACACGATACCGTTTTGCTCGACGTTCCTGATCGCGCGTGCCTTGACTTCCTCGTCGTTGATGAGGCGCGCGGCTTCTTCATCGGCCAGAACGCGCAGCGCATCACGGATTTTCATCTTGCGCGTGCGTTTCCTGCCACCGCCCAGGCTCTGGAACATGCCTTGCAATTGCTGTGTCAGATCTTCCATGCCGGGTGGAGCGAGGATCTCCATGCTGGCGATCGACATCGTCACCTCGATCTCGATTTCCTTCTCATCCAGCTCGCCCTCGCGCAGCTTTTTTCTGAACTTCTGCCTCGTTGCGCTTTCCTCGACCGGTGCCGTCTCACCAAAGCCGACTCTGGCAGGCGGCAGGAGCACGTCGAGGATGCGGTCTTCGGCGGCATCGAGCGCCCGGTCGCGCACCGCTTTCATCGCCCGCTCGCGCTCGTCCTTCACGGCGGCTTCGGCCAGATCGCGGATGATGGTATCGACATCGCGGCCGACGTAACCGACCTCGGTGAATTTGGTCGCCTCGACCTTGATGAACGGCGCGTTGGCAAGCCGCGCCAGCCGCCGCGCGATCTCGGTCTTGCCCACCCCGGTCGGGCCGATCATCAGGATGTTCTTCGGCGTGATCTCGGAGCGCAAGGGCTCGGCCACCTGGGCGCGCCGCCAGCGGTTCCTGAGCGCGATCGCCACCGCGCGCTTGGCGCGCGCCTGGCCGACGATGTGCTTGTCGAGCTCCGAGACGATCTCGGCCGGCGTCATCTGACTCATTCGAGCACCTCGATGGTGTGGTTCTGATTGGTGTAGATGCATAGGTCGGCGGCGATCGTCAGCGCTCGCTTCACGATCTCGGCGGGAGAAAGCTGCGTGTTTTCGAGCAGGGCGCGCGCGGCAGCTTGCGCATAAGCGCCACCGCTGCCGATCGCGACGATGCCCAGTTCCGGCTCGATCACGTCGCCGTTGCCGGTGATGATCAATGAATTCTCGCGGTCGGCCACCGCCAGCATCGCCTCCAAGCGGCGCA
>JBKBOI010000007.1:0-2150 GCA_046294935.1 Rhodocyclaceae bacterium
GCGTTGACCAGCTGCATCGCGTCCTCGCCCATGGCGGCGGCATAGATGCGATGGGCGGTGAGCCAGGCGACTTCTTCATCCGTCAGGGCGAGGGCAGAGAAGACAGGGATCAGGCGGCGACCCTGGTATTCGGGAAAGTAAGCGAAGAAGGCGCCATCGCACAGGAACTGGTCGAAGGCTTGCAGATACTCTGGCCGCACGGTGGCCTTGGCTTCGAGCAGCAGCACGTGGCCGGGCCAGACGAAGATGCCGTCGAACTCGCGCCGGTCGCCGGCGGCGCGGCGGCGCTTGATGCGCTGGGCTTCGAATTCCATGTCTTCGGGCGCGCCGAAATGCTCGCGGGCGATGCGCCGCACGGAGGGGTAGATGATGTCCTCGACGATGGTGCCCATCTTGTTGGCGATCTCGCCCCAGCGCTTGTTCATCTGCCGCTGGTCGCGGCGCACTTCGTCCTTGAATGGGCCATCTCGTCCTTGAACTGGGCCATCTCGTCCTTGAATTGGGCCATCTCCTGTTTGAAGACGCGCATCTCGCGCTTGAATTCACGCCATTCGAGTTCGTTGGCGAGCTGGGCGTCGGCGAGCTTCGCCAATGCTTCTTCGAGACGATCGACGCGTTCGGCGACGGTGTGGGCCATCCTTCATCTCCGCATGAAAAGGGGGCAGACCCCAATTATCATACGCTTGGCGATATCGATGCCGACTACGTTTTTGCTACCATCCATTTCGGACCCTCCGGTTTGCCTGTTGAAGATCTTCAGATTCTTCCACCTTGGGCACTTCGATGCCGTCGGCCCGTGAGGGTCCACCCTCCAACCAGCCACCAGTGCAGTGTTATCCACGGCGCCGGGCGCCGCAGCTCCCTCTCTACCGAAGGCGACCGGCGCGGTGGGTAACTCGTGTTCAAACCTCACGGGGTGGGAGGCGTCCATTCAATTCTCCTTTGGTGGAATTGGTTGCAGATTGCAGCACACGAATCGTGCCGACAGGGTTTGAGCAATCACCGCGCAGCCATCGATCGCCGCATGTTCCGCTGTTTGCGGCTGGAATTCGGTGGGCTTGAGCGCGTGCCAGGGCAGAATGCGACGTTTTTCGTCAGCTCGGCGGCCGATATGCCGTCCCGCCAGCGCCGAATTTTTCCGCCCGGCGGGGCGTTCGAATGTCTATCGGCCGCGCAGCTTCAGATACGCATTGTGCAGCGCTTCCGCCTGCTCGCGGGCGAGCGACAGTTGTTCGGCCAATTGCGCGAGGTCTTCGACATACTCATGAACGAGGCGGTTGCGCAGCAGGCGCATTTCCACCCAACTCTCGGCGTTCTCGATCAGGCCCAGTTGTTCGGCCCGGCGCAGGTTGTCGATGGCCGAACCGGGTAGCTCGCCCAGGCTGCGCAGGTAGATTGGAAGCCACTGTCGACGAAGGTGTCCTGCATGCGACTGAATTTGCTAGCGAACCCCTTCGCCCATGATGCGGGCGACTTCCTCCTTGATGACGCGTTGCTGGAATTGGGTCAGGCGCATGGCGCCAATTCTATTGGAAACCCTCCGCCGCGGCCAGTGCAAGGTCGCGCCAGCCAATGACCCGGACCCCGCTACGCTCGTGACTCTGGTCACCGGCATGGATCAGCCAGGGCATGAGCGCTTCGGGTCCGGCAAAGCGCGCCGATTTTTGTCCGGCACGGATGTAGTCGGCGGTTGCGGTGCGCCCGGACTTGATCTCGATGGTCTGCAGCCGGTTGCCCACCTCGAAGACCAAATCGGCTTCGAGGCCATTGTTGTCGCGCCAGAACCAGAGATCGGCTGGCCTACCCGCGTTGCAGCGCGACTTCCGAAATTCGCCGACCACCAGCGTTTCGAATAGCGCTCCGCGCATGGGGTGAAGCGCAAGGACATCGGGTGTGCGAATGCCCAGCAGCCATGCCGCCAGGCCGACATCGGTGAAGTAAAGCTTGGGTGTCTTGACGAGGCGCTTGCCGAAGTTGCGGTGATAAGGCGGCAGCAGAAAAACCAGGTCGCTGGCTTCGAGCACCGAAAGCCAGGCGCGCGCGGTACCTTGCGCAATGCCGGCCTCGCCCGCCAGGGCATTCAAGTTGAGCAGCTGCCCGCCGCGCCCCGCGCACAGGCGCAAAAATCGCTGGAACGTCGAAAGATCCCG
>JBKBOI010000007.1:2160-26628 GCA_046294935.1 Rhodocyclaceae bacterium
ATATAGGTTGCGACATAGCTTGCGTGCCAGTCGCCCGCATCGATCGGCCGCGCATGCAGCTCGGGGTAAAGCCCCGTAAGCATCAGCGCATCGGGGTCGAGCCGGGCAAGATCGTTCGCGGGCAATTCCCCCAAGGCAAGAGGGAGCAGTCGGGTCATGCCCACCCGCCCCGCCAGCGACTGGGTCACGCCCGACAACAGCCCGAATCGTTGCGATCCCGTCAGGATGAAGCGGCCCGGACGCCGATCCGCATCGACCGCGCCCTGCAGGTGGGAGAACAGGTCCGGCCAGCGTTGCGCCTCGTCGAAGATCGCACCCGCTGGAAAACGCGCGAGGAAACCGCGCGGGTCTTCCTGCGCGAAATCCCGCTCGATGGGATCTTCCAGGCTGACATAAGGCTTGTCGGCAAATACATTGCGCACCAGCGTGGTTTTCCCCGACTGCCGCGGACCCGTGACCGCGACAATCGGAAACGATGCGGCTAACCGCAATAAAGTTGTCCGGAGGGTACGCTCGAACATACCTTTTTATACAAACTCACAATAAAATTTTCAAATTGTATAAATCGGCGCCGTCCCGCCAACGCCGACTTTCAGACGTCGATCTGCGCCGGATCGAGGAAGGTCTCGGCATAGCGCCGCCAGACCTTCTGCTGCATGAAGACGTCGAACAGATCGGGGTCGATGTGGCCGTTGGCGGCGAATTTTTTCATGATCGCCAGCGCCTGCGAGAGCTTCATGCCGGGCTTGTAGGGGCGGTCCTTGGCGGTCAGTGCCTCGAAGATGTCGGCGATCGCCATCATCCGGGCAGGGATCGACATCTGCTCTCCCGTCAGCCCGCGCGGGTAGCCGCGCCCGTCCATGCGCTCGTGGTGGCCGCCGGCGTATTCGGGGACGTTTTTCAAATGCTTCGGCCAGGGCAGCGCTTCGAGCATGCGGATGGTAGCGACGATGTGGTGGTTGATGATCGCGCGCTCGGCGGCGGTGAGCGTGCCGGAGCGGATGGTGAGGTTGTCGATTTCGTCGGCGGTGAGAAAGTCGGTTTCGACGCCGTCGGGGTTGCGCCATTGCCGCCCGGTGCCGATCTCGCGCACGCGCTGCTGGTCTTCCGGGCGCATCGCTTCGCAGCCGATGTTGCAGCGGCGCAGGAAGTCACGTTCGGCATCGAGGGTGACGATCTCTTCACGGTAGGCTTCCCAGCAGGCACTTTCGGCCGCGGGGTCGGTTGGCGCGCGCAGTTCGAGCAGGCGGCGCAGCGTGGCGATCTGCGCATCGCGTTTGAGCACTTCGAAGCGGGTGTCGATGAGGCCGATGCGGTCGAAGAGCGTTTGCAGTTTGGTGGCTTTGTCGACGACATGCACCGGCGTGGTGACTTTGCCGCAATCGTGCAGCAGCGCGGCGATCTTCAGTTCGTGCAGGTCGACAGGCGTCAGCTTAAAGTCGGCGAGCGGGCCTTCCCGGCAGGCATTGACGGCTTCGGCGATCATCATCGTCAGTTGCGGGACGCGCTGACAGTGGCCGCCGGTGTAGGGGGATTTTTCGTCGATCGCCAGGTTGATCAGGCGGATGAAGGATTCGAAGAGGGCTTCGAGTTGGTCGATGAGTTGGCGGTTGGTGAGCGCGATGGCGGCTTGCGAGGCGAGCGATTCGGCCAGATGCTGGTCGGCGGCGCTGAAGGTTTGCACCTCGCCGGTGACCGGATGCTTGGCATTGATCAGTTGCAGCACGCCGATGATCTCGCCTTCGTGGTTCTTCATCGGCACGGTGAGAAAGGAGCGCGAGCGGTAGCCGGTGCATTCGTCGAATGCGCGGGTGCCGGAAAAATCGAAGCCGGCCTCGCCGTAGGCATCGGCGATATTGATGGTGCGATCTTCGAGCACCGCGCAGAAGGCGACGAGTTTCTTGTTCGCGGCGCCTTCCGGCGTGTAAAGCGGCAGATCAGGAAAACCCGAGATGCTTCCAGGGGCCAGCCCCAGTGTGTCGTTGCAGACGATTTCGAAATGCAGCGCCCGTTTGTCGTCGGTCACGCGGTAGAGCGTGCCGGCATCGGCATGGGTGATGGATTTGGCGGCGGCGAGGATTTTTTCGAGCAGCCGGCCGATGTCGCGCTCGGAGGAAAGCGCCGCGCCGATTTCGTTGAGCTGCTCCAGCCGGCGGAACAGGTCTTCGGAGGCGTCGTTCACTTGATGCAGACCGCGCGCACCTGCTTCATGTCGGTGTGCCCCTGCAGGACCTTTTCCATGCCGTCCTGCTTGAGCGTGCGCATGCCGTCTTCCAGCGCCTGTTTGAGCAGATCGGCGACGCGGGCGCGGTCTTGGATCAGCTTCTTGATGGCATCGGTGCCGATCATCAGCTCATGCAGGCCGATGCGGCCCTTGTAGCCGGTACCGCCACAGACTTCACAATCGCCGCCTTCACGGGCACGATAGAGGGTGAATCGTCCTTTTTCATCGGCATACTGCTTCACCCAGTTCCGGTAGATGGCTTCCATCGCCGCCTTGCCGTCGCGCTTGAAGCTCTCCAGCGCCTGGAGCTCCTCGCAGTATTCGGTGAGGAAGTGCTTGATTTCGGCAGGCTCGGGCACATAGGGCTGGCGGCATTTGACACACAAACGCTTGGCGAGCCGCTGGGCGAGGATGCCGAGCAGCGCATCGGCGAAATTGAACGGGTCCATGCCCATGTCGAGGAGCCGCACGATCGATTCCGGCGCGCTGTTGGTATGCAGCGTGGCAAAGACCAGATGGCCCGTGAGCGAGGCTTCGAGACCGATGTGCGTGGTCTCGGCATCGCGCATTTCGCCGACCATGATGATGTCCGGATCGGCGCGCAGGAAGGCGCGCATGACGGTGGCGAAATCGAGCCCGGCCTTTTTGTTGACCTGCACCTGGCGCAGGCCTTTCTGGGTGATTTCCACCGGGTCCTCGGCGGTCCAGATCTTGGTATCCGGCGTGTTGAGCATCTTCAGCACCGAGTGCAGCGTGGTCGTCTTGCCGGAACCGGTCGGGCCGCAGACGAAGAAGATGCCATAGGGCTTGGCGACTGCTTCCTTGAGACGCTTTTCATTGTGCGGCAAGAGTCCCAGCTTCTCGACCGGTAGCGGCTCACCAGCAGCGAGGATGCGCATCACCACATCCTCGACACCACCGGCGGTCGGAATCGTCGCCACGCGCAATTCGATGTCGAGCGGACCGAATTTCTTGAACTTGATCTTGCCATCCTGGGGCTTGCGTTTCTCCGAGATGTCGAGGTCGCACATGATCTTGATGCGCGCGACGATCGCCGCCCGGTAGCTGTGCGGAATCTCGATGTATTTCTGCAGCGAGCCGTCGCGGCGGAAGCGGACCAGCACGGGCTCCTTGCCGATGCCGGGCTCGATGTGGATGTCCGAGGCGCCTTGCTGGTAGGCGTCGGTGATGATCTTGTTGACCAGCTTGACGAGCTCGTTGTCGGCCGCGGCGGAGACTTCATCGTCAGCCTCCGTTTCGGCTTCGCCCTCGTCCATCGAGGACAGCAGATCGCCGACATCGCTGTCGTCACTGAAACCGCCACCATAGAACCGTTCGACGGTCTGGTGGAATTCACGATTGGTCGTGACGCGATAGGCAATCTTGTTGCGCGGGAAGATGTTGTTGACGACGCGCGAGCTGCGCAACTGCTCGGGATCGAGCGTCAAAACGACGATGCCTTCCTTGCCGTCTTCGATCGGCAGCCACTGGTTTTGCTCGACGTATTCGCGGCGCAGTTTCTTCAGCAGCTCGCCCGGCTTGACGCGATCCGGCCGAAAGGGTTCGTAAGGCACGCCGAAAAATTTGGCCAGCGCGGAGCCGATCGCCGACGGCTTGATCCGATATTTGCCGATCAGCACCTCTTCGATGTCGATGTTCTCGTCGCGCGCCGCTTTGCTGGCCAGATCGAGCTCCTCGGCGGTGATCACGGCATCGAGCACCAGATGATCGTATTTCGTCTTGACGACGTGCTCGGGACGTTTGCGCTGGGTGAAGGCGATCGCGAGCGTCTCGCACAAGCCCTTGATGCCTTCGACCTGATAGCCGGCGAAAGGCGTGCCGGCCTTGTGGTTGATGATCTGCACGACGCCGAGCAGATCGCCGGTCTGGCGATCGACGATCGGCCCGACCAGCATCTGCTGGGTGCGATAGCCAGAACGGCGGTCGACTTCCTTCAAAAAACGCAGATGAGGATTGATCGCCTTGAGCTCTTCTTCGTCATAGACGTCGCGGATGCTCACCACCTGCCGCCGCAGCGCGACGTAGCCGGCGATGCTCTGGTCGGAGATCGGCAGCCGCAGGTCGCGGAACGAATTGAGGCCGGTCTTCACCTTCGAGACGATCGCATTGCGATCGTCGCTGACGGCGTAGATCGTCAGCCGGTCGGCATTGAACAGCGCACAGATGTCCTGCGACAGATCGAGCATGATTTCCTCGATGTTCAAGGTCGCATGGATCTTGTTGGTGACGGCCTGCAGATTCTTGAAGAACTTCAGGCGATTGACCAGCTCGCCCTGGCTGAAGGCATCGCTGCCGGGACTCAGGGTCAATGAATTGAGGGATGCCACTTCAGCCATCTCGATCCTTGAGGAAGAATTCCATCTTCACGCCAGCGGCTCGATGATGTCGTGGTCCTTGAGCGGGTGCGCCTGGCTGCTGATCGGCGTGCCGTTGACCTGCGGGTAACGCGGCCCTTCGACATGGGTGAGGAAGTAGCCATGCGGCCGGCGGGCGATCACCGCCACCTGCACGCCGGGCTTGCCGAGGGTGGTCAGCGATTTCACCAGATCGAGTGTCTTGCCGGCATTGCTGCCGGTGAGCACCTGGATCGCCCCGAGCGGCAGCGGCGTGGCCGGCGCAGCAGGTGCGGCGGCGGGTGCTGGGCCAGGTTCAGCGCTCGGTGTCGCAGCTGCCGCCAACGATGCGGCAGATGGCGCCGACGGCACGGCGGAACGCGGTGGTACAGGCGCACTCGGCGCCGTTGCGGGGGCCACGGCCTTGCGCAGCATTTCTGGGCGCAGCACCATGGTCTTCTCGAAATCTTCCTGGGCGGCGTAAGGTCCGGCTTCCTTGACGTACTTGAGCCGGTATTTGCCGAGTTCGATCACGTCGTTGTCCTGCAGGAAGTGCTTGTGGATCTGCCGGCCATTGACGAAGGTGCCATTGGTGCTGTTGAGATCCTCGAGGAAGGCGTCGTTGAGGATCGTCACGATCACGGCATGGTTGCCGGAGATCGCCAGATTGTCGATCTGGATGTCGTTGTGCGGTTTGCGCCCGATGGTGATCCGCTCCTTGTCGATCGGGATTTCCTTGAGCACCAGATTGTCCATGCTGAGTATGAGCTTAGCCATCTTGAGCTTCCTTTTGGACATCGATCATGCGCACTGACTTTCGTTCCGCTCCCCCGCCGCCCTCAGGCGAGTGCCGGGAAAGCCCGTTTGATTTTCGCAAGGATAACCGAGACATTGTCGCGTCCGCCATGCTGATTTGCGATTTGTACCAATTGCGTGGCGCAAAGTTGCATATTTGCAGAAAATTCACTCAGTATCGCCGCGATTTCCCGGTCATCCACCATGTCGTTGAGGCCGTCGGAGCACAGCAGGTAGATGTCGCCGGGCAGCACGGCATGCTCGGCGATGTCCACTACCACGTCCGCCTCCACGCCGAGCGCACGGGTGACGAGATTGCGATTCGGCGCACGGCGGGCTTGTTCAGGCGAAATCATGCCCTTGTCAAGCTGTTCCTGCAAGAGGGAGTGGTCGCGCGTCAGGCAACCAAGCTCGCCGGCCCGCAGCCGGTAGAGACGTGAATCGCCGACATGCGCGACGACCAGCCGATCGTCGAAGAACTGCACGACGACCAGCGTCGCCCCCATGCCGGCATAGCGAGGGTTCTGCTGCGCCGCAAGACGGATCGCCGCATTCGTCCGCTGGATGACGTCGAGGAGGACTTCACGGGCAAATGGAACGCCCTGCGGCGTCGGCCGATGCGGCGGGATCGTGTCGAAGGCATGCGCCAGCTCGCTGCCGATCGCGGTGATCGCCATTTGGCTCGCCACCTCGCCGGCATTGTGCCCGCCCATGCCGTCGGCCAGCACGGCCAGCCCCAGCCGCGCATCGGCAAAGACGGCATCCTCGTTGTTGGGACGCAGCCGCCCCGGGTCGCTGACGGCGGCCATTTCGATGGCATGAGTGAAATTTGGTTGCACGGTGTTTTCAAACAATAGGATGGGCTGCATTGTTGCAGTCCATTCTAGTTTCCATCAATGGCTTTCGGGATCAAAAGGGCAATGGCGTGCCGATGCCCTGCGACCCGGCGAGCTGCCATAGACGCCGCGCCACCGCCAGATCCTGGATCGCCATGCCTTGCGATTCGAACAACGTGATCTCGTCCGCATCGCCCCGCCCGGGGCGGATGCCGGCGACGATCTCGCCGAGCTCGACGAGTCGGCCGGCATGCAATCGGCCTTTTTCCAGCGCCGGCAGTAGATCGCCCGCCTCGCGCAGCGCCGTTTCCCGGCCATCCACGCAGACCAGGCTGGCGCGGCCGACCGTTTTTTCGTCGAGTTCGCGGCGAATCAGCGCATTCGAGCCGGCGGCGTTGACATGGGTGCCTGGCGAGAGCCAGTCACCCTGCACGACCGGGGTGGCCGACGTGGTGATGGTGACGACGATGTCACTACCCCGCACCGCCGCTTCGGCGCTCTCGACCGGCACGACCTCGATGCCGAAGCGCTGCGCAAACTCGGCGCTGGCGAGGCGGCGCTTTTCCGGGTTGCGCGAGTAGAGCTTCACCTGCCGGATCGGCCGCACCTTGCACAGGGCAGCGAGCTGGCCTTGCGCCTGCCAGCCGGCGCCGATCATGCCGACCGTCGCAGATTCCGGACGGGAAAGGTATTTCGCCGCGATGCCGCCGGCCGCGCCGGTGCGCATCATGCCGAGGAAGTTCGCCTCGATCACGGCCAGCGGCCGGCCATCGGCGGCATCGAACAGATGGACGAGGAAGCGCACGCCAGCCTTGCTCGCGGTGTAGGCCTTGTAGCCCATCACCCCCTCGTCGAGCAGCGCGCCTTGCAGGATGTGCAGCGAGGCGGTCGGCACGCGCGTGCGTTGGCGCGGGATGTCGATGGCACGGCCGAGCGCATGGGCGCGGTGGGCGGCTTCCACCACCTCCAGCGCCAGATCCATCGTCAGCAGCCCGCGGACGTCGGTTTCGGAAAGAAACAAGGCCATCGTGCCGCTCCGCCAGCGCCGATTTTTACAGCAGGGACTTGAGCAGCTTGCCCATCACCGACGGATCGCGCGTGATTTTGAAGCCGCATTCTTCCATGATCGAAAGCTTCGCCTCGGCCGTATCGGCGCCACCGGAGATCAAGGCGCCCGCATGGCCCATGCGCTTGCCGGGCGGTGCGGTGACACCGGCGATGAAGCCGACGATCGGCTTCTTCATGTTGTCTTTGCACCAGCGCGCGGCATCGGCCTCGTCCGGCCCGCCGATCTCGCCGATCATGATCACCGCGTCGGTGTCCGGATCATCGTTGAACATCTTCATCACGTCGATGTGCTTGAGCCCATTGATCGGATCGCCGCCGATGCCGACCGCCGTCGACTGCCCCAGCCCGAGCTCGGTGAGTTGAGCCACCGCCTCGTAGGTCAGCGTGCCGGAGCGCGAGACGACGCCGACGCGGCCTTTTTTGTGGATGTGGCCGGGCATGATGCCGATCTTGATCTCGTCCGGCGTGATCAGCCCTGGGCAGTTGGGACCGAGCAGCAGCGTTTCCTTGCCGCCCTGGGCGACTTTACGCTTCATCTTGTTGCGCACGATCAGCATGTCGCGCACCGGGATGCCCTCGGTGATGCAGATCACCAGATCGAGGTCGGCATCAACCGCTTCCCAGATCGCATCGGCCGCCCCCGCCGGCGGCACGTAGATCACCGAGACGGTGGCGCCGGTGGCCTCTTTCGCCTCCTCGACCGTGGCGAAGATCGGGATGTCGAAGATCTTCTCGCCGGCCTTCTTCGGATTGACGCCGGCGACGAAGCAGTTTCTGCCATTGGCGTATTCGATGCACTTTTCGGTGTGGAACTGGCCGGTCTTGCCGGTGATGCCCTGGGTGATGACCTTGGTGTTTCTGTCGATGAGAATGGACATGATGATTTGCCTCACTTCACTGCGGCGACGATCTTGGTCGCGGCTTCCGCCATCGTGTCGGCGGAAATGATCGGCAGACCGGAGTCGGCGAGGATCTGCTTGCCGAGGTCTTCGTTGGTGCCCTTCATGCGCACCACCAGCGGCACCGCGAGATGCACTTCCTTCGCCGCCGTGACGATGCCGGTGGCGATCGTGTCGCAGCGCATGATGCCGCCGAAGATGTTGACGAGGATGCCTTTGACCTTCGGATTCTTCAGCATGATCTTGAATGCCGCGGTGACTTTCTCGACCGTGGCGCCACCGCCGACGTCGAGGAAGTTGGCCGGCTCGGCGCCAAAGAGCTTGATGGTGTCCATCGTCGCCATCGCCAAGCCTGCGCCATTGACCAGGCAGCCGATGTTGCCGTCGAGCGAGATGTAGGCCAGATCGTACTTGGACGCCTCGATCTCGTCAGGGTCTTCTTCGTCGAGGTCGCGGTAGGCGACGATCTCGGGGTGGCGATAGAGCGCGTTGTCGTCGAAGTTGAATTTCGCGTCGAGCGCCTTGATGCTGCCATCGCCTTCCAGGATCAGCGGATTGATCTCGGCCAAGGAAGCGTCGGTCTCCATGTAGCAGGTATAAAGCCTCTTGAAGGTATCGACGGCCTGTGGGATCGAGCCTTCCGGCACGCCGATGCCGCGCGCAAGCTCCAACGCCTGCGCCTCGGAAATCCCATCGAGCGGGTCGATGAACACCTTGATGATTTTCTCGGGCGTCTTGGCCGCAACCTCCTCGATGTCCATACCGCCCTCGCTGGAAGCCATCATCGCGACCTTTTGGGTGGCGCGGTCGGTGAGGCAGGCGACGTAGTATTCCTTCTTGATGTCCGAGCCTTCCTCGATCAAGAGGCGCTTGACGATGCGGCCCTCCGGCCCGGTCTGGTGCGTGACGAGGCGCATGCCGAGGATGCTCGATGCATGGCTTTTCACCTCGTCGAGCGAGCGGGCGAGTTTCACCCCGCCCCCCTTGCCGCGCCCACCGGCGTGGATCTGGGCCTTCACCACCCACAGCCTGCCGCCCAGCCGCTCGGCGGCCTCGACGGCCTCATCGACCGAAAAACACGGAAAGCCGCGCGGGGTGGCGACACCGAACTTGCGCAGGATTTCCTTGCCCTGATACTCGTGGATCTTCATAAAAAATCATCCTCGGAGAATGGATAAAGACGGCGCATGCTGCAGGGCACAAATAATAGCATTTAATTCGCCACTCGAATTTTCTTATCAATATCATCAGTATTCGGCGCTCGCCCACATGTGAGAAGATTCTAGCGCCCGCCTCCATGATAAAGTTCCTGCGCCGGCCCACGATGGCTGGCAGGCACTCAGGGAGAGAGAAGATGAAGGCATTTGATGCCATCGAAACCGCGAGCCGCGACGAGATCGTCGCTTTGCAGACCGAGCGTCTCGCCTGGACCCTCAAACACGCTTACGACAATGTCGCCCACATCCGCGCGAAGTTCGATGCGGCGGGCGTGCATCCGAACGATTTTCACGAACTCGCCGATCTGGCGAAATTTCCCTTCACCACCAAGCAGGACCTGCGCGACACCTATCCTTTCGGCATGTTCGCGGTGCCGGAAAACAAGGTCGTCCGCATCCATGCTTCTTCAGGCACCACTGGCAAGCCGACCGTGGTCGGCTACACACAGAAGGACATCGACACCTGGGCGCATCTGATGGCGCGCTCGATCTACGCCGCGGGCGGGCGACCCGGCGACCGCGTGCATGTTTCCTACGGCTACGGGCTGTTCACCGGGGGCTTGGGCGCCCATTACGGCGCCGAGCGACTGGGCTGCCAGGTGATTCCCTTCGGCGGCGGCCAGACCGAGCGCCAGGTGCAGCTGATCCAGGACTTCAAACCGAAGATCATCATGGTGACGCCTTCCTACATGCTGGCGATCGCCGACGAGTTCGAGCGCCAGGGCCTCGATCCGGCCGAGAGCGCGCTGAAGATCGGCATTCACGGCGCCGAGCCGTGGACGCAGCAGATGCGCGAGGAAATCGAGCGCCGCTTCGCGATCGACGCGATCGACATCTACGGTCTCTCGGAAGTGATGGGGCCGGGCGTCGCCCAGGAGTGCATCGAGAGCAAGGATGGCCCGGTGATCTGGGAAGACCACTTCTATCCCGAGATCATCGATCCGAATACCGGCGAAGTGCTGCCCGATGGCGAGCTAGGCGAGCTGGTGTTCACTTCGCTCACCAAGGAGGCGCTGCCGGTGATCCGCTACCGCACCCGTGATCTGACCCGCCTGCTGCCGCCGACCGCGCGCTCGATGCGCCGCATCGCCAAGATCACCGGCCGCTCGGACGACATGCTGATCATCCGCGGCGTGAATGTCTTCCCCAGCCAGATCGAGGAGCTGATCCTCAAGCAGCCGAAGCTCTCGCCGCATTACCAGCTCGAGGTGACGCGCGAGGGCCACCTCGACGCACTGACGGTCAACGTCGAGATCAAGCCTGAATTCGCCACGCTGACCGCGCCGGAGAGAGAATTCATCGCCCACGATCTGCAGCACCACATCAAGTCCTACGTCGGCATCTCGACGCACGTCGAGATCAAGGCGGTGGGCAGTATCGAGCGCTCGATCGGCAAGGCCAAGCGCGTGATCGACCTGCGCCCGAAATGACCGTCGATATCACCCGCGCCAGCCGCGACGAGATCGCCGCGCTGCAGCTTTCGCGCCTGCAAGCCACCGTGCGGCGCGTCTATGAGCGCGTGCCGCATTACCGCGCCAAGTTCGACGCCGCCGGCGTGCATCCGGACGATCTGCAATCGCTCGACGATCTGGCGAAATTCCCCTTCACCACGAAGGAAGACCTGCGCCAGACTTACCCGTTCGGCATGTTCGCCGAGCCGCTGGAAAACATCGTGCGCCTGCATGCCTCCTCCGGCACGACGGGCAAGCCGACGGTCGTCGCCTATACGCGAAACGACATCGACACCTGGGCAGAGATCATGGCGCGCTCGATCGCCGCGGCGGGCGGCACGCGGCGCGACATCATCCACATCACCCATGGCTATGGGCTGTTTACCGGGGGCTTGGGCGTGCATTACGGCGCGGAGCGGCTCGGCTGCACGGTCGTGCCGATTTCCGGTGGCCAGACCGAGCGTCAGGTGCAACTGATCCGCGATTTCGGCGCGACGATGATCGTCGGCACGCCCTCCTACGTGCTCAACATCGTCGATGAATTCGAGCGCCAGGGACTCGATCCGCGCGCCTCGACCCTGCAGCGCGGCATCTTCGGCGCCGAGCCCTGGGGGGAAGAGATGCGCAAAGAGCTGGAATCGCGCCTGGGCATCGTCGCGATGGATCTGTACGGACTTTCCGAACTGATCGGCCCGGGTGTCGCGGTCGAGTGCATCGAGAGCCGTGACGGGCCGACGATCTGGGAAGACCATTTCTATCCCGAGATCATCGATCCGGAAACGGGGAAAGTGCTGCCCGACGGCGAACCGGGTGAATTGGTCTTCACTTCGCTGACCAAGGAAGCACTGCCGGTGGTGCGTTACCGCACGCGTGATCTCACGCGCCTGCTGCCGCCGACCGCGCGCAGCTTCCGCCGCATCGGCAAGATCACCGGCCGCTCGGACGACATGCTGATCATCCGCGGCGTCAATGTCTTTCCGTCGCAGATCGAGGAAATGATCCTCAAGACGCCGCCACTCGCGCCGCATTATCAGCTCGTCGTCTCGCGCCAGGGGCATCTCGACGATCTCACCGTGCGCGTCGAGCTCAAGCCCGAACTGGCCGACGATACCGTCCTGCGCGAAACCGCGGCAGGCGAACTGCGCCACCGCATCAAGGCGATGATCGGCATCAATACGAAGATCGAGGTCTTGGACGTCGGCGGCGTGACCCGTTCTGAAGGCAAGGCGAAGCGCATCATCGATTTGAGGAAGGCATGAAGCCGCACCATTGGCCCTGGACCTTCGTCGTCTTCACCCTCCTCGGCGCCTTGTGTGCCGTGGCCGGCATCGCCGTCTTCGCCGGCCTGTTCGAGGATGTCCATCCGCTGCTCGCCGACGAGATGGCCGGCTGGGGGTTGATCGTTTCCGCCATCGCATCTTTCCTCACCGGCGCCTTTCCTCTCGTGCTGCGGCGGCTGGCCGAACACGAAGGCGCCTGACGCGCCGCATGACGCAGCCGGCCATGCCAACGTCAGGCCTCCTCTTGCCCATGCATTCGCGCAGCGTGTCGAGAACGATCCGTGGGCTCGACAGAGCGGCGGCCGACACCCACCCACGAATCGATTCTTTACCGGCTTCATCCGTTTCAAGCCATCGTTTCATCCTAGACCGGGTTGTCGATGTCGACGAATTCACAGGCAAGGCCGAAGCGTTCGGCCAGATGCTCGCCAAGCGCCATCACGCCGAAACGCTCGGTGGCATGATGGCCGGCGGCGAGATAGACGATGCCGGACTCGCGCGCCAGGTGGGTGGTCTGCTCGGAAATCTCGCCGGACATGAACAGCTCGGCGCCCGCCACGATCGCGGCCTCGAACCAGCCCTGCGCGCCGCCACTGCACCAGGCGACAGTACGCACGGGGCGCGAGGAATCACCGACCAGCATCGGTGTCCGGCCCAGCACACGCGATACCTGCGCGGCGATCTCGCCTGCGGAAATCGGCGCTGGCAACACGGCACGGCAGCCCAGCTCGTATTCGCCGAAACGCCGATCGATCGTCCAGCCGAAGCGTAGCGCGAGCTGCGCATTGTTGCCGACCTCCGGATGCGCATCGAGCGGCAGGTGGTAGGCGATCAGGTTGATGTCATGGGCCAGCAGCCGCTGCAGGCGCCGCTTGCGGAATCCAGTGATGCGGCCGTCTTCGCCTTTCCAGAACCAGCCGTGATGCACGAGCAGGCAATCGGCGCCGCGTTCGATCGCCGCCTCAATCAACGCCTGGCTGGCGGTGACGCCGCAGACGACATGCCGGATTTCCTCGCGTCCTTCCACTTGCAGGCCGTTTGGGCAATAATCGTGGAAACATCCCGCCTCCAGCATGCCATCCAGATAGGCCGTCAATTCCTCGCGCCGCATTTTCCCTCCTTTCTCGTCCATGAAACGATTGTGGCTCATTTTCGCCCAGACCGTGACGATCTGCGTCGCGGCTGTGTTCGTCGTGCAAACCCTGAAACCGGAATGGCTGCCGCGACGGCCCGCTTTCGGATTCGACTCATCGCAGGTGGTCTCGATACAGCAGGCGACGGAAGGCGAAAAAGCGCGCACGCTGGCGGGCTATGCCGAGGCCGCGCGCGCCGCGCTGCCCGCGGTCGTGCACATCTACACCAGCCAGGAACTTCTTTCGCATCCATTCATCGACGATCCGTTGTTCCGCCGTTTCTTCGGTGACCGCTTTGGCGAGCCGCAGCGCCAATCGGGGCTGGGCAGCGGCGTGGTGGTCTCCGCGGACGGCTTCGTGCTGACCAACAACCATGTCGTCGAATCGGCCGATGCGATCGAGGTCGCGCTTCCCGACGGCCGCAAGTTCGAGGCCAAGCTGGTCGGCACCGATCCAGAATCGGATCTCGCGGTGCTGAAGATCGCCTCCGACAAGCCGCTGACGCCGATCATCTTCGCGCCGCCCAATACGCTGCGCGTCGGTGACGTCGTGCTGGCGATCGGCAACCCATTCGGCGTCGGGCAGACCGTCACGCATGGCATCGTTTCGGCGCTCGGTCGCTCGCACCTGGGCATCAACACCTTCGAGGATTTCATCCAGACCGACGCGGCGATCAACCCCGGCAACTCTGGCGGCGCGCTGGTCGATAGCAACGGCCATCTCGTCGGCATCAATACTGCGATCTATTCGCAAAGCGGCGGCTCGATGGGCATCGGGTTCGCGATCCCCGTCTCGCTGGCGAAGAACGTGATGGAACAGATCATCAAGACCGGCACGGTGACGCGCGGCTGGATCGGCGTCGAGGTGCAGGACATGACGGCCGATCTGGCCGAATCCTTCGGCGTCAAAAGCGAGGAAGGCGCGCTGATCGCCGGGGTGATGAAGAATGGCCCGGCCGACAAGGCCGGCGTGCGAGCCGGCGACATCCTGGTCTCGGTGGCCGGCAAGCCGGTCAAGGACGCCCAGGCGATGCTGGAGCTGATCGCCGCGCTGCCGCCCGGAGAAAAGGCGAAATTCGGCCTCTTGCGCGAGGGTAGGCCGATCGACATCGAGATCACGATTGGCAAGCGTCCACGCCCGCCCCGGGAGTAGGGCTTTTCAGTCCCGCTGACGGTTGACGTTCGACTCGGCTTCGGCGCGGTCGAGCTCGGCATTCATCTCGGCATCGCTGAGCGGACGATAGGCGAGCGCATCGGGCTTGGGCTCGTCTTGCGCCGGCTTGCCGAGGAAGCGCGCGAAGACGATGCCGAGTTCGTAGAGCAGCCACATCGGCACCGCGAGCATGAACTGGGAGAGGATGTCGGGCGGCGTGAAGATCGCACCGACGATGAAGCAGCCGACGATCACATAGGGGCGGATTTCCTTCAGCTTCGCGATCTCGACGATGCCGACGCGCACCAGCACGATGACCACCACCGGCACCTCGAAAGTCACGCCGAAGGCGAGGAAGGTCGTCAGCACGAACGACAGATACTTGTCGATGTCCGTCATCACCGCCACGCCTTCTGGCGCGAACTTGTTGATGAAGGCAAACACAGTGGGAAAGACGATGAAATAGGCGAACGCCATGCCGATGAAGAACAGCACGACGCTGGCCAGCAGCAAGGGTAGCGCGAGCTTCTTTTCGTGCTGGTAAAGACCCGGCGCGACGAAGGCCCAGGCCTGATAGAGCACGTAGGGTAGCGCGATCAGGAAGGCCACCATCAGCGTCACCTTCATCGGCACGAAGAACGCGCCGGCGACATCGGTGGCGATCATGTGGCCGCCTTCCGGCAAGGCTGCCAACATCGGCGCGGCCAGCAGCGAATAGATGTCGCGCGCCCAATTGACGAGCGCGAGAAAGACGACGATCACCGCCACCAGCGCGCGGATCAGCCGGTCACGCAATTCCACCAGGTGGGAGAGGAAGGTTTGCTCGGTCTCTTCCATCAAGCGGATGGCGAAGATCGCGAAGACGAAGTCGATGCGGGACTTGCAGCCGCCGTGGCCGATTCGGCCGGTAGAGGCGGCGTGAAGGGCTTTGCTGCCTCCACCGATTCATCCACGGCATTTTTTGCCGCGGAATCGAGGATAGACTGATTGAGCTCGGTTTCGACGGTCTTGAGCTGGTCATTCACTTGCCGTTCCAGATTACGCGCTTGTTCCTCCACCTGGGCCTGGAGGCGCTTCAACTCTTCGAGCTGCATCTCGCGGCTGATGTCGCTCTTGACGTCGCTGACATAGCGCTGCAGGCGACCGAGCAGATGGCCGATGGTACGCGCCACGCGCGGCAGGCGCTCCGGACCGATGACGATCAAGCCCACAAGGGCGATCACCATCAGTTCGGAGAAGGCGATGTCGAACACGGCAATGGATCGATGAATTCGGCGCTGGCCAAACGGCAGCGGAGAAACGTTCAGGACTTGCTTTGCTCCTTGCGCGCCTCACCCTCGACCGTGACGCCGGCTTGCTGCTCGACCTGCTTCGTCGCTTCACCCGAGGTCGTGCCTTCCTTCAGGCCTTCCTTGAAGCCCTTGACCGCGCCCCCCAGGTCCTGGCCGATGTTGCGCAATTTCTTGGTGCCGAACACCAGCACCACGATGAGTAGCACGATCAGCCAATGCCAGATGCTCCAGGTTCCCATATGCGTTCCCTCCGAAAATGGTTGAATTCGTTGCGCCGCCCCCGTCATCCATCCCGGAGGCAATTGGCACCGTGGTACGGGATCAGCTGCGCGGCAGCATCGGGCCCAGTGGGTTTGGCCCGCCGAGGACATGGACGTGGAGATGATACACCTCCTGCCGGCCGATCCTGCCGGTGTTGACGATGGTGCGGAAACCGTCCGTCAGCCCTTGGCTTCTCGCCAATTCGCCTAGCTTGGCGAACAGCTTGCCGAGCAGCGGCGCATCGGTCGGGGCGACCTCCGCCAGCGAGGCGATGTGCCGCTTCGGAATCACCATGAAATGCACCGGCGCCTGCGGCTGGATGTCGTGGAAGGCGAGGATGTCCTCGTCCTCATAGACCTTCTTGCAGGGAATCTCGCCCCGCACGATCTTGCAGAAGATGCAGTCACTCATTTCGCGCTCCTTGCGTTCTTTTCGTCGATTCCGGAAATCCCTTCGCGGCGGCGGAACTCACTCATCACGTCATCGACGCCGAGGCCGAAATGCGCCAGCAGCACCAGGCTATGGAACCACAGGTCGCAGGTCTCGCGCACCAGGTGCAGATGGTCGCCATCCTTGGCCGCCATGATGGTCTCGGCGGCTTCCTCGGCGACTTTCTTGCAGATGGCGTCGGTGCCCTTGGCATACAGGCTGGCGACATAGGAGGTGTCCGGCGCAGCGCCTTTCCTGGCCTCCAGGGTCTGTTGCAGGCGATGGATGACTTCGAGATCGATCACTTGTATATCTCCTTGGGGTCTTTGAGCACGGGCTCGACCGGATTCCAGCAGCCCTCTTCCAGGCGCTGGAAAAAACAGCTCTTGCGTCCGGTGTGACAGGCAATGCCGCCGACCTGCTCGACCTTGAGCAGCACGACGTCGTTGTCGCAGTCGGTGCGAATCTCGACGACCTTCTGGAAATGACCCGATTCCTCGCCCTTGTGCCAGAGCTTGCGGCGTGAGCGCGACCAATAGACGGCCTGGCCGCTGCTGGCGGTCTTTTCCAGCGCCTCGCGATTCATCCAGGCGAACATCAGCACCTCACCGCTTCGCGCATCCTGCGCGATCACCGGCACGAGACCCTGATCATCCCACTTGATTTCATTCAACCACTTACAAGTCACAACCTCACCTCGATCCCTTGGGCACGCATGAATTCCTTGGCCTGCCGCACCGTGTATTCGCCGTAATGGAAAATGCTCGCCGCCAGCACGGCATCCGCTCGTCCTATCGTCACGCCGTCGGCGAGATGCTGCAGGTTGCCGACACCCCCGCTGGCGATGATCGGGATGGGCACCGCATCGGCCACGGCACGGGTGAGCCGGAGATCGAAACCGTTTTTCGTGCCGTCACGATCCATGCTGGTGAGCAGGATCTCGCCGGCACCCAGGCTCGCCACCCGTTGCGCCCATTCGATCGCGTCCAGATGCGTGTTGTTGCGCCCGCCATGCGTGAACACCTCCCATTTGCCGGGCGCGGTCTCTTTGGCGTCGATTGCGACGACGATGCATTGGCTGCCGACCTTCGCCGCGGCGTCGGCGATCAGTCGTGGATTCTGCACCGCCGCGGTGTTGATGCTCACCTTGTCGGCGCCGGCCCGCAGCAGCCGGCCCACGTCGGAGACAGCACGCACGCCCCCGCCGACGGTGAGTGGAATGAACACCTGCTCCGCACAGGCTTCGACGATGTGCAGAATGATGTCGCGCTGGTCTGAACTGGCGGTGATGTCGAGGAAGGTGATCTCGTCCGCGCCCTGCTCGTCATAGCGGCGCGCGATCTCGACCGGATCGCCGGCATCGCGCAAAGAGACGAAATTGACGCCCTTGACCACCCGGCCGGCATTGACGTCGAGGCAGGAAATGATGCGTTTGGCGAGCATGGGGAAAGTCGGCGCTGGCAAGACGGCAGTCAGCGGCAGTTCATTGCGCGGCGCATTCGTCTGCAGCTAGCAGCGCCTGGCGGAAATCCAGTTTGCCTTCGTAGATCGCGCGGCCGGTGATCGCGCCCATGATGCCTTCGTCGGCGACGGCGCACAGCGCTTCGATGTCGCGCAGGCTGGAAATGCCGCCGCTGGCGATGACCGGAATCTTCAGCGCCCGCGCCAGCTTGACGGTCGCGTCGATGTTCGGGCCGGTGAGCATCCCGTCACGGCCGATGTCGGTGTAGATCACCGCCTCGACGCCGTAATCCTCGAATTTCTTCGCCAGATCGATGACGTCGTGGCCGGTCATCTTCGACCAGCCATCGACGGCCACCTTGCCATCCTTGGCGTCGAGCCCGACGATGATGTGGCCGGGGAAAGCCACGCATGCGTCGTGCAGGAAACCGGGGTTCTTCACCGCGGCGGTGCCGATGATGACATAACTGACGCCGTCGTCGAGGCAACGCTCGATGGTGTCGAGATCCCGAATGCCGCCGCCGAGCTGCACCGGAATCTCGTCGCCGACCTCTTTCAGGATCGTCTTGATCGCCGCTTCGTTCTTCGGCTTGCCGGCGAAGGCGCCATTCAGATCCACGAGATGCAGGCGGCGCGCGCCTTCTTCGATCCAGTGGCGCGCCATCGCGGCCGGATCTTCGGAAAACACCGTGGCATCGTCCATCGCGCCTTGCCTGAGGCGCACGCAATGCCCATCCTTGAGATCGATCGCGGGTATCAGCAGCATGATGGAGACTCGTTCGGGATCAGGGATTCCAGGACATGAAGTTTTCGAGGAGCCTTAGGCCGGCCGTCGCGCTCTTTTCGGGGTGGAACTGCACGGCGAAAATGTTAGCGCGCGCGCAGGCGCTGGTAAATGTGATGCCGTAATCGGTGGTGCCGGCGATCATATCGGCCTGCTTTGGTTCGACATAGTAGCCATGCACGAAATAGAAGCGTGTGTCATCGGCGATGCCGTGCCACAGCGGATGGGCGCTGGCCTGATGCACCTGGTTCCAGCCCATGTGCGGCACTTTGAGGCGCACGCCCGCCGCGTCGTGCATCGCCGCTTCGGGGAAGCGGCGCACCCGGCCGGGGAAAATGCCCAAACCTGCGACATCGCCTTCCTCGCTGTGCTCGAAGAGCATTTGCAGGCCGATGCAGATGCCGAGGAAAGGCTTTTCCGCAGCGGCCTGCACGACGGTCTCGGCGAGACCGCGGGCATTGAGTTCGTGCATGCAGTCGGGCATCGCGCCCTGGCCGGGCACGATGACGCGGCCAGCCGCGGCTACGACCGCCGGGTCGGCCGTGACGACGACTTTGGCATCCGGCGCGACATGCTCTATAGCCTTGGCGACCGAGCGTAGATTGCCCATGCCGTAATCGACGATTGCGACGGTTTTCATCGGAATGGTGCGAAAAAGACTTAGAGGCTTCCCTTGGTCGAAGGAACGAGTCCCGCCGTGCGTGGATCGAGGCTTGCGGCCATGCGCAGGGCGCGGGCGAAGGCCTTGAAGACCGCTTCGGCCTGATGGTGCGCATTCGCGCCGCGTAGAACGTCGATGTGCAGCGTGATGCCGGCATGATTGACGAGCGCCTGGAAAAACTCCCGCACCAGATCGACATCGAACTCGCCGATCCGGGCACGCGTGAATTCGACGTCGAAAACGAGCCCGGGCCGGCCGGAAAGATCGATCACGACGCGCGCGAGCGCCTCATCGAGCGGCACATAGGCATGGCCATAGCGCGCAAGGCCCTTCTTGTCGCCGAGCGCCTGCGCCAGCGCCTGGCCGAGCGTGATGCCGACATCCTCGACGGTGTGGTGCGCATCGATGTGCAAATCGCCTCGTGCCTCGATGGTGAGATCGATCAACCCATGACGCGCAATCTGGTCGAGCATGTGGTCGAAGAAACCGATCCCGGTGGCCAGATGCGAGCGTCCGCTGCCATCCAGATCGAGCTGGACGCGAACCTGGGTTTCCAGCGTGTTACGGGAGATTTCGGCTGAGCGCATCGCAGTGGTCGGCAATCGTTCGACGTGCGGGCATAATACCATCCTGCTGCATCATCCCAACCTTTCCTAGCCACCATGAGCCGATTCTGGAGCGCGACCGTCCACGCCTTGCAACCCTACGTTCCAGGCGAACAGCCCCGGCTTGCCAATCTCGTCAAGCTCAACACCAACGAAAACCCCTATGGGCCGAGCCCCCGGGCGCTGGCCGCGATGCAGGCCGAGATCAACGAGGGCTTGCGCCTCTATCCCGACCCCGAGAGCGTGCGGCTGCGCGAGGCGATCGCGGCATTCTTCGGCGATGTCTCGCTCCAGCAGGTATTCGTCGGCAACGGCTCGGACGAGGTGCTGGCGCACATCTTTGCCGCGCTGCTGAAACACGATCGGCCGATCCTGTTTCCCGACATCACCTACAGCTTCTACCCGGTCTATTGCGGACTTTACGGCATCGACTACCGCGCCGTGCCGCTCGATGAGCATTTCGCGCTGCGCATCGAGGATTACCGCCAACCCAACGGCGGCATCATCTTCCCCAACCCGAACGCGCCGACGGGGCGCGCCCTGCCACGCGCCGAGATCGTCCGGCTTCTCGAAGCCAACCCGGATTCCGTCGTCGTGATCGACGAAGCCTACGTCGATTTCGGTGCCGAGACCGCCGTCCCCCTGGTGCATCGCTTCCCCAACCTGCTGGTGGTGCAGACGTTCTCCAAGTCGCGCTCGCTCGCCGGCTTGCGCGTCGGCTTCGCGATCGGACATCACGAACTGATCGAGGCTTTGAACCGCGTCAAGAACAGCTTCAATTCCTATCCGCTCGACCGTGTCGCGCAAGCCGGTGCGCAAGCCGCGATCGAAGACCGGGAATGGTTCGAGCAGACGCGCCAGGCCGTGATGCGCACGCGCACGATCCTGACCGGAGAGCTGGAAACGCTCGGTTTCGAGGTGCTGCCCTCGAAAGCGAACTTCGTCTTCGCGCGCCACCCACGCCACGACGCGGAACGGCTGGCACAGGCGCTGCGCGCGCGCAGCATCATCGTGCGCCACTTCCGCCAGCCGCGCATCGAGCAGTTTCTGCGCATCACCGTCGGCAGCGACGAACAATGCGCGACGCTGATCGCGGCGCTGCGGGAGATTCTCAGCGCTTGAGGCGCAGCTCGGCAGCGCGCTGGTGGGCGAACAGCCCCTCGCCATGCGCGAGTGTCGCGGCGATGGGACCGAGCGTCTGCGCGCCGGCTTTCGATACTTCGATGATGCTGGAACGCTTCTGGAAGTCATAGACGCCGAGCGGCGAGGAAAAGCGCGCGCTGCGTGAGGTCGGCAGCACGTGATTCGGCCCGGCGCAGTAGTCGCCGAGCGATTCGGAGCAGTAGTGGCCGAGGAAGATCGCGCCGGCATGACGAATCTTCGGCAACAGCGCGCGCGGGTTCTCGACCGCGAGTTCCAGATGCTCGGGTGCGATGCGGTTGGCGATGACGCAGGCTTCGTCGAGATCGGATACCTGGATCAGCGCGCCGCGGCCGGCGAGCGAGGCGGCGATCGTGTCCTTGCGTGGCATGGTCGGCAACAGCCGCTCGATCGCCGCCGCCACGCGGTCGAGATAGCCGGCATCCGGACAGAGCAGGATCGATTGCGCCAGTTCGTCGTGCTCGGCCTGAGCGAAGAGATCGATCGCCGTCCATTCCGGATCGCCCGAGCCGTCCGAGATCACCAGCACCTCGGAAGGACCGGCCACCATATCGATGCCCACCGTGCCGAAGACGCGGCGTTTGGCGGCGGCGACGTAGGCGTTGCCGGGACCGACGATCTTGTCGACCTGCGGAATCGTCTGCGTGCCATAGGCGAGCGCGGCGACGGCCTGCGCGCCGCCGATGGTGAAGACGCGATCGACACCGGCCAGATGCGCGGCGGCGAGCACGAGCGGATTTTTCTGCCCGCCCGGTGTCGGCACGACCATGATCAGCTCCGCAACGCCCGCGACCTTGGCGGGAATCGCATTCATCAGCACCGAGCTCGGATAGGCCGCCTTGCCGCCCGGCACGTAGAGGCCGACGCGGTCGAGCGCGGTGACCATTTGCCCCAGCCGCGTGCCGTCGGCTTCCTGGTATTCCCACGATTCGATCTTCTGGCGCTCGTGATAACTGCGGATGCGCTGGGCCGCCTGACTGAGCGCTTCGCGCTGCGCGGCGGGCAGCGCAGTGCAGGCGGCGGCGAGTTCGGCAACAGGCAGCTCGAGCTCGGCCATCGCGCGCGCTTCGAGCCGGTCGAAACGGCGCGTGTAATCCAGCACCGCGGCATCGCCCAGCGTGCGCACGTGGGCGAGCACCTCGGCGACGGTGCGTTCGATGGCCTCGTCGGTGGTATGGTCGAAGGCGAGCAGCGCGTCGAGGGTCGACAGGAACTCGGGGTCACGGCTGGAAAGGCGGCGGATGGTCTGGCTCATGGGATGGCGCTCGCGAAGGCATCGATGACGGGTTGCAACAGGCCGCGCTTCATCTTCAGACTGGCTTGATTGACGATAAGGCGTGAGGAAATCGGCATGATCTCTTCGACCTCGACGAGACCGTTGGCCTTCAGCGTCCCGCCGGAAGACACCAGATCGACGATTGCGTCGGCCAGCCCCGCGAGCGGGGCGAGTTCCATCGAGCCGTAGAGCTTGATCAGATCGACATGCACGCCCTTGGCGGCGAAATGCTCGCGCGCCGTGTGGATGTATTTGGTCGCCACGCGCACACGCGCGCCACGCCGCACCGCGGCGGCATAGTCGAAGCCTGCTGGCGCGGCCACACACATGCGGCATTGGGCGATCTTCAGGTCGAGCGGCTGATAGAGCCCGGCGCCACCGTGCTCGAGCAGCACATCCTTGCCGGCGATGCCCAGATCCGCCGCGCCATACTGCACATAGGTCGGCACGTCGGCAGCGCGCACGATGACGACGCGCACGTCGGGCCGGTTGGTGGCGATGATCAGCTTGCGGGAGGTCTCCGGGTTCTCGCTCGGCACGATCCCTGCCGCAGCCAATAATGGCAGGGTTTCCTCGAAGATGCGGCCTTTGGAGAGGGCGATGGTGATCATCGGCTCATTTTACCCGTCGCACGCGGGCGCCCAGCGCGGCGAGCTTCTCTTCCATGCGTTCATAGCCGCGATCGAGATGATAGATGCGCTCGATGAGCGTTTCGCCGCGCGCCGCGAGACCGGCGATGACGAGACTCGCCGAAGCGCGCAGATCGGTCGCCATCACCGTTGCGCCATCGAGCCCGTCGACACCGGTGACGAAGGCGGTATTGCCATCGATCTTGATGTCGGCGCCGAGGCGCATCAGCTCGACCGCGTGCATGAAGCGGTTTTCGAAGATCGTTTCGCGGATCACCGCCGTGCCCTCGGCCACCGCGTCGAGCGCCATGAACTGCGCCTGCATGTCGGTCGGAAACGCCGGATAGGGCGCGGTGCGGATGGAGACCGCCTTGAGGCGAGCAGGTGCCGCAAGACGGATCGCGTCGCGCTCCAGCACGATCTCGCAGCCGGCATCCATCAGCTTGTCGATCACGGCATCGAGATGATTCGCCGAAGTACCGGTCAATCGCACGCGGCCGCCGGTGACCGCCGCCGCACACAAATAGGTGCCGGTCTCGATGCGGTCGGGCATGATGCGATGCATCGCGCCATGCAGCCGCCCGACGCCCTGGATGCGGATCACATCGGTGCCGGCGCCCGAGATGCGCGCGCCCATGCTATTCAGGCAATTCGCCAGATCGACCACCTCGGGTTCGCGCGCGGCGTTTTCGATCACCGTTTCGCCTTCCGCGAGGCAAGCGGCCATCATCAGGTTTTCGGTACCGGTCACCGTGACCATGTCGGTAAACAACCGCGCGCCGGCCAGCCGTGCCGCGCGGGTGTGCACATACCCCTGCTCGACGCGGGTTTCGGCACCCATCGCCGCCAGGCCCTTGATGTGCTGATCGACCGGCCGCGCGCCGATCGCGCAACCACCGGGCAAGGACACGCGCGCCTCACCGCAGCGCGCGGTCAGCGGCCCCAGCACCAGCACCGACGCGCGCATCGTCTTGACGAGCTCGTAGGGCGCCACCGGGTTGTCGAGGCTCGAGGCATCGAGCGTGACGGCCACAGGTGCCGTCTCGCCAGCGCCGATTTTCTGCTGCGTGATTTTGACCCCCATCTGGGCCAACAGCTTCGACATCGTGGCGATGTCGTTGAGCCGGGGAACGTTGGTGAGCGTCAGCGGCTCGCTCGTAAGCAGCGCCGCGCACATCAGCGGCAGCGCGGCATTCTTCGCGCCGGAAATGGAGACCTCGCCTTCGAGGGGGACGCCCCCTTCGATCAGCAGCTTATCCACGGGAAGCCGCGGCGAATTCTTCCGGCGTCAGGCAGCGCATCGACAGCGCGTGCAGAGCATCGGACTCGAAATGCTCGCGCAGCACCGCATTGACGCGCTGCTGGCGCGCGATTCGGCTCAAGCCGGCGAACGCCGGGCTGACGATCAACGCCTCGAAATGCCGGCCGTCGCCGGCCACCGAGACCCGTTCTACTTCCAAGCCGGCGCGTATCCAGCCTTCGATTTGTTCGGGTGACAGC